>CAZZXL010000001.1:0-47871 GCA_964658035.1 uncultured Acetobacteraceae bacterium
GGTCGAGACTACCAGTCAACGCAGAGGAAGGGGGTGCCACGGCGACGATGGTGCGGGCAGTGATCTCTTCGATGACTGCGTTAACCCGGCTACCCAGTGAGACTGTCATGCCAGGTCGGAAACCGGAACCAGTAATGGTCATGGTACCTCCGGCAAGCGGAAGTCGGGACGGCGTGACCTTGCCGGCGTAGAGCAAGCGCCCGTGGAAGGCGTAGTCCGGGCGGCCGTCACCGCGTTGATCAGCAACGCCTAGAAGTAGTTCGCCGTCGGCAATCGTATCGACGGAAAGCGCAGACACGCCAGGCTCAGCGCCATTGAAGGGGGCGATGGCAGCGTTTACCGGTAATGCGCTGATGGGATCGAGCACATTCCAGATACCAAGAACCGGACGCAGTTTGTTCTCACTTTGCCCGCTGTTTGCCTGATCAAGTGCCTGGGTTTCAATGGTGAAGTGGCGACCGCCCTGCGCCGCGATCCCAAACCAGGCGGCTTTGCCGGGAGTCACGATGCGCGACTGCCATTCGCCGGCGGAGGAGATCGCGGCAGGGTCGGAGGGACTGCCGCCGGCGCCCGCCTCAAGATCGTCTGCGGCATCGGAAATTGGAAAATCCTGCTCGACGGATTGGCCCGCCACCAACCCGTGCACGATAACACTCGGCATGGTGCCGGACGGAGAAGGTGAGCCGAGGATGTAGGGGCCGACCGCTTCTGATCCGATGTAGAGCGGATCAACAGCTTCAAGGGTCACCTGGTAGTCCGCTCCTGTTTCACCCGGAGGGAGCGGGATGCCGGTGATGTTGTAATAGCCTTCAGTCAGGGGGCCGTCGAACCAAACTGGACAACGGCGTGGGCTGTCCCGGTGATGGGGCTTCCTCGATTGCCGGTGAACAAGAAGCCGCTTACCGAGGAAGTGGGGTAACGATCGTCCGTCAGTCCGACACCCGGGATGATCGGACACGCTACAACATTCACGCCCTGCATACCTTGGCCGCTACGGAAACTTACAGTGCCTTGAATCGAAATCGTCGAGGAAGATGTCAGGGCTTTCGCTGTAAACTGCGCAATGTTTGTTGGGGTGACAGGGTACAGCCGGCTGATGGCGGCGACATCATCTGCCCTCAACTGCAGAGGATTGGGCATGCACTGAACGCTCAGTTGATTGCAATCGAGGTCAATGGGACGCATGAGCGGCCAACCCTCGAGTTGCTGATAGCTTGGAGGACTTATGCCTGCAAGAACGGCATTGTTTGCCTGGGACCAATCGAGGCCTAATACGCGGCCGAAGGCACGCATAAGTTGAAACTGCAGCTGTTTTAATTGGATGACAGTTCCGGTACACCGGCCATTCACGATGATGAGGGCATGTGCTATCAAGCCGCTAGTGGTAAGGTTGTCAACCATGTTCAGAGCGCCGGTGTCGATGCAGTCGTCCGGGTCGCTCGCATCCAGGCCGTAGAAGGCATCGATGACAGAACCATCGGTGTCGAAAATGACAGCCACCGGCGTCGCAGTGGCATTGCTCTCGATGTCCGGCGGCACCGTGATACCCGCTCCTGTCGCAAGAACGTTAGCTCCGCTTACGTCTTCCGCCAGAGGACCACCCTGCGTGATTGAAACGGCTGCGGTCTGGACGCTGTTCCACGCAGCGGCAGCGGCTGCCACGATCGCTGACGCTGCGGCGTTGCTGACGCTTGCGCTCAGGTTCCCCTGATCGACGAAGTATGCAAGTTGCCCGTTCGGCCAGACGATGGGATTGCCGGTCAGGGATGGATCGAAATAGGAAGTGCCAGCTACAAAGCGCGGACCTCCAGCATGGGCCACCACCAGATGAAGGCCAAGGGCGAGTATGGCAGCAAGACCGCAGACGCGTTTAGCGTGCAAGCAGTGGATCCAGGATCACATCCTGCCGGGAACGCAGAGAATTACTTGCCAATTGCTTCAACGAACGAAGCAGAACCGCAGTGGAAATGTCGCCATAGAGCGATTGATCTGACTTTTCCTCCAGATGTACTGCGTTTCTGACGGGGGGCGGCGAAAAGGCTGTCCACGATGCCTCTTCAGGGAAATTGGACTCTGGTCTCGGCCAGAAAGTGACAGGCTCCGGCAAGGATGTACTGGGAATGACCAATGGCTGGGGACAAAATTGAAGACGCCGCAGGTCGACATGGTCGGCTCCTGTGCGCTCGTATATACCGCAGCCGCCCAGGACGAACGAAGTAAAGCCGGCGGCGTTACGAAGATGCAGGAACACGACCAGGCGCTCCCCTGTTCGAAGTGGAAAGGAATCCAGAAAAGCGGTTGTAAACCTGGCCTGAAAGTGACCAGGCACTGTGCCCCGAATACCCGCCTCGACGTTAAAGTCAACAGCGACCCAGTTTTGATGAGGTGTATGAATAATGCTGAGGACGGTGCCCGAAAAGATGACCGCCGAACGGTCGACGAGCGATGCAAGATGTGGCGCCCTGATACGTTGATCAAAGCCTTTGATCAGCCGCCCGGCTATCGGCACCGGCTCTGCTGCCTGGAGCAAAGAGCCATGAGCGATCAGGACGAAGAGGCCGAGCAGGGCTCTCTGGCGCACAAGCCTGCTCCGACCCTGCTTCATGCGCAAAGAGGGTTCAGCATAACCCTGCAGCGGCTCTGGTCGCTTCTTGAACAAGTCTCAACCCATGTACGGCGCTTTCGTCCTTATTAAGCCACAGTCATTCGGCTACTCTGCGCAGGAACATGAGTTAAAACCATTTAGAAGTTTCAGAACGGGACGAACACGATGATCCTTTGGCCGCTTCGCCGTTATGGGAACCGCCTGACAGAAGTTTGCAGGTTTATGTTGACCCTGGTGTTTGGAAAAGACTAAATCTCGGGATAGAAGTCAAAGAAGGCGTCGATGCTCTGCCGCAACTGCGCTTCTATCTGTTCTCTTGAGCCCTCAAGTACATGCATGGTCACATGTGCTTCATTGCCATTGGCGAGTTGTACGGGTGCCTCGCCTACACTCTTCACTTCCTCGGCTGGAAGAAGCCGCATGCCATAGACCAATGTTAGATTCGCCATTCTACGATGATACTTGGCTCGGGCGGCGGGTGTACTACCATCGCGGAAAGGAAAAGGCCGGGCTGCATCGCGAAGGTTACCGGTAGAATCTAACCACCTACTATGGCAGACGAAATTCGCGATACCGTAATTCTTGGGTCCGGGTGTGCTGGACTGACGGCAGCAATTTACAGTGGTCGCGCTAACTTGAAACCCCTTGTTTTAGAAGGACATGAGCCCGGAGGCCAACTCTCGATTACGACACTTGTTGAGAATTTTCCTGGCTGGCCTGAGGGGATTCAGGGTCCCGAGTTGATTGAAAATATGCGGAAGCAGGCGAGCCGTTTTGGGGCCGAATTCAAGATGGGCCACCTGGCTTCTGTTGATCTTTCACAGCAGCCGTTTGTCTTGAACCTTGGGTCGGAGTCTGTCAAGACCCGGACACTGATCATCGCGAGCGGGGCTTCTGCCCGGTGGCTGGGGCTGCCCAGCGAGGAAGCATTGATCGGGCATGGCGTGAGTTCCTGCGCCACGTGCGATGGCTTTTTTTTCTCGGGCAAAGATATTGCGGTGATCGGCGGCGGGGACTCGGCAATGGAGGAAGCACTTTTCCTCACGCGTTTTGCAACGAAGGTTTACCTGATCCACCGGAGTGACAAGTTTCGCGCTTCACAGATCATGCTGGAGCGAGCGCGTGCCCATGAGAAGATCGAGTTCCTGCCGAACACGGCTGTCCTCGAAGTGCTCGGGATCGAAGTGAAAGAAGTCACCGGCCTTCGGCTTCGCAGCAATGACAATGGCCAGGAGTACACGCTGCCAGTCAGCGGCATGTTCCTGGGTATTGGTCACGAACCGAACGCGAAGATGTTCGAAGGTCTGATTGATCTGGACGATGATGGCTACGTGAAGACCCACGACTTTGTGTTTACCAAGGTATCCGGGGTGTTTGCGTGCGGAGATGTGCAGGATCGGCGTTATCGACAAGCAATCACAGCGGCGGGTTCAGGATGCGCAGCGGCACTGGAGGTAGAGAAATATCTTGAGGAGCATGGCCGCTAGGATGCATAAACAGCATACCCGGCCAAGTGCAAAGCAGGTCTTATGACGGCAACCGGTTCATTGGCAGAGAACTATGCCCGGGTGGAGGAAGCTATTGCCGCCGCTTGCCGCGTGGCCCATCGGGAACGCGACGAAGTCACCCTGATCGCAGTTTCGAAGATGCACCCGGCTGCGCTGGTAGAAGAAGCGCTCGCGCTAGGCATGACGCACCTGGGCGAAAACCGTGTGCAGGAATGGCAGGGAAAGCGGCTGGAGTTGAGCGAAGCGGCGCAGAAATCAGCAGATGCGCACCTGATCGGCCACCTGCAATCGAACAAGGCCGCGAAGGCAGTCGAGGTCTTCGATGCAGTAGACACAGTTGATTCATTGAAGCTGGCACAGCGGTTGCATGCAGCCTCGAGCCAGGCCCGACGCGTTTTACCCGTGCTTCTAGAGATCAAGCTTAGTGAAGAAGAAAGCAAAGAAGGATTGGCGCCGGACGGATCAGAATTGCGACAACTTCTAGAGCAGTTTTCCGACCTGGCATCGTTGAAGCTGCGAGGCATCATGACAGTTCCTCCCTTCCTGGATGATCTGGAAGCAGTCAGGCCCTACTTTCGGCGTTTGAGGGAGCTTAGGGAAACATTGGCGAGAGAGTACCCGCAACTCACCTTTGAGACGCTCTCGATGGGAATGAGCCATGATTTTGCCGTGGCGATCGAAGAGGGGACGACAGAGATTCGAGTGGGCACTGCCCTCTTTGGCGCGCGCAAATAATCGATTGACGGGAAAGTGTGACGGCATATCTTTCCCCATTCGCATACAAACGCGCGCTGCCAGGACCGGGTTGCAGGGTTTCCGCCGATCCGGCAAGAAACAGCCCTCAAGGTTTCGCTACATGCACCGCCTGTCGACGGGCGGGCCCACCAGCACTCGTCGAATGTCTCGCGATAATCTTTGGTCTGCCGCGATCGCAGTTGAAGTGATTGCCGGCGCTAACTCGCGCAACAAGGTGGTAAGTATCCGGGGAAGAAGCCGTACCGAAATCGAAGTTAGGATTCGGTCCGAGCTGCCAGGCTTGTAGAAACGGCCGTTCTTCTTTGAATGACGAACGGGTTACACTGGCGCCTGACGCCCATGAACCCCCTTTACCCGATCATTCTTGTTCTTATTGTTGTGGTGCTGCTCACCGTCTCGCTTTCGCGTTTGCGCGGTACGCAGACGAAAGCGGACTACCTGGTTGCAGGACGCTCCCTGCCTGCAATCGTTCTTGTGTTTACGCTTCTTTCTTCCTGGATCGGCTCGGGTTCACTTCTGGGCGGGGCTGAAAATGCCTACAGGCATGGCATGGCTGCTCTATGGCAGGGTGGTGGCGGCTGGGCCGGGCTGCTCCTCATCTACTTCATCGCGCCGAGAGCGCGCAAATTTGCGCAGTTCACCATTCCCGATCTTCTTGAAGCCCGCTATAACCAGACGGCCCGTGTGCTCGGCGTCATTGCGATCCTATTCACTTACACGGCGATTACCAGCTACCAGTTGATCGGCGGTGGCGACATCCTGCACCTGGTCTTCCCTGCGGTTATTTCGGCGGATATGGGTAAGTACATTATGGCGGCGTTTGTCATTATATTTACGGCAATCGCAGGGATGGCTTCGGTCGCTTACATGGATTTGTTTATCGGCATCCTGGCGACGGTGACGCTGATTGCGGCGCTGCCCTTTGTGCTGCACGGCGCGGGCGGATGGAGCGCGGTCCACGCTGCACTGCCAGCGACCCACTTTCAAGTGCTGGGGGACTTTAAGTTTGTACAAGCACTGGAGCTGTTCTTACCAACGATGCTCTTGATGCTGGGCAATCAGTCGATGTATCAGAAGTTCTTTTCAGCTAAGTCAGAACGAGATGCACGTCATGCTGTGGTCGGCTGGATTGTAGGAACAGTTATTCTGGAGACCATCATTGTAGTGCTCGCGGTCATAGCATCGGCCCTCTTTCCTACCGGCGAGGTGCATGAACGACCCAGGGAAATTCTTGCTTACACTGCCCTTCATGGCCTGCCGGCGTGGCTGGGTGCACTCTTGATGGGTGCCATCTTTGCGAAGATCATCTCCACCGCAAACAATTATCTATTTTCACCGGCAACTAACCTGGTGAATGATGTTTTCTCACGCTATATCGCGCCGAAAGCTTCTGACAAGAGCGTGCTGCTTGTTTCTCGATTGATGGTGGTTCTGCTTGGTGTGTGGGCATTGTTCCAGGCGCTTAGTACGACTTCTGTCCTGGCGAAGACGCTCTATGCGTACACGATCTATGCTGCCGCCTTAACGCCGGTCATTCTTGGGGCTTTTTATTCCAAGCGAGTGAATTCGTATGGTGCAGTCTCTGCGATTGGCGCGGGGACATTCGTGACCGTCTTCTGGGACGGTCTGCTGAAGAAGCACTTGCCGCAGCTATTGGCGGAGAGAGATGCAATCTTTCCCGCCCTGCTGGCGGCACTATTTTGCCTGGCTATTGTTAGCTTGCTTACACCTCGTCCTACGGCAGAGAAGTTGGCGCCGTTTGCCTAGTTCGCTTGAACAGGGTCAGGATCTGGATGTAGTTGCCTGGGCTTTCATTGGATGAACGGTATGTTGGTATGGGAATGGCGTGGGTAGATGCAGGTTGCTCCACTTCGGACGGGATTACAATGGCTTCGCGGGATGATGCTCTTAGTCGACAAGAATAGCTTCAGCTTAATTACGACAGCTTAACCGGGATGACCATTGCTTTGGGCTTTGACACTCTTCCGGTTGAATGACACTGCTTTTTAGAGCAAATTACCTGATGCAATGGTGTTTCTGGCGGATACAGGCTGGCCTTTTCCCGTGTTCATCGTATCTTCGCTTTACGCGTTCAGGTAACTTGCCCTAGTAAGGCTGACGGTGTGCTCCAGCAGATAGATCGCTTTGTAGCAATGGGCCGGCTTATTAGAAGCTGATCCGTGCGGTGAGTTCGATGTTTCTCGGGCCGGCTCCTTCCGCTGTTTGCAGGGCAGTCGTGACACCGAAGCCGCCGACCACTCCGTCATCAACGTTCATATCCGGTGTGTCATAGTTGCGATGATTGAGCAGGTTAGAAGCCTCAGCGCCGAAGTTAAATTTCATGCCTTCGCGGATCGTGGTTTCCTTGATCAGCGACAAAGACACGGACTGCGTGCCTGGTCCAACGACGTTGCCGACGCCGGCATTGCCGAAACCGCCGCTGTTCGCCGGAGGGTCCACATATGCATAGGGATTAATGAAGATGCGGTCGGGTTGCTGTGGACCGTGATAGTAAACGGGTTGGCCAGCCGCGCGATCAGCGCGGGTAGAACCATTGTTCGACAGAAGGCCTGTGCCTCCGGGATCAGTGTTGATCTGGTAAGGCGTCAGGAATGCACCACCCTGTAAAACCACAACGCCACCAAGATTCCATCCGCCCACCAAGTAATCCAGGGCGCGACTGGTAGCCAGAAAGGGTTTGCCATGGCCGGCGGGAAGTTCGTAGAGGAAGGTTGTGAGGAAGCGGTTGCGTCGATCAAAAGCGACATTGCCATAGTCGAGGCCGGGATGAAACCGGTTAGACGTAACTGCGCCGCCTTCCGCTGTGATGCTCGAGGGAGCGTAGCCCTGTCCATCGGAAAGATCACGCGTCCACATATAACTGGCCTGGAATTGCAGGCCGTTGGTGAATCGCTTATTCACTGCCGCACTCATACTGTTGTAGTTGCTCTCCGCTTCGTTAGCAATGCTTTCGATATAGCCCCAGCTGGGAAATGGACCGAGAGCTGGATTGTAGCCAGTAGTATTTGGCTGTAACTGGTTGTCATCGATGAAGGTCTCGAGATTCGAACCGTGGCTGCCGATATAGGAAAGTCGAAGGCCGACATTGTGCCCGAGATCCTGTTCGAGGGTAAGGTTCCATTGCTGGACAGACGGGTCTTTATAGTGAATGGGGAAAGCGTATTGGAACGAAGCTCCCCCTGAACTGACTGTTGAAGTAAAAGGTGCCGGGAAAGCAATCGTCGGATTGTTGTTAGCGTCCTGAGATTGGTAGGAGTAGTTGAGAAAGCTCGATGCTACAGCCCACCCGGACACAAGTGAAAAGCCGAGGGGCTGTTCAATAAATCGACCCCAGCCACCACGCAGGACCATTTTGTCTGTGCCATAGGGTCGCCAGGCAAAGCCCACGCGGGGCCCAAAGTCTTTCTTATAGGTGTAGCGAAGTGCCTGAGGTATGCCAGCCTGCTGGGCAGTGATGATAGGCGAAGGTGCTATGGATGCGGCAAAGTCAGACGAATCGTAAGCGAGCGCTCTGGTATTAGGCACTACAACTGCACCCGCAACACCATTCACATTGTAAGCCGGCAGAAAAGCGGCGGTATTATAGTCAACGTCTTTCAATGGAGGATGCAGTTCGTAGCGGAGGCCCAGGTTCAGGGTAAGTCGATTCGTTATTTTCCAGTCATCCTGCCCATAAAAGCCATATCCGTACCCCTGGCCGTTCATCGCCGGATGGTTGACCTGCTGGGCGAGAACTGTGTAATCAGGATAGCCCAGCAGAAAGCCAGTGAACGAGTCGCCGATGCTGGCATTGCCGAGAGGATTGGTATAACTAGTCGAGTTATTGAAGTTATATTGTCCAGCCTGAAAGTTGCCGAAGACGTTGTCGTCGTGGTCAGTCATGTGGCGAACATCGCCACCAAATTTGAAGGTATGTCTGCCTTTGCTCCAGGTAAGACTATCGATGGCCTGCACAATCACGCTGTGTTGCACTGACGGATTGCCGTCGCCTGTAATCATGAAGCCACCGGAGATGATCGCACCGGGAGCCTCGGGCACTTGGTCGGGTGCGACGCCCTGAATGCCCGCAGCAGCAAGATAGCCTGCAGTGGTGCCTTGTAGCATTGCAGTTGTAAAGTGTATGCCGTTGAAGCCGGCGCGAAATTCATTCACGATGGAACTGCTAATTGCGTAGTTATGCGAGAAGGTCACACCCTGGTCTGTTTCCGGCTGACCGAACGCACCGGTTATGGGAGATCCAGCATTCACACAGTACCCTGAACAATTAGGATTGGGTGGCGTGATCACAGAACGAACCTTATAGTTACCGCGGATGAAGATGGACTGCTTCGAGGTGAGCATGTAATCCAGCCGGAGATCGGCCTGGTCACTGGAAATGGGCGCCGGGTAGTTGACCCTGTAGTTGTTCTGGGCAAATACGGTTGCATCACCATAATTGGGTAACGGCATGAACGCGCGCATGATATTTGCGGACACAGGGTTCACGGGCACATTGGCAGGATTGATGGGCGCGCCGGTGCTAGGCGTGTAAATGCCAGAGACGCCTTGGCCGGCAAGATAGTTAGTCAGGTTCCCGCTTCGCATGGCTGCTGTGGGAACTGTCGTGATGAGGGGTAACTCCCGCGGCAGGCGCAGACCCTCATAGCTCATGAAATAGAATGCCTTATCTTTACCGCGGTAGAGATGAGGAATACTAACGGGGCCACCAAGAAAGCCACCGAAGTCATTCATGTGAATAGGCGTGTTGGTACCGGTAAAAGGATTGCCGGCATTCAATGCTGTATTTTCAAAGTTCTCGAAAATGCCGCCGTGGAGATGGTTCGTTCCAGCTTTTGAAGTGGTTGTGACATCCGCCACGCCGCTGAATTCAGCGTTATTGTTGCTCCCGCTGATGGTAATTTCGGAGATGGAATTGAAGGATGGAAACAGTTCATTGATCGGCCCGCTGTTTTCGACATCCACACTGCTGATGCCATCGATGGTGTAGGACATAAGTGCGGGAGTTGTGCCATCGATAACAAGGTCGTTTGAATCATCAACCTGTACGCCAGGCTCGGTGCTGAGGGTATCGATGGGACTGGTTGAGCCGGTGGAGCGGGAGTAAACGGCGACGGGCAGCGTCGTGAGTTCTACACCGGTTTTAGTCTCGGAGAGACTGGAAACATCTGTCGTGATGACGCCAGCGCCGCTGTCTTGCACAGTTACGGTTTGCGTTGCAGATCCAACGATCAACTTGGCATCAACACGCTTCACTTCGCGTGCCTGCAGGTCAAGGCCATCGAAGCGAGCGGCCTCAAATCCTGTAGCCTCAACGATCACCTGATACTTGCCGTAGTCGATGTTGACGAAGCTGTACTCGCCGCTGCTGTTCGTCTTGTGCACGCTGCGAGCGGCCGTACCTGTATTGATGAGGGTAATCGTGGCACCTGGCACAAGACTGCCGGAGGCGTCCGCGACAGTCCCAATGATGGAACCAAACGTCGACTGCGCAAAGATGCGGAGTGGTGCCAGGAGCAGCAGCACGGTAAATACGCAAAAGCTCACTACGTGCAAACGACGGTGATTCTGAACCATAGCGAAGATTCCCCTCAGGATGTTGTTCTCCAACTGGGCCGACTAGATAAAGGCGGAAGGGAGACAGGCGCTGCATGCCGCTACGGGGAGGCCAGTGTTCACTGCTGAATAGGACGACTAAGCGAGCCCGTCGAGTAAATCACGACTTACTCGTAGCTAGAGGTCAATGCTTCTCTGCTCTAAGCTAAGGCTTCATTGGCAGATCCATGCCCGGGTTCTTCTCATAGAAATCGAATGGCCTGATTGTGACGTCATGCCACATCGTCGGCATTTGCGGCCAATCTTCCGGCCTTGGGACATGATGGAAGCCCATGGTGTACCAGGCGACGATGTCAGTATCCATGATACTTCGGTTCTTCTTTGTCCACGCAGGTAGACCATCCGTTGCTTTGCTGCCGGTGACGTACTTACCAGCGGCATAAAATTCATCGCGATCATAAGGAGTCACCCACAGGTTATAGGCCGAGTATCCTGCCCGCATTTGCGGCCAGTCTTTTTCATCCAGGAGCGAGATACCTGTTTCTCCCGGCATGATTTCGAAACTGGTGGGATAACCGAGTGAACTCTTGACCGACGTGTTGGCAAACCGCCACATCTCAGGGTGTTCGATCGATACATTTCGCTTGGCGTCGCCTTCGGTTGCTACCATGGTCGGCTGCATGGCCCAGATGGTTTTGCGCCCGGTCGTTTCACCTAGTTTGTATTGAACAAGTTTGTCATCCATGAATGTATTTTTGGTACCGTCGACATCCAGGTCGAGCCGGAAGGAGAAGAAATGGTCATGATCCACGGCATCGAGCCCGGGAGCAACAAGATGGCCGAATTCAAGCGGATTTCCTTCTTTGTCTTTTCCGGTAAAGTCACCGACTTTCTCGTCTGTGAACTTCTGCTCCTTGACCGGCTTTACTTCGAGGACGCCGGTTGCGCCGATCGCGATCTTGATGGATCCTTCCTGCTCAAAGCGCCAATCAAGAACGTAATCATAGTTGCCGACTACGGCTACAGTGCGAAAGACCAACTCGCGGAACGGACGCCCATAGATAGTGCCGTCATCGTCCATGTGCCGCCAGGCCGGATCACCGGCAGTGCGCTCGAAGATGCAGGCCAGTTGCGGACGTTCGAAGGGATGGCCTGACTCATGGTAGAAGGTGCCACTAATAAAGGTAGCGTAGTCCGGACAATCTATGCCGGGATAAAGCTGCTTGATCAAGCCGAACCCCTCATCCATAAAATATTCGCCGGCATCAAGGAAGACGTGCGAGTTCCAGGTCTCCTCGGGGTCTTGATAGGGAACAAACATTTCGGACAATGATCCCTCATATAAGACCGATCGCCGCTTGCCGCTGTCCTCGAGTGAGGCCTGTTGGATGATAGGGCCGACACGAGGATCGAGCCGGTAGCGAAAGTGCCAGTTCTGCCAGCTGACTTCACCATCTTTGATGGTGAAGCTGGGACCTTCAGGCTGAGAGACCAAGATCGGCTTCGTACCCGGAAGGGCGGGTCCGCCATCATTGTCGTAAGTGCTAGAGTTAGCCGGCATAATAACGTCGCCGTAGTCAGTGACACGCAGTACTTTCTTCGCCGCCATATCTTCGACAGTAAAGATACCGCCAATCTCACGATCCATGGGATGCATCATGCCTTCGATAAACGTACAGCCGCCCCAACCAATACGGCGACCATCCTGCTCCTTCATGCCAATAAAGCCCGCAGCCGTGGTATAGCACTTGACGAGATTCATGTCCGTGATGCCGCGCTTCTTGAGTGCGGCAATTACGCGAGGATCTTTCTTGATGATTTCGTTAAGCTCACCCTCCTCAGTACTGGTGAAGGGAGCCTGTTCGCCCTTAAGATCATGGAAGTCAAGTAGCTTCTTTTCACCTATGTCAACGAAAGCGGCATAGGAGTGACCTTCTTCGTAAAGAATAACGTCTGCCTTTCGTTCAATTGGATCGCCGGGCTTCCATGCAAGGACGTAATCTTTTGCGGGCTCGTGCAGAAGGATACTCGGGAAAAGGGTCTTCTCATGTGCATGGCCGTTTTCTCGCAACACCCGGTAGATGGTCCAGTACTCATCGGGCGTAAGGCTATCTACCGGGCTACTTACCTTTGGCTGGAGCGCGTGAACGCTGATAGCGGGGCTCAGGAGTGCAATGACACAAAAGCAGAAACTAACAACGCGTGAGAACACCTTGGTTCCTCCTGAAACGAATAACCGGGATAGATCGCAGATATCTGGATACCCCACAGTGCAGATCGATGAAAGAGATAAAGGAGCAGCGAACGGAAGCCGACAACACGCGAACAAGACACGCTTCCTACGCGGAAACGGTAAGCTAAACGAAACTTCTGGAAGCGTCGCGGCTTCGGTCGGCGAACTACAAGCTGAATGATCGCTGATGTTGACCAACTATATAGAAGGGCCTGTGTGAGGTCAACCAATTCCGGCGAGCCACTGACGGTGACAGGTGGGGCGACGCCTGCAGGCCAAGGTAGAGAAAGCATGCGCCTCTCTTTGAGGTTTGGCCGGCTGCCGCTTTGATGCTCGCTAAAGGCTGCGCGGCTGAACGCTAAAGCGGGGCTGGCTGACACATCCTGTTCAGTCCGCGTGACTGCTTTTACAAGTTCCTTCAGCGGGCAAGCGACGCGACCGGCAAGGGGTGAGCCGATGCGTGAGAGTTCCAGCGCCCCGAATGCAATCCAGCGACAGCACCGCCAAAATACTAATGATTGACGCCGTTGGTTAGTATTTTTTGCGATGATGGATCATCACATGGGCGCATCTCGTCACCAGCCAAGCCAAAGCCAGGTGGAGGCAATATGAGCAAACTCAGGACTAAGCACCAGATGACGACATTCTTCAAGAAGACGGCGCGCCTTCTTACCATCATGCTAGGCGTAGCGCCGGCGGACGCATCAAGCCTCATGTCCGAACCGGTTGTTGCCGCCTATGTGTTCCCGCGCGATACCATTCTGCAGGCGGATTCTGTAGACTCCGCAAAACTTACGCGTATTAATTACGCCTTTGCCAACATCAGTGGCGGCCGTATAGTCGAGGGCTATGTCGGCGATGCGAAGAACTTTGCAACCCTGAACGCACTTAAGACCCGGAATCCCAATCTTACGATTCTTGTCTCCGTAGGCGGCTGGCTATGGTCAACAGGCTTCTCAGACATGGCAGTATCTACAGCAAGTCGAGCTACATTTATTGACAGCGTGGATGCGTTCGTGACGCGTTACAAGCTTGATGGCCTAGATATCGACTGGGAGTATCCCGGCCTCATCGGCTCGGGCCACCCCTTTCGCAGGGAGGACAAACAAAATTACACGCTCCTGGTCAAAGAACTCCGCGAACGCTTTCGATTCATGGAGAAACAGCAACATCGAAGACTTTACATTACGATCGCTACGGGTGCTTCTAACGAGTTCTTAGAACACACCGAAATGCGAGAGGTGCAGAAGTACGTCGACACCGTGAACTTAATGGCGTACGACTACTACGAGCCTTCGGGCGACGCCATAACCGGCAACCACGCACCACTTTTTACAGATCCGCTTGACCCAAAGAAGATTTCTGCGGACCGATCGGTAGCAGAATTTGAGCGCGCGGGTGTGCCAGCTTCTAAGATCGTTCTCGGCGTTCCTTTCTATGGCCATGTATGGGGATCGGTTCCTTCTACTTCTAACGGCCTCTTTCAGCCGGGGAAACCCGTACCTGATTCCTATGGAAGCTACGCCATTATCTCCAGCACTATGCTCAGTAAGGGCTATGTGCGCCATTGGGATAATGCATCGAAGGTTCCATATCTCTATAATCCCGACAATGAGATGTTCGTATCCTATGAGGATCCGCAATCCCTAGCGCTCAAGTGCAGCTACATCACCAGTCACAACCTGGCCGGCATTATGTTCTGGGATTATGGCAGCGATCCCTCAGGTACGCTGCTCAGCGCGATCCATCGAAGCTTAGGTATTTCCACAGCGCCCGGTTCCATGAAGGACGGGAAGTAAGTGAACACTGTGCTCCATTCCACTACCCCACTGCATTCGATCGCAATGCCGCCCAAGCGAATTGCCTCCATCGACATCTTTCGCGGATTAACAATGCTTGTAATGATTTTTGTTAATGACCTGGCAGGAGTAACCGGCCTTCCCTGGTGGACGTACCATGCACACGAGCAACAGGATGCAATGACCTATGTTGACATGGTCTTTCCCTTTTTTCTGTTTATTGTCGGCATGTCGATACCATTAGCAGTGGCGAGACGACTAAGGGCGAATCCATCCTATCCAGCTTTATGGTTGCATGTTGGACTTCGATCCTGTGGATTAATCATCCTCGGTCTCATCCTGGCAAACGCGGAAAAAGGGGATCCGTACCGTATGGGTTTACCGCAGGCAGTATGGGCTCTTCTGGGTCTCGCAGGGGCTATCCTACTCTGGCTTGTTCCTGACCGCGATGAACGTCGGCAACCCTTGTATCAGGGCCTTCGCCTGGTCGGTGCGGCTCTTCTGGTGATGGTATTTGCCATTTTCCGGCGGACGACGGAGGGTGGTACAGCAGGCTGGATTGATGGCTCCTATCCAGAAATCCTCGGCTTGATCGGCTTTAGCTACCTGGCAGTGATGATCCTTTATATACCGACAAGGCGATGGCTATGGGCGCCTCTCGGCTGGTTTGTCGCTCTGACCGTCTACTGTGCTTTACTGATCGCTCATCTTATTCATCTTCCTTCCCAATTACCTAGATATCTGTGGCCTTTTGGGACAGGCGACTCTGCATCAATCACCATGGCTGGAGTGGTAACGTCGAGTATCTTTCTGGGTGCACATCGATGGCAGAAGCTCACGCAAAAGATGCTGATGGCCCTTAGCTTTGCAACAGCTTCGCTGATCGCTGCCTACTTACTTGTTCCACTTGGCATCTCAAAAATTCGCGCCACGCCTACCTGGTGCCTGGCAAGTATTGGCGCCAGCGTGCTGACATTTATGCTTCTGTACTGGATATGCGATGTGAAGGGCAAAACCAACTGGGCGGCCCTGGTAAGGCCTGCAGGTTCAAATACTCTGCTTACCTACCTTCTACCCGATATCTACTACTACCTGACAGTTCTAGCAGGATTCACCTACTTCGATCGTCATTTCAACAGAGGGATACCCGGTGTCTTGAGCGCAATAGGATTTACTCTTGTCATTCTTGCTGCATCCTCAGCGCTAACGAGAGCGCGAATCAGGCTGCAACTTTAACCCTGCTTGAGGGTAGGGTCAGTTGCTATAGGTGATGAGCAGCGAAGTTGGAGAATGTTGCCATCTGTCAAACAGTTTGAGGATTGTTGCAAAATGGAAGCTAGTTAAAGGAGCGATGCTTGCCCGTAAGCATGACCCCGCACTATCTCGGCGCAACAGACATGGCAATTGTTTGTGTTTACCTGATTGGTGTCACCTTATTCGGCTTGACCTTTCGAAAAGGGGACCGATCGCTGAAGAGCTACTTTCTCGCCAATCGAAGCATTCCGTGGTGGGCCATATCACTCTCGATTGTCGCGGCTGAGACCAGCACCCTTACCATTGTGAGTGTACCCGGCTTGGCTTACGCGGGCAGTTGGCTCTTTCTTCAACTTGTGCTCGGTTATCTCCTGGGCAGGGTGATTGTAAGTGTTCTTTTCCTGCCGCGCTACTTTCAGGGAGAACTTCTCACTGCATATCAATTGATCGGCAAGCGTTTCGGGCCTGGTCTTCACCAGATGACTTCCATGCTTTTTCTCATCCTGCGAGCCGTGGCGGAGGGCGTGCGAGTTTTTGCCGTATCTATCGTCGTCAGCATCGCCATTGGAACAGGAAGCACGGTTTCTATCGCCATCATATGTGCGCTTACACTTATCTATACGTTTGAAGGCGGCATGCCCGCGGTGATCTGGACAGACGTCTTTCAGATGGGCCTCTATATCGGAGGCACGCTGCTTGCAGTGCTTCTTCTTGGACATCGTGTTCAGGGTGGATGGAAGACCATTCATGCGGCCGCGGCAGCTTCCGGAAAGCTAACTGTCTTTCATTTTGCTCTGAACTTAACCGATGCTTATACCTTCTGGGCAGCGGTCCTCGGAGGAGCTTTTTTGACCATGGCAAGTCATGGCACTGACCAACTGATGGTTCAGCGGCTGCTCTCAGCGCGAAACCTCCGGGATGCTCGTTTGGCCTTGCTCTCGAGCGGCTTGGTCATTCTGCTGCAGTTCTCCCTCTTCCTGCTCATAGGAACAGGTCTTTACTACTTTTACGGGCAAGGAAATCAATTCTTGCCTGACCGCGTGTTTCCACAATTCATTGTCCAAGAGATGCCGGTGGGCGCGGCCGGACTGGTCGTAGCGGCGATTCTTGCTGCGGCGATGTCCAACCTGAGTGCGGCGGTCAATTCATTAAGTTCATCGAGCATGGTCGATTTTTACCAGCGGTGGCGACCCCAAAGCGGTGATCATGAAAGGGTCCGCCTCTCGCGCATGCTGACAATCTTCTGGACATCACTACTCTTCGTGCTTGCGCTTTTGTCAAAGGGCGGTGGACATGTAGTTGAAGTAGGCTTGTCTATCGCCTCGGTCGCTTACGGTGCAATGCTGGGCGTGTTTCTGCTTGGGACGTTGAACTCTCTTGCGACAGAGAAGGGTGCAATGGTTGGAATGGCCGGAGGTTTGCTGTTGAATATAGTTCTCTGGCGCCAGGCTCACGCCTGGCATTTTGTAGTGGAGGGAGTAGCAATGACGCTGCCGAAAATCGCTTGGACCTGGTATGTGCTGATCGGATCTATTACTACTTATCTATTTGGCAGTCTTGCCAGTTATGTCCAGGCATCGGCGAACAGAGGGAGGGTAGAGAGTTGAGACAGGTTGGCAATTCCCTGGTGCCATGCCTGCGAACAAATAACATGGCGCGATGTAGAAGTACGATCAGCCTGGCCCTTTCACTTATAACCGTTGCCGCTTCATGCTTTGCACAGGGCCAAGTGCCGTCACCAGCAAATGCCGGCGGTGACAGGAGACAAGGACTGGAAGAATTCGTCCGGCATTCACAGAAGATTGACGCCGAAGCGATCGCCAGCACAGTAGGGGCCGCTATTCAAGAGCAGCGGCTGCCTGGAGTTGTCGTAGTTGTCGGCCACCATGGTCGCACAGTCTTTCGGCAAGCGTATGGCAAACGTTCGATTGAGCCAGAGCAGGAAGCGATGACGCCTGACACGGTCTTCGACATGGCGTCCCTCACCAAGCCACTCATTACTGCCACTGCCATTATGCAGTTGTTTGAGCAGGGCCGGCTGCGGCTAGATGATCCAGTCGCGACTTACCTACCGGCGTTCGGCTCTCAGGGAAAAGAAGATATTACTATTCGCAGCTTATTGACTCATTACTCTGGCCTTCCTGCTGATCTTGACTTGCGCGAGGCGTGGAGTGGAAAAGCCGAAGGCTACGAGCGTGCGATGTCCAGCATACCCGTGAATGCACCCGGCGTGCAGTTCCGTTACAGCGACATCAACTTCATTGTTCTTGGGGCGCTTGTCGAAAGGCTTTCAGGTGAACCACTTGACCAGTATGCAATGCGTCACATTATCAAGCCGCTCGGAATGAAGCATTCAGGCTTCCTTCCAAGCGCCCAGGAACGCGGCATCATTGCACCCACACAGTACGACGAGCAGCATCATATGCTGCGGGGCGTGGTGCATGACCCGACGTCGCGCAGGATGGGCGGTGTCGCAGGACACGCAGGTCTCTTCAGTAACGGCGATGATATTTCCATCTTTGCCCAGAGCCTACTTGACCGACTTGCCGGGAGATCAAGCCGCTTCCCATTGCAACGATTAACACTTCTTAAGATGACAACACCCGGCACGCCTGCCACCGGCACTGCTTTACGGGGGCTTGGATGGGACATCGAATCACCCTTTTCAAGCAATCGTGGCGAGTTGTTTCCGGTCGGGTCTTTCGGCCATACCGGCTTTACAGGTACATCCCTTTGGATTGATCCATCCAGCGATAGTTATGTAGTGATGCTTTCCAATGCCGTTCATCCCAATGGCCCGAAGGGTATAACTTCCGTTCGGGCCATGATCGCGAATATTGCGGCCACAAGCTTCGGCGTTGATTCCGATGGTGGGACGCTTGCAGCGCGACTGACCGGCTACAACGAATCGCTCACTGGTCTCCGGCGATGGTCTGCGCGCAATGCGCACGTTCTCACTGGTATCGATGTTCTTGAGGAGGATCATTTTGAAGAACTAGCTAAGCTTGCTCATCAACACGGTGGCAAATTGCGTGTTGGTCTTCTGACGAACCAGACAGGGGTTGATCAAAACGGTAAGCGCACGATTGATATTCTCAGCGATGCTGGGAAAGTCTTACCGGGCTTGGCGCTGGTCACACTGTTCAGTCCCGAGCATGGAATAAACGGTGCGCTCGATGTAGATCACATTGCGTCTTCGAAAGACGCTGCCACTGGCATTCCAGTCGTGAGTCTGTATGGTCAGGCCGATGCTGATCGAAGGCCCTCGCCAGACGAATTAACAAAGCTCGATGCAGTCATCATTGATATCCAGGATGTTGGAGTCCGCTTCTACACCTACGAGGCGGTAGTACGCTACTTCCTTGAAGCTGCGGCAAAAACGAGGATTGACATCGTGGTGCTGGATCGTCCCAACCCGGTTGGCGGATCATTTGTACAAGGGCCCCTGTCTGACCCCGGCACTGATAGCTATGTCAATGTGGCCGCTGTTCCTGTTCGTCATGGGATGACGCTCGGCGAATTAGCACTCTGGATGAATGACAAGCTAGGCATGCACGCACCGCTAAGTGTAGTTGCCATGCAAAACTGGCAGCGTGGTGATTGGTTTGACTCTACGGGCCTGTCATGGATAAACCCTTCACCTAACCTTCGCAGCCTGAACGAAGCTACCCTGTACCCCGCGATCGGGTTGATCGAAAGTACAAACCTCTCCGTAGGACGCGGTACCGATACTCCGTTCGAGTTAGTGGGAGCTCCCTGGATTGATGGAAGACAACTTGCGGAGAAACTAAACGCCCGCGACTTACCTGGAATTCGTTTTATTCCAAGTTCATTCGTGCCGGCGAAGCCGTATCCATACGCCGGTAGCGTTTGTCATGGAGTCAACCTTCTAGTTACTGCGAGGAATAACCTGGATACTCCTGAATTAGGCATAGAAATAGCGTCTGCTATTCAAAAGCTATATCCGAATGAGTTCAAGCTAGCCGCGGCTTCACGCCTGCTGGCAAACAAGAGTGCGCTCGACGCGCTGATGAACGGGACTGATGCCCAGCGCATTCAAGAGGATTGGCAAGTGTCACTTCGCAAGTTTGAAGCAGAACGGCAACCGTATTTGTTATACGGTTCAAGCGAGCCATCCAATTAACTATCCAGACAGTGTGCGCCGGGTAAAGGGACCCGACGTTCCGGCACGGGAGCAGACGGGTGAAAGGCGTTCATTTGCACGTTGACCATCCGGGCGTCGAAGCGATTCAGGTTCTTCTCTACAATTCGCTGCACCTGCTCCGCATCTCCTGATGCCCGCAGATTGAGTAGAAGATGATGATTGGCGGTTGGAGAAGCATCCAGGTCTCCCTCGATCTGCGGTTCATCTCCGCTTCTGCAGACAGCCGCCTTCACATACCCGGTTGGCCCTTGCATGATCGCTTTCATGTGGACAATCGTAATGCCGCTGCATGTCAAATCGGTGCCCACTTGATCAAAGAAAGGGCCGAGTAGTTCCGCAGGCGTTGTTGGCGTCGTTGGTTGTAGATCAACACTAAGATTCAGCCATGCCAAGGCGGCTTCAGCTTGGGCATACTGTTCATAATCTATGTCGAGACCTCGGCCTCCCGCAGGAAACTCGCACGCCAGCACTTCATCAAGCCATGCGGCAACACCCTGGCCTGAGACCGCACTCACCTGGCGCTGTTGACAACCACGAATGTACTCAGCAACATCAGGGGGATGCGGAAATAGATCAGACTTGGTGAAGCAAATCAGGTCAGCCTCCTGCATCTGTTTGATGAAGAGATATGTCAAACGGGGATCGGCCGATTTTTGTAACAATTCAGATCCCCGAGATGGATCTACCAAGACGGTAAATGGAGCGACTTGATAGTCCTCGTATGCGCGGAGAGGCCTGAGTAGAGTGGCCGCTATGTCGGTGCAGCTGCCGACTGGCTCGGCGAAGATTATATCGGGAACGAAGGCGCGCAAATCATCGAGTCGCGAAGCAAACTCAGAGAACTTGCAGCAAAAACAACCGCCTGTGACTTCAGCATTCAAGACTTCCTGCAGGCTTGCCATTTCCGAATCGACTAACGCGTCACCCTGGTCGTTCAAGATAAGAGCGCACCGAAGGTTCCGCTTCTTGAGTTCGCGCATAGCCGCCAACAGGAGCGTAGTTTTACCCGCGCCAAGGAAACCTCCGACCACGACAAGCCAAGTCTTACTCATTGCACTCCAGGATTTAGGCAGAAAGAATTAAAGAGAGTAGAGACCCCTCCACTAAGTGGAGGTTCTCGTCGATGATCACAATTGATTTGTCGGCCCGTGTTACTAGCTTGTGAGAAATGGACTTGCTTTGATAGAAGACGGAGGCGGATTTACTTAGACCGCTGGCTTGGATGGAGCGGCAAGGGAGGCTGCCGGCGAGCACTTGTATATCCAGCTGTCTACCTCCACGCACAACCTGCGAATACGAGAAGGCTCCCCATCCTGTACCCGTCGACCAGAAGCACTTGAACTTGCGATGCGGAAGGCGAGGCACAATGCTCACGGCAAGACCGGGCCCGTCGTATTCAAATCCACTCAGTGCGACGACGCTTGTCCATGACGCCATAGCGCGGGCATAATGATGGCCGCATTCAGCTTCATCCCAGGGGTTCCGTTTGACTCCGTCATAGCGGCTGCGGAGGTTCTGGATGTATTCAACTCCCTGAGGAACCATGCCGTTATAAAACATCATCGCGGCAACGGAATACTCAAGCCCCGTCCATGCTTCGGCGTAATAAGGAAACGGGATCTCAGGACGATCGGCTTTTCCATAATCACAAACTACAACCGCTGCTTCGTCATTCAACGCATAGGTACGCTGGACTGACTCATGATTGACCAGCGTGCGCTTGTAGTTATAACGGTAGATTGACTCTAATGTAGTTCGGATGTTAGCAGGCAACACTAACGGGCCTAGTGATGCCGCATACGCGAGATACTGACCTAGCAATTGATCAATTAGGCATCCCCCACCTACCTGAAATTCCGGCTTTTCAGTGCTTTCGCTGCCAAAGCCACTGATCAACTGCGGAGCTACCTGATCTTGATGAAAGCCGCGCACCTGCTGCAGGTAGTATTCGCCTTGGAAAAGATTCTGGTCGATCCACTGACTGCCGCGATGGAAAAGCGCCTGATATTGTGTCGCCTTCCCGTCTTCTCCCATGGCTTTCGCCATCTCTTCTGCAGCCCGCAAAGCACCCAGGTAGTAGATACCGCCCAGTGGATTCGGCCCATAAAACTCCACATCGTAAGTAGTGTGCTGGACACCATCCAGAACGCCACGGCGTGACGGGTCCCAGCCTCCCCTAATCCATGCAAACTCGATAGCTTTCTGGATGCGCGGCCACATCTTGCGAAGCCACGGGGTATCACCGCTTAACTTCCAGTCCAGGTAAGCGTGCAATATCTGGCCCATCTGGCCGTCCGCTGCGGCAATCTTGTATCGTTCCTTGCCGTCCGGCAGCAACTGACGAAACCTCATGCCTCCCTGGTCGTCCATGCTATAGCCAAAAGCAGCTTGCCTTAAGGAGCGAGCATAAGTGGGGAACAAGAAAGCAGTTGCTGTTTCATAGTTCCAGACGTGTGTACAGTTTCCGAAGCAGCAACCCCACTTATCATCCGAACCTTCGAAACCGTGGAATTCTCCGTCAGCAGTGCGAAAGCAGGTTGTGGATACCAGCGTAGATAGGTTTGCACTTGCTGCTTCTTTTACTACAGCCGGCAGAGTGCTGGCTTCGAATGCCTCAGAGAAGTTCCGCGTCTTTG
This sequence comes from uncultured Acetobacteraceae bacterium, assembly GCA_964658035.1. GTDB lineage: Bacteria > Acidobacteriota > Terriglobia > Terriglobales > Acidobacteriaceae. The sequence continues at coordinate 22,531 of CAZZXL010000001.1, forward strand.
CTTCAAGCGGAGCCAGATGCGTTGCCGTGTAGGTTGCTGCGTCCCATGCATCCTTGAAACGCACACTGTAGTAGTTTCCGATGATTGTGTCGGCAGCGCCTTCGGGAGATTCCCACCCGCACCAGCCTGGGGTGCGATTAGGAAAATGCCACGCTAAAAGGAAGGTAATGGTAGCCGAGGCGCCTCCAGCTATCTCAGTTTGCTGGCAGACCGCGCCCACAAGACCTCTTTCTACAGGCTCAGCATTAAGAGAGCCCGCACGAGAGAAGCGGTCCCAGAACAGCATGGGGGAATTCCACCAGCGACCTTTAGGCCACCCACGCCAGGTGGACGTTGTCGCGGCATCAGTGCGCATGGCAGTTATAGCGAAGCTTCCAAAACGGCAATCTTTGCCTGGTATCCCAGGGTTATTCATCAATAACCCTTCGAGCATGCTGTCGGAGCGATGCTCGTTCACCCGGGTTTCCGGCTTTGCAGGATCGCCGTAGTTCTCCGGCTTGTTCTCAACAGGATTATCTATGGAGAAAGCTATGCTGACTTTGGTAGCTTCGAGACCTGGATTGTGTAACCGGTACCTGAGAATGGCGACTGGTAGACCGGAGTCATCAGGATCATGCGGAATGAAGGGTGAAAATGCCTCTAGTTCAACTTCGATGGGCAGTGACGGATCAATGAATCGTAGATGCGCGAAGGGAAAGTGTCCTCTGAATTCTGCACCAGCAAGACGGCTCAAGCCCGGGGCATTATTTGAGCCGAGCCCGTCCTGACCCTCATACGGCGGCAAAATCCTGGATTCCAGTATGCGGGCAACCGGTGGCTCTGTGCCGCGCTGTACCCAGATGGCCGGGAAGGCATAGTTGGGAGAATAGCCTTTGTTCGGACGATTAAATATTTCCCAATCCCTGAGTTGTCCGCGACCACCGAGAGCAAGGCTACCCGCCGCCACTCCGCCAAGTGGGAATGCCAGCATCTTTAATGATGGCCCACTGAAGACCCGGGGAAAGGCAATCTTCTCCTCCTGCGGATCGGCTTGAGCGACTCTAGGGGTAGTATCGGCGGCAGTTTGCGCTTCCGCTAACGCGGGCCATGAAGCAGCCTGTACCGTGCCGATGACGCCGGCAGCCTGCTTGAAAAAGTCACGGCGCCCACCATCAAACTTGTTAGCCATCGATCGACCTTAATAGTCTTAGATTGGTTCACTGGCTAATTCAGATTTGCTTAGCATCAACAGGGAATGCGCAACAAGTCTTTACTCGCCTTTGTCACACGAACCATCATAGCTGCCTCGCGCTATGCTGACTATCCTGAGATCAGGGGCTTCTAGAACTCGAAGCGGCCACCAATCTGTAAGAACCTCGGATAGCCCGCGGTCGAACTCTGGCCGAAGTAGGTCAGATTCGTGTCATTTCCCAGCGGTCCAAGGTTCGCCCGGTTTAACAGGTTTGAAGCTTCGCCACGCAGCAGGAACGTAGACTTTTCGCCGCGGAACCATGGTAGCGTGAAGGACTTTGAGACGTTGCCATCGACGCTGAAGTAGCCCGGGTTGCGGAATGAATTGACGCCCTGATTACCTTCGCCGGGCTGTAGAGGAAACGTCAATGGGGCACTGAAATCAGTTGCTTTATTAAAGACGCCGACCCGAGCCTGGTCACGCGTGAAGCCACCGTGATGACGGCCATTGTAGGTAGGGACGCCAAAGCTGACGCCGTCTGCTTCGTAGTCCCCGCCGAGAGGCGCACTCGTTGACGGAACAGCAAAACTTGCGCTGTTGACAACGGTGAAGGGGGTTCCTGATTGGGCAGTCACGATCGCACCGAGCTGCCACGAAGATACCTGGTTTATCCATTCGTGAGTCGACAGCCTGGGAAGAGCGTAGGTAGCAATCAACGAGAAAACGTTCGTCCTGTCGTAAGCCGCATTGCCATAATATTGCTTCGGCGTGGAGACTTCCGTAAATAGCTGTGTCGTAGTTGTATTGGCTTGTCCGGCATTTGGCGCTTCCTGCAATGCGTGCGACCACGTATACGATGTTTGCCAGAAGAGGCTCTTATAGTTCTGCCGCAGGGAGAACACAACGCCGTTGTAATTACTGGTCAGACCGTTGGTGTTGTAGTTAATCTGGCCCCACTCAGCTGTTCTACGCTCCTGCACCCCATTATGAATCAGAAGATCACCGGGCAGTAGATTCCAGTCTCCACCGTAGTACAGATCGTAAGCGTAGCTGCCCAGGTAGGAGACGGAATACACCATGTTGGCAGGGCCCTGTAGCTCACTTCCGAAAGAATATTTGAGGATTTTCTGCACCTTGAGATTACGGTCATAGCCGTTAATGCCAGAGGGATAAACGGCCGTCTTCGCAGGATTGGAATAGACATTCCCGGAAGGATCAGAGCCGTATGTCGGGACACTTGGATAGACGATACCGAATGGTGCAGTCGTTGTCTTGAAGTCACCGTAAGGTAATGGATCCAGGAAGCCTTTTAATGAAGGATCGGATACATTCGGCGTGAAGGTAATGCGGTTAGGCGGGTTCGTCGGTAAGTTGACGGCGACCTGTGAAGGAGTGACGGAGTCTTCGTAGAGGCCGATACCTCCACGCAGCAGTAGACGGTTATGTTCGGACGCCGGAGTCCATGCGAAGCCTGCACGCGGCTGAAAATTTAAATTCTGGCTGCCGGCGAATGCATTTGTGCCTAAATGAGTACTGGCACCTATGACCTGGTCAAGCAGGGTACTGCCGGCACCGAGGACGATGGGATAAAAGGCCCCGGCATTCTGTCCGTAGCGGGCCGGGTTGCCAAAGTCGTCATAGCGAATTCCAAGGGTCAGCGTCAGGTTCGGTCGAACCTTGTATTGGTCTTCGACGAACAAACCATTCCAGCTTACTTCAGAGCCATAAATCTGTGGAGTGTACTGACCATTACCGCCAATGGAGTAGTAGCCAACGACGCCGGCGTTGGCATAGTCCTGGAAGAAAGGCAGGGGGTCAGTAAACAATGGGATAAAGGGCCGACTATAGAGAGCAGAGTCATCCGTTACAGAGTTGCCGCGGAAATACTGATAACCGATGCGAAGACTATGAGCGCCAAGATTCCACGAGAGCGTGTCGCGGAAGTTATACGTGTGTTCGCGCCCAACATCACCCAGAAAGTTTGTATTGACCGTGCCGCCGCTGAAAATGATGGGACTCACCGGTGCAGAATACGCTTCGAAGTTATTGTACTGCGCGGAGTTCCAGGACCGCGCTGCCCCGAAGTGAGCCTCATTTACAAGTCTTGAGTTGAAGACATGTACATAGTTGACTGACCAGTACCAGTTATCGCTGGGGCTGGAACCGTCAAAAAAGCTTCTGTCGGAAAGAAAGCCCTGGCTTTGATCAAGATGGATGTACTGGCCGTAGAGCCGATCATTTCCACCGCGCAACACCTGGTCGAGTCGTGCGTTCCACTGGGTGCCATTGTAAGGATTGTTTTGTACCTCTTCGCCGGTGTCGAGCACCGGCAGATCGCAGGGGATGAAGGAACTTTCGGCAGTTCCGCAGCCCTTTGCTGGCGAGGTGCCGCTCGCCGGCTGGTAGGTATACAAGGAGGAAGCTAATTGTGGCACGCCATTAAAGACGCGGGTGGGAGGCGCCAGCAGCAACATCTTCGGACCATTTGCTGCAGGAAAAGCTCCATGTGCCCACGTTGCGGCTTCTGGAGTTATCCACGTATCTGTGTTGCCACCGGCACCGGCTGACCGGAAGATTTGTACCGAGCCGAAGAAGAAGGTGTGGTCTTTCCAGACAGGGCCGCCAAGGCTGCCAATGATTGTCTGCCGATGATAACCCGCAGTTGAAGGCGCGAATTCCTGGTTTGCCGTGAGGAAGCGACCGCTATAGGTCAAGTCGGCTGATCCATGGAAGGTGTTCGCGCCGGACTTGGTGGTGAATGCCGTCTGTATCGAAGAACTTTCACCGTTTTCTACCGAGAAGGTCTGTGTCTGCAATGAGACTTCGCCGATCATGTCCGGATTCGGCAGGATGGTGACACTCCCTTTGGCAGTGGTGCTCATCACGGGAAGATCATCAATCAGGAACAGATTGGAAGCACCAGGCAGGCCGCTCGCATTGATGGATGTCGGTATCGACGCATTATTGCTTCCCGGCTGGTAGACACCATTGCCGAAAACGTTCGACCCGTAGCCCCCGCTATTACCTTCATCCACATATCCTGACGCACCGGGAGCAAGCTGCAACAGAAGCGTGGTGTCGCGGTTTGGCAACGGCAATTTATTGAGTTGCTCGCTGGTGATTGTATTTTCGACGCGGGTCTCTTCCGGATTGAGTTCAGAGGTAGCAGCCTTGACGTTGATGTTCGAGCTTGCTCCTGACACACGCAGGGACACATTGACGCCCCTAACCTGCTGGGTGAGTACGTCGACATTCAGGGTGGATTTTGCAAATCCGGAGGCTTCCACGATCACCTGGTAGCTGCCGGGGGGAATACTGTTGAAGGAGTAAGTACCGCTGCTGGTCGTCGAGTAGGTATTATCCGAACCGTTGGCGAGGTTGTGCAGAGTTATCCGTGCACCGCTAACGACGGCCCCTGATGAGTCCGTTACGGTTCCCTGAACAGAACTGCTGAACTGCGCATGGCAGACAGCGGCAAGAGCAAGAACCAGGGCAGGCGAGATCGCACGTCTTAAACGTTTAATCCACAGACACATAAGGCCTCCGGAAAAACTCAATGGCACTTAACAGTACTTACCCTGATCGATCTTGATTCGCCTAGGGTAGAGTTTTTAAGTCAACGGCAAGCTACGCCGAGCAGGATCGGCTTGTCAATACAGAGGTTACAAATCCATCTTGTGATGGAGGGCAGCGTGCCCGCCGCTGCAGCCGCCATGGCAACGGACACGTCTCAGCAGTTCGTCGGGCCCGGTGTCCATTCGAGCCCTGACGATTGATCAGGGGACAACCGCCCCCGGCGGCGGCTGCCTCAACGTTCAGCGATTTCAATGATGGATGAGTCGGGCTGCGTCCACGCACTTGCCCCGGAATGGGTCAACTTTCTGGAAGCATTATCCCAGTGCAGTGTCACGATGCTGCCAGCTCCCTTCTCGTAGGCATAGCTGTTACCGTCATCATCGAACAAGGTAAAGGTGGAGTCTGCGCCAGGGTAAATACGTACTTTCGCTATCGGCTGCTTCTGGCTCGTACTTTCAATCGCTTCGCCGATGGGCACAATCGAGCCGGCCCGCACAAAAAGTGGAAGTGTATCGATAGGAGCCTGCACAGTAATGGTCTGCCCACCTTTGAGCTTTTCATTGGTCCAATAGTTGAACCAGTCCGTACCCGCGGGCAGATAGACTTTTCGGCTTGTTGCGCCCTGTTCAACGACGGGTGCGACGAGAAAGGCCGGGCCGAACATGTATTCATCGCGAATATCGGTCACCAGCGGGTCACCCGGAAAGTCCATGAAAAGAGCGCGCATCGACGGTGCACCACTCTCATAGGTGTGATAGCTGAGCGAATAGATATAGGGCATCAGTTGATAGCGAAGCTTTAGATACTTCTCTAGAATTGGCTCGGCCTGTTTGCCATACGACCAGACTTCGTTGAAGTTGCGACTGCCGTGGGACCTGAAGATCGGCAGGAAGGTCGCATACTCAAACCATCGCGTATACAACTCAGGATAGTCATCATAGCCGCGTACGTTATCGCGCGCATCTGAAGGATCGATCAGCGGGACGTGTTTCGGATGGTGGACTGCCGGCAAATACTGCCAGCCACCGGTGTCATTGCTCCAGTTCGCCATGCCTGAAGCAGTGAGGTCTAGGCCGGTAGGAATCTGGCGTCGAAGGGTGTCCCAGGTCGGAGCAATATCCGACGACCATAGAATGACACCATTTTTCTGTACCCCTAGGTAGGCGTCACGCGATAAGACCAGCGAACGGTTCGTTGTATCCCGGCGGAAGCCGTCATAAAGGGCTGACGTGTGGAAGAGCGGGTAGGTGTTGAAATAACGACTGCCGGGACCAATGTGAAAGTAGTTGCCCTGCGGTGGCAGATCGGGTTCCGTCTCATCCGCCCAGATGGAGTTGAATCCTTTGCTCAGAATGTTGTCGCGAATACTATCCCAGTACCACCTGGCCGCGTCAGGATTGGTGGTATCGATGTCGGAACCAGCCCGGTCATAGGGCAACCCATCGGTGGGCGTGCCATCTGCCAGGTGCTCGAACCACCCATTTTTCTGGAGCAGGTCATAGTAGCGGGACTCTTTGGTGAACCTGGGCCAGACGCTGATCATGGTCTGGATACCCATCTTATGCAACTCTTCGTTCATGGCTTTGGGATCGGGCCATAATTCCGGAACGAAGTCCATCTGCCCCATCTTTGTGTAATAGAACCAATCCACTACGATCGTGTCCAACGGCAGATGGCGTTCCCTATAACCTTTGGCGACTGCCAGGACTTCTGCCTGTGATCGATAGCGCTGTTTGCACTGGATATAGCCATATGCGGACTTGGGCAGGAGTGCCGTAGCGCCGGTGAGCAAGCGATAGCCTGCGTAGATTTCGTCGGTAGTCTTTCCGGCTATGACAAAGAAGGAAACGCGGTTCCCTACTTCTGAGGTCCACTTAGTTTGCTCATTAAAACCAGGCTCGATCGTCGTTCGCGAAGGATTGTCCCAGATAATGCCATACCCCTTATTCGTAACCATGAACGGTATACATACGTTCGGTCCGCCGGGCGAGGTGTAGTTATGCCAGCAATCGACCGGATGGCCGCGATGATCGAGGAAGCCCTCCTGATTCTGCCCGAGTCCGTAATAGTGTTCATCCTCGGGCGACGCGAAAGTTGCTCCTACCTGGAAGAATGGCTTGTCTGATGGACGCAGGTCATTCAGGATGCCGGCGTTGCCATCTTTACGATTCGGTACAGACTGGGACCAGCCTTCCAGGTGCAGGAGCGTCCCGCCATCCGGGGTGTCGAAGGTAATGTCAGCTCCCGGTGTAGAACCGTTGAAGAAACGCGAAATATCTACCTGCGTCTGGAGTTTCGGCCCCGGCCGGCCGTGATGCAAAGCTACGATCAGCCGGGATGACTTGTACACATCCGCATCCTCCTGATGATGATATTGCCAGTCCGCAGCTGCCGGCGTTGCCACGAAGCCGTACCCGGGCGACGCGATTGCCTCTTCCTTCTGCAGGCTGAGGGTGACGCGGACAATGTTGGGCGCATACGGCTCCATGGCAATGGTGCTGCCGCCGTGATCCAGCACTACTTTACCCGGCTCGGACTGCGCACGCAGAGGTTGGAGCAACAGCTGGGCGAGCAGCAATCCGATGAAAATGCGCAAGTTCATGAGTGACTCCTGCAATTCTGTTCAATCCAGAAGAGAATACACGTTCGCCTGGGTGGAAGCGCCTGACCCCGCCATTGACTTTCTGAACGACCGTTCAGTATTCTTCTCGAGCCGCTGATTGACCATCGGCCATAAGGCAGCGGGGGCTTGCCAATGCGCCGCGGCTGATAGGAGTACATGCATGGTCCTGCTTACCGAATCAACGCAGTCCAGCACGGCGGCGGGCGGTCAGCGCCAACGGCTCAACAGGAAGTACAACATAAGGCGTGCTGCCGTGCTTGGCGCCGGCACGATGGGCGCGCGGATAGCTGCTCACATCGCGAATGCCGGCCTGCCAGTGCTGCTGCTCGACATGGTCCCCGCAAACGGTGATCGCAACAGCCTGGCGACCCAGGCCCTGGGCACGCTCAAGAGCGCGAAGCCGGCAGCATTTTCTGCTCCTAAAGTTGCGCAGAACATCAGTATCGGCAACTTTGACGATGACCTTTCGAAGCTGAAGTACTGTGATTGGATCATCGAAGCAGTGGCGGAGAATCTCGAGATCAAGCGCAACCTGCTGGCGAAAGTTGCGCAGTACGTACACGCAGACGCCATCCTGACGACCAACACCAGCGGCCTTCCCGTCGCGACCATCGGGGAGCAGCTTCCTGTTGATCTGCGACGCAGGTGGTTCGGCACCCACTTCTTCAATCCACCACGCTACATGCGTCTGCTTGAAATGATTGCCACGCCAGAGGCCGATCCGGATGCGATTGCAGCTATCGCCAATTTTAGTGACCGGCAGCTCGGCAAGACCGTTGTCCCAGCGAAGGATGTCGCAAACTTTATTGCGAACCGCATTGGCACCTTCGCCATGCTGAACACTTTCAAAATCATGCAGGAGCAGGGTCTCGGGATCGAAGAAGTGGATGTTCTTACGGGACAGGCGATTGGCTGGCCCAAGACCGGGACCTTCCGGCTTGCCGACATGGTGGGACTGGATGTACTGGCAAGCGTCGCCCGCAACTTTACAGCCGGAACACGGGACGAGCGGTCCGACGTGCAGTTGCCGGAGGTGATTGGCAGGTTGATCGAGCGCAAGTGGCTGGGTGATAAATCGAAGCAGGGCTTCTACAAGAAGGAACGTGGAGCAGACGGTAAAGAGCTGCGCAAAGTGCTTGATCTTGCCACCCTGGACTACCAACCGGCCACTAAGGCAACGTTCCCTTCGATCGAGTTAGCCAAGAGCAATGACTCCGTTGTAGCGCGATTGAAGGCATTGCTCTCAGGCGATCCGTCGAAGGACAAGGCCGCAAAATTTTATTGGAAAATGCTGCCCGAGATCTGGAGCTACGCAGCGAACCGTATCGGCGAAGTGACGGAGACGATCGTCGACATCGATCGCGCCATCACTTCCGGCTTTAACTGGGAGCTTGGCCCATTCGCACTGTGGGACGCCGCAGGTGTTCCACCGGTTGTTGAAAAGATGCGGTCATCTGGCATGCCCATCCCGGCAGCCGTTGAGAAGCTTCTAGCCTCAGGCGGCAGCAGTTGGTATCGCGCCGACGGAACAGAATATTTTGACGTGGCATCTGCGACGTATCGTCCAATCATGCAAGATGCCGGGCTGGCTGCCGTGGCGAGCTTCAAGCGCTCAAACGGGGTATTTGCCGGGAACTCGAGTATCTCGCTGGTGGATGTGGGCGACGGTATTGGCTGCTTTGAATTCCACTCAAAGATGAACTCGCTGGGCCAGGATATTGTCACGTTCCTGCGTAAATCGCTTGAGCCGGGCAGCGACGCAGTTAAAAATTTCGACGGCTTCATGCTTACCAGTGACGCGCAGAACTTCTCCGTCGGCGCGAACCTGATGCAGCTGCTGCTTGCCATTCAGGATGAAGAATGGGACGAGATCGAGATGATGACGAAGCAGTTTCAGGCGATGACGCAAGCGATCAAATTCTGTCAGCGCCCGGTCGTTGCCGCCCCTTTTGGCATGTGTCTTGGCGGTGGTACGGAAATTCTTATGCACTCGGCGCTTCGGCAGCCACATCTCGAACTTTATACAGGCCTGGTGGAGACCGGGGTAGGCCTGATCCCAGGTGGAGGCGGCTGTAAAGAGATGGTGCTGCGTGCCACGGCCGCGGCTGATGAGGTTCGTGCTGACGCTCGTGGTGAGTCAGTAGAAGTGGTCGAGACAATCAAGAATGTGTTTGAAACCATTGCGATGGCCAAGGTATCGACCTCTGCCGTTGAGGCACGATCGATGCGCATTCTTGAAGAGGGTGATGCTATCAGCATGAACCGCGCCCGGCTGGTAAGCGACGCCAAGGCGCAGACCCTCCACCTGGTGCGCTCGGGATACGCGGCACCAGTGATGCGCACCAACATACCGGCGCCCGGCGAAACGGTACAGGCTACGCTGCGGCTGGGCATTTACTTAATGCGGGAAGGCGAGTACATCAGCGAGCACGACGCCAAGGTCGCCAGACACGTGGCACGTATTCTTACCGGCGGCGATGTCACGCCAGGTACGCTGCTGAGCGAACAGGCACTGCTCGACCTTGAGCGTGAAGCATTTCTCTCTCTCTGTGGAGAGCCGAAAACCCTCGAGCGCATCGGCTTTACGCTCAAGACCGGCAAGCCTCTTCGCAACTGATACAGCATTGATGTGAAGCGCGTGTAGAAGCATGCGGAAGGAAAGATGATGAAGGAAGCAGTCGTCGTAAGCGTCGTTCGTACAGCCGTCGGTAAAGCACCCAAAGGAACGCTGCGCTTCACCCGGCCTGATGATCTTGGTGCGATCGCCGTCAAAGGTGCGATCGAGCGCGTACCAATGCTCGATACGAAAGAAATTGAAGATGTGATTATCGGTTGCGCAATGCCTGAAGCTGAGCAGGGGATGAATGTGGCGCGGTTGATCTCTCTCCGCGCCGGTCTGCCGATCGAGAGCGCAGCCATGACCGTCAACCGTTACTGCGCATCAGGCTTGCAGACCATCGCATTGGCTGCGGAGCGGATCCGCGGCGGCGGCGCCGACGTGATTGTTGCCGGTGGTGCGGAGTCAATGTCCTACCTGCCGATGGGCGGCAACAAAATCGCCGTCAACCCGTGGTTAATGGAGAACCATCCCTCCGCCTATATGTCGATGGGGCTGACAGCCGAGCGCGTCGCGAAGCACTACGGCATCACACGGGAAGAGTCTGACCAGTTTGCGCTGACCAGCCATCAGAAAGCGCTTGCCGCCATTGCCGCAGGAAAGTTCGACGATGAAATCGTGACTGTACCGGTGGTGACGACGGCCACAAATGGCGGCAAGCCATCAAAGCATGAGCAATCATTCAACGTGGACGAAGGGCCCCGTGCGGATACATCAATTGAAGCGTTGGGAAAGCTGCGGGCCGTCTTTCATGCAAATGGGGTCGTCACTGCCGGCAACAGTTCACAAACATCAGACGGTGCAGCCGCCGCCGTCGTCATGTCAGACACGCGCGCCAAAGAAATAGGCGCGACGCCGCTCCTGCGTTTTGTCTCGTTCGCATACGCGGGGTGTCTTCCGGAAGAAATGGGTATCGGCCCGATCTATGCCATTCCCAAGGCATTGAAACTGGCCCGACTTACGCTCGACCAGATGGATGTGATTGAACTGAATGAAGCTTTCGCTGCGCAGTCGCTTGCCGTCATCAAGACCCTTGGCATCGACCCGGCAAAGGTCAATGTAAACGGGGGAGCGATCGCTCTTGGTCATCCTTTAGGTTGCACCGGCACCAAGCTTACAGCGACGATTGCACGTGAATTGAAACGGCGCGGTGCCAGGTACGGCCTGGTAACCATGTGCGTCGGCGGCGGTCAGGGAGCAGCAGGCATTTTCGAAAATATGCAGAATTGATTCGCAGGCCACATAGCGTGACGCTTGCAAGTGCGACTGAGACGTTGACAGTGTCTTCTTCGGTCGATAGCGTTAGTCATCACCGATGACCTCTTCGCCAAAACAAGTTGCGCGTACCAGCACGTTGAAGCTCATCCTGACGGACGCTCACTTCCTTCTGCCATTTGCCGTGCTGCTGATCGGCATCGCGCTCCTTTGTACCTTGAAATAAATGGACAAAGGAAACGAAGGAATCCTGGAAAAAGGCAGATCGCGACATGGCCTCGGCGTGGCCTGCGGACTGGGAGCAGGTGTCTGGCTGGGCGCGGCGGAAGCGCCGACTAAGCTGGTCAACTCCGGTCTTTCCCCTTTTGCTATTTCTCTTTGCATGGTGGCCGGTGTGTTTACGGCACGTTGGACGTTTCCTACTTTGCTGAAAGGGACACGATACGTCGCCGCCGACCTGCTAGCGAAGAAGCATCTGATTGTCTGGGCAATCCTGGCGGGCGCCTTATGGGCCGTGGCGAATACGCTTACCGTCTTCGCCGTAAGAGATGTTGGCCTGGCTGTCGCCTTTCCTTTATGGAATGCGAATGCGCTCTTTGGCCTGCTGTGGGGGCGACTTCTCTTCGGCGAGTTGCGGGGGGCATCGGCTTCCACCATTGTCCGCGTTACGCTTGGAACAGTCGCTATTATTCTTGCCGCGATCCTGCTCGGCTTCAGCACCACCCACAGCGCAGGAAGTTCGACACATCATGCTGCGCAGGGCATCGTTGCTGCTCTCGGTGCAAGCCTGCTTTGGGGGACCATGTATGTGCCTTACCGCAAGGCCTATCTCAGCGGTATGAATCCGCTTTCGTTCGTCACTGTTTTTACGGTGGGCGAAGTGGCTACCATGCTGACGCTGGTACTTACACTCGATGGCGGAGTGCACTCGCCTGTCTTCCATTCAGCGCTGGTGCGGCCCATGCTTTTCTGGCTCTTTCTCGGCGGCTTTGTGTGGGTCATCGGTGATCTGTTGCAGCAGTTTGCGACAAAATATCTCGGGATTGGCAGGGGTATTCCGCTTTCAAATACCAACCAGTTGTGGGGGCTTGCCTGGGCCGCCCTGGTGTTTGGTGAATTGAAGCAGGCTTCCAGCACACAACGACTCATGGTGATCAGCGGGTCGCTGATCATGATCCTCGGCGCCATCGCGATCAGTACCGCGGTGGCCGGCCAGCGTGAACAGATTTCCACCAACACTGCACTCAAACGCGAATGCGATCGGTATGGCTTGAATTACTATCGCGTATTGGGCGAATACTCAGGCTCCGAGCTGAAGACACGCCAGCAAAAGCGTGGATGGTGGGATTACCTGATCGTTGCCATTGCCATCGCCATCTTCGTTAATCTGGCCAGGATAGCGGCGCCGCCCCAGATCGCAATGAATCTCCACTGGGTTTACATTCTCGGCGTTTTACTGGTGGTCACGCTCGCTGGATGCTGCCGGGCGCTTTACAGTAAGACGAAATTCTCCTGAAAAGCACCGTAGACTGTAGTTAGCCGCCTGAGGTTGTAGCGCCAACAGAGGCTTACGGTTGGTCATTCGTCGGAGACGACGAAGTTGAACTCATTCAGAAATGCCATAGCATCAGGAGAATGGCTCTTAGCCAGCATGGTCATACGACTTCAGGATATTGCGGATGATGTCGGCGTCTCCAAGGTGACTGTTTCGAAGGTGCTTCGAGGCAGTCCGGATGTGGGTGAGAAGACGCGAGCAAAAATCAAGAAGCGCATGCTGGAGCTGAATTACCAGCCGAATTACCAGGCCCGTGCATTAGCCGGCGGCAAAACCTTCAGCATTGGCCTCATCGTTCCGGACCTGGTCCATCCCTTCTTCGCTGAAGTAGCAAAAGGTCTGAGTTCGATGGTACGGGAGAGTGGTCGCGTGCTGTTACTGGGCTCTTCAGAAGAAGAGGCCGCAATTGAGCGGCGGCAGATCAGTGCGCTGTTAGAGCGGGGGGTCGATGCACTGCTTATTGCCTCCTGCCAGGAGAACCTGGAGCCCATGGATGCGCAGGGCAAATCGACGCCGTGCGTCCTGGTCGACCGCAATTTTCCCGGCAAAAAGCTCTACCATGTTGGTTCGGACGACTACCAGGTCGGCACCCTTGCCACTGAGCATCTTCTTGCCATAGGACGCCGGCGCATCGCGCATATCGGCAGTGATGCTGCAAGCACGGGTCGCGAGAGGCTGCGAGCTTTTCGGGACGTGATGCGGAGTGCAGCTCTGCGCGTGCCAGAACGGTTTATCGTGAAGCGCGATCGCTTCGAAGAAACCGGTGATCGTGCCGGCTATGAAGCCATGCGGTTGCTGCTTGCGTACAAACAACCGCCGGACGCTGTTTTCTGCTACAACGATTTATCGGCGATCGGCGCGATGGCTGCAACCATGGCCGCGGGTCTGCGCGTTCCCGAGGATATTGCCTTTGTGGGTTGCGGTAACTTCCGCTACGCCGCATTCCTTAAAGTCCCCCTCACTTCAGTGGATCAATCTGCGCAAACCATCGGGATAGAAGCAGGAGAGCTTGCGCTGAGGCTGATTGCCGGTTCGACGGTCGACAAGCGGTCCGTGCTACTGACGCCAAAGCTGGTGGTACGAGCGAGCAGCGTCAACAGCGCGGCGCCATAAGGGTTCATCAGGGATTGCAGTACTTCTGGCTGAATCATCACTAACGGGTGATTGCCAACATCGCCCTCGACCTGCTACGTTACCGGTAACGTAATTAATTTAAAGGTGTATTGCCATGAGTCTGCCTGTTACCGCGGTCGCAGAACCGCTCTCCAACCTCGAAGACTGGGACGAATTCCTTGAAGGCCGCTACAAGGAAGGTAAAACGGAAACAGAATTCCGCCAGTATGACGCAGAGGCAAACCCTGGTGTCGCCGAGTTCTATCGCATCAACCACCAGATGCAGACGCTTGACTACGTTCTCGGCAAGGAGAAGCAGTATTTTGGCCTGAACCGCGGCATGAAGACGGTATGGGAAGCCGCTGAATACCTGAACACGCTTGTCGATGACAGCGACCCTGATACTGACCTGACGCAGATTGAGCACTTGCTGCAAACCTCCGAAGCAATCCGCCGCGACGGCCACCCCCGCTGGATGGTGCTGGTCGGCTTCGTCCATGACCTCGGCAAATGTCTCTGCCTGTATGGCGAACCGCAATGGGGCGTCGTCGGCGACACGTTCCCTGTCGGCTGCGCCTGGTCTGACCAGATTGTGTTTCCTGAATACTTCAAGGCAAACGCAGACCGCGATGTCGCTCAATACCAGACCAAATACGGCATTTACGAGCCTGGCTGCGGGCTTGAGAAGCTGCATTTATCCTTCGGCCATGACGGCTATATCGCAGAAGTCATGAAGCCGTATCTGCCTGATGAAGCTCTATACATGCTCCGCTTTCATTCCTTTTACCCGTGGCACCGGCATGACGCCTACAAATACTTTGAGAACGAAAAAGACAAGGCCATGCTGCCCTGGGTGCGAAAGTTCAATCCCTACGATCTGTATTCCAAGGGACATAGCAAACCAGACCTGAAGGTCCTGAAGCCTTATTATGACGACCTGTTCGCCGAGTATCTTCCGGCAAAGCTGGCCTGGTGAAGATCGGCCTCCGGTAGGCAGCCGGCTATGCCATGCCATGTCGATTCGCGCGGCAGGCCAGCGCCGAGTGATCGTCGCACCATGGCCCAACCCACGATGCGGCGGCTGAACAGATCGAGCACCACGACCAGGTACAGCCAGCCTTCGCGGGTGGGGATATAGGTCATGTCGCCGGCTGAGCAGGTTCGGGGCAATGGGCAGAGCGGTTGCTGTCGGCTGATGATAGCCCGACCCGCTCACGCCCAGAAACCGGCACTGAGACGCATACCAGCCAGAGCAACTTGTTCTGCTCGATCCAGGCGTACTTCATCGCTCACCTTCGCGAAGTACGCCTCTTCGCGATTACAACTGCTCGCGATGAGAGACGTTTTCCGAGCGCAAGCTCACCTTGTCATAGAAACCCGTATGCGCGAAGTTCTAGCGGCGAACTAGACTCAGTGGCGAATGATTCCGCTAGGATACATGGCGAAGCACTAGAGAGAGCAGATTACCTGAGGCTATGGTGTTTCTGGCTGGATACAGGGGCCTTTGCTTGGCGAAAAGGCTCGTGTTCATCGGATCTTCGCTCTACACCTTCAGGTAATTTGCTTTAGGCCCCTGGCATCCTTCGTCTTATGAAATTGCTGACATGCGAAAACCATCCTGACTTGCTCATGCGGAAAATTATTAATAGAGCTTAGTTCATGGCTTGAAACCCGATGGCGCATAGGTAATTTGAGAGGTGCTGAACGAGAGTTGCTCTTTGGCAGGAATGACTACGGGGTTAGGTGGAGTGTGGCTCTGGGGCAATCGCACATTCCCGAACCCGCTCACGTTGATGGCTCGGGAAGGCATGGAGAGGCCACGACTTGTCTGGCGTGTCTGTACTGCGGATTGAAGCGGAATAGTAGTCCCATGTACAACCGCATGGTCCAGTTCAAGGCGCACATTCAGCCGGTCACCCATTCCAGCGGCGGCGGTACAACGTAAATAAACGTCTGTTCCGACACCAAGCATGACATTGGTCGTACCCGGTGCTCCAGTTGCCGGGCCTTCTGTCTGCATGGGTTTAGTCAAAGAAGCATGCACCATCTGATAGGCACGCACGCCGTTGAGATCAAGTGCCTCTTGAACGGTCATGGTTAGCTGCGCTCCCGCCGGAACCGCAAATCGGAGCGGAGCTGTTGGAGCAACTGGTGGGCGAGTCGATCGGACATCTCCCCTGCTGGTACCAACCCCCGTCCCGGTACGATCTGGCGGACGAATTTCTCCACTCGCCTCCGTACTGGCCACGTTGATCCGTTCCGGCTGTTGTTTGCGGCAACGATCAGCGAAATCCTGAAAGCTTGCATCCTGGGGACGCAGAGTCAGTAATGATTTGACACCGTTCTCGAACTCCATTTCGAGCAGAACAGTCTTTGCCCGGAAGAGGTCTTCTGTCTCACCTGCTGGTTTGTTCGGACCGAGGAAACTCGCAAACTGCAGCAATGCCCGCGTACCTGCTTCGTCTTGATTCGCCGCTGGAGTGTTCGGTTGCGGTGTCGTGAAGTAAATATCAGATGCATTCTTATAATCATTCTCCGAGGTGACTTGTTTTCCCTCTAGCTCGCCTACTCGGACTCTGGTCACTGTCCATGGCTTCTGATGATGGCTCGCCATCGCGAGTGCACCGAAGAGGCCTCCCTGCACGAGATAGGTCTCAGTATTTTGCTTAAAGCCAATTCCCGGCGTCGCATCCGAGAGGAATACAACCTGTAAGGACGTGTCGGCAGAATTGCAGGTTGCCGTGACCTCGAAGGTGCCCTCACGAACCCCACCGTCTTCAGAAACTGCAGGAGTATCAAGTAGGAGTGCGAAGGTCTGCTTCTGTGTAATAGGGTCGGTCTTCTCGACCTTGCTCCACACGTAGTTGGGAGTTACTGGCCTGGCATGCTGGCTGCCATTAACAGCAGTCGGAGTCGAAGAGCTGGGGGCTGCAGCGCCAGGCGTTTCTTTCGACAACATCGCTGATATAACGCTTTGAGGAACACCCTTTTGCTTCAACTGGATTACGCTTGTGGTGCCCAGATGAAAGTTGGTCTGCTGTTCGTCAATCATCTTGATAATTAACTTTGCCCCGAGTCCACTTTGAACCAGCTTGACGATGGATTCATTCGTTAGCACTTCACTGTCGTTGCTGGTTTGCGCCTGTGCTGCTAGCAAACTGAGGATCAGTACAGTGATTGCTGCAAGACTTTTCATCCCATGTCCTCTACACCGGATATTGAGATCATGTCGATCTTAGATTCCGAGTGGATTTCGTTTTAGTTGGATTTCAAGAGAACTTTACACCGCACTTTGAGATTTGGATACTTAGTAAATGCTTTTCTCTTTGCCGGCGAAGAATACAAGCTAGATATGCGTTTTAACCGGAGCGTGCGCCAGAAAACGCAGTGCGCGGTGATCGGCGCCAATCGCTAAAATACCCGTAAATACAATTTCTAAGAATTTACGACCGTGTCAATCTCGTCATGCTAGAGCAAATTACCTGAAGGTTTAGCGCGAAGATACGATGAACACGGGCCTTTTCGGCAAGCAAAGGAATCCGCATGGATCCAACCGATCATGTCATTGATACTGCGACACTTAGGTTCATCTTTGCAGCCTAGCCCGACGGGTGCAGTACAAGCGTCAGGCTAGGTGCAAGTCTTTGCTCTTATTGAATTGTTGTCGAGATCGTTCGGACAGCTGAGGAGGAGTACCCGGCTCCGATTGCAATGAACTTCAAGACGGAGCTTGAAGTAAGTGCAAGCGGACTAGTGTACTTCTTTGAGGCAGTCGTAGGGGTTGAGCCGTCTGTCGTGTAATACACGGTCACCCCCGAGGTCGACTCAGCGATGGCGATGGTTTCTGTTGCCGCAGGTTCGGCGGCAACAGGACCGGTAAGTGTGTAGGTTACGCTTGCAACTGCAGATGGATGGTAATCCGGAGCAATCGCAATTGCCTTGATCGTCTCCGTGGCAGTCACGGAGATGGGGGCACTGTAAACCTTTGAAGAGGCAGTCGGGGTTGAGCCGTCTGTTGTGTAATAGATGGCAGCGTCGATGGTGGCATCCGTAATGGCAACGGCTTGACTGGAGCTGTAGCTGCCGCCTGGCACGCTGAACTTTGGAGTAGCCGTGGCCGACGAGCTGTCGACGGTGAGGGTTACTGGGATAACAAGAGGCTCGCTACCATCCGTCGAAATCGCATAAACAGTTGCCGTATAGACACCAGGCAAGAGATTTGGATCCGCATCGACAAAAACGGAGCCGGAGTCAGGAGTGTTGTAGTTCCCGAACTCGTCGTGATCCGGGAGTGTGATCGACAACCAGTTTCCTCCTGTAGAACTAGTGGTAGTTACACTAAAATTGATGGGGTCGCTAGTGCTGGCGAACTTAATAATTTTGGAAGCCGGGTTTGTTCCGTCATAAGCTTTGCTAAAGCTCAAAGGGGGAACCTGTACCAAGACATTATTCTCGATTGTCACTGTTACCGGAACGGTGACAGTTCCAGCTACGCTCTGAAGTAAAATTTGGCCTGTATAGGTCCCGGCCAGCGATCCCTTTCCAGGCAGGTTAATCCGATTGATTTCGATAGTTGGCGTGGTGGGCGCGACTCCGGTGGTGTGGTAAACGCTGAGCCACTTTCCACTATCTGATGTTATCGCTGTCGCGGCCCAGTTGAGAGTACCTGTTCCAGCATTGCGTATCGGTAGTGGTAGCGACGAGATGGAGGTCGAGTTGACCACTCCCGAGAAAGTGAGTGCTCCAGGCACATCGTCAAAGACGGCTGTGGAGGGTAATTCTACACTCAAAGTCACTGGAATAACTTCGGATAGTGTCCCATCCGTGGACTTCGCAACTATTTGAGCAGAGTAGGTTCCAGGCGCGAGAGTATTAGAAGGTGCAATAGAAACGGTCGCAGAATCTGGCGTGTTGTAATTACCAAACTCATCGTGAGCTGGAAGGCTTATCGACAACCAGTGTCCACCCGTAGAGTCCATGGTGCTGATGCTGAAGTTGACGGGGTCGCCGGTACTAGCAAAGGTGATGACTTGCGGTAACGGATTCGCACCATCATAAAGTTTGATGAAGCTTAACGGATTAAGCTGCTGAACGATTGCGGCGCCGACGGTGACGGTAATAGGGATCGAAACTTTGTCATTTCCGGTGTTAAGCAATACTTGGCCGGTAAAGGTGCCTGCACTTTGCCCGCCTTCCGGCAAATTTTTAGAATTAATGCCAACGTTGAGCAAATATGGTGCCTTCCCCGATGTTGCAGAAAGCGTGATCCATTTTCCTCCATCGGATGTGCTTGTTGTGGCGGTAAAAGACAGCGTACCCGAACCCGCGTTTCGGATCTGGGCCAACTGCTCTGGGGGGGCAATTCCCTTGGCTATCAGCGAAAAGGTCAATCCGCCCGGCAAATCATCAAAGAAAGAAGAGCTAGGCGAGTTGATTTGGATTGAGACCGGGATAGTCAGAGTAGCGCTTGCACTCTTCGCGATGATCTTTGCAGAGTAGGTGCCAGGTGCAAGAGTGTTAGACGGAGCCACAGAAACGGTAGCCGAATCGGGCGTGTTGTAATTGCCAAACTCATCGTGGGCTGGAAGGTTTATCGATAACCAGTGCCCTCCCGTAGAGTCTAGTGTGCTGATGCTGAAGTTTATGGGATCGCCGGTGCTTGTAAAAGCGATCACCTGCGGTAATGGATTCGCGCCCTCATAGGCTTTGCTGAAGTTTAGCGATGGAATATTCCTAAAGGTCTGTGCGTGGGCTCCGAGAACACAAAAGAGCAAGCAGCAAGTGGAGATAAAGGCAAGATTGAGGTTGTGTGAACGCAGTTTCGTCTTTGTACCGCTCAGGTTTCTTCTAGTTATAAGTCGCGCTGCCAAAGAGAAAAGGTTTGGAACCAAAGCCGAAGTACCTTGCGACCAGCAGCCTTGGTTTATGTGGTTGGCGCGTAGATTGGGAGTACCTAAATGTACTGGCGGCTGTTGTCTGAGCCTACGTGCAATTGCCATATGTGACATTGTGATCTCCAAGCGCCGGACTTGGCCGGCGAAGCGGACCCTTGCGCACAACTGGGTAGCGCCTAATCTTGTTTGCGTGGCGGCTGGAGCAAAACTGTCACAACCGCGGGAATTATTTTGAAAATCTCTATCATCCATGTCCGGCAGGAAAGGAGGGGCCTCGCCGGCTGGTACACACGTGTGTCTGCCCCGGATACCACAGGGGTCAGGCAAGACCGCAAAGCCAAGACGGTTTACTATACCGGCACATGGCGGATCAGTGGTAGAATTCGCCTAACTCAGCCGGCCCCTTCTTTGTTCTTGCGTATTTCGATCGAGAAAACTGCTGTCGCAGAACGCTTGCAAAGCTCACCACGGGAACATAGACATGGATACCCAGCAGGAACGTCGAGAGCTGAATGATCTGTACAGCATCGCGTATGAGGAACTGCGCCGACTTGCCCGTGGTGTGTTGCGCGACGAGTACGGTCACGTGGAGTGCTCGCCGACTACGCTGGTGAACGAGGCATGGTTGAAGCTCGCGGCAACGCCGCAGATTGCTCAAACGTCACCACTGCACTTCCGCCACATCGCAGGCCGTGCCATGCGGCAGATCATGGTGGACGCGGCCCGACGAAGGCGGGCCATCATCCACGGAGGCGGGCTTATCCGGGTTACCATGGAGCCCGGCATTGGAGAGCTGGCAGCGACGCAGGATCATGAGATACTCGCCCTCCATACGGCGCTGGAGGGACTTAAACAGCTTTCTCCGCGCCAAGCCGATCTGGTGGAGGCTCGCTTCTTCAGTGGCCTAAGCTGCCTTGAGTGCGCCGAGCTACTGGATATTTCCGAAGCGACGGTCATGCGCGACTGGCGCGTGGCCCGTGCGTGGCTGGCACGTGAAATCCGGTCTGACACCGGGGTAGGCGACGACGCAGCCACCAGGCTGAAGTCTTGACCATGCAGACCTCTAAGTGGGACCGGGTGCAAGAAGTTTTTTTTGCCGTCGCAGATCTTCCGGCGGCCGCCCGACGCACGGCTGTAGAGCAATACTGCGGGTCTGATGCTGCTCTGGCTGGCCAAGTGCTCTCGCTCCTCGCTCATGACGCAAACATGCCTTCGTTTCTGCGCACAGGCCTGCCCGGTGCTGCCGAAGCGACGCTTGCCGATCCCTCGCTCCAAGCGCTGATGGAGCAGCAGATTGGACCGTACCGTCTTTTGCGCATGCTCGGCGAGGGCGGTATGGGTGTGGTGTTCCTTGCCGAGCGCACTGACATTGGCGGCCATGTCGCCATCAAGCTACTGCGAAATGCGTGGATGTCTCCGATGCGCAGAGAGCGTTTCGCTCAAGAGCAAAGTCTACTGGCCATACTGAACCATCCGCACATAGCCCGCATCTACGACGCGAGCACATTGCCCGACGGAACACCGTGGTTCGTGATGGAATATGTCAACGGCCTCCCCTTCTCTGAGTGGGTGGCGACAAGACCGCGCGATCTTCGCAGCGACCTGCGCGTCTTTCTGCAGGTGTGCGAAGCTGTGCGGTATGCCCATTTGCATGCGATCGTTCATCGCGACTTGAAACCGAGCAATATCCTGGTCAACGAAGAGGGGGTGGCGAAGCTGCTTGATTTCGGCATAGCCAAGCAGCTGACAGAATCGCGAGATGCATGCGTGACGATCGACGGTTTGCAGATCATGACGCCGGCCTATGCAGCTCCCGAACAGGTGAGTGGCCAGGCAGTCGGCACATTTACGGACGTCTATGCGCTGGGCGTTCTGCTATACGAAATGTTGACCGGGACGCTTCCATGGACGGGGAGGGAACGAGAAACCAACAGGCCTCTGGCGAGACCCTCGCTGAGGGCAAGCACGGGTGTGAAGCCGCCGCGCTATCAATTGAGCCGAAGAGAATGGGCTGATCTCGACGCGCTCTGCCTTTCTGCGCTGAAGGCCGAACCTGAAGAACGATATCTTTCCGCCGATGCGCTGAGTGGAGACCTGGAGGCCTATCTGGAAGGACGGCCTCTTGCCGCACGCGCTCCCAGCTTTTCGTACCAAGCGGCCAAGTTCGTCCGGCGGCACCGTGCAGTGCTGATAAGTATTGCCGCATGCCTCGTACTGGTCTGCGCGGTGGCGGTGGCCTTTACCCTCCGCTTGGAGCGCGCGAAGAATGCAGCCCTGGCAGAAGTTGCCCGGACCGAGCGCCTGCAGCGGTTTACCAGGAGCTTGTTCGACGGCGGCGATCCGGCAGGCGGGCGCTCGCAGGACCTGACGACAGCCATGTTGCTCAAGCGCGGCGAAGTGGAAGCGGAGAGTCTAAGTAGCGATCCACGCATGCAGGCTGACATGCTTTCCACACTGGGAACTGCTTATCAGGGTCTGGGTCAGCTGGATCGAGCAGACGTTCTTTTGCAGCAGGCGCTCCGCAAGCGCGAGCAGGTTGGTGGTAAGCCGGACAAACTGTATGTGGAAAGCCTAGTGGGGCTTGGATTGCTTCGAAGGGATCAAAGCCGTCTGGATGAAGCCGAAGCACTGCTGCACCAAGCGGTCAAGATAGACCGCGAACAAAGAAATGCGGGTCATCTTGGCCGAGCACTGTGGGCGCTGAGCTCAACACTCAACTTGCATGGTAAGTACGGAGAGAGTCGGCCGCTGCTTGAAGAAGCCGTCCAGCTGGACAAGCGACCCGGGGGAAATCGCACGCAGTACGCTGATGATGTTTCCGAACTTGCCGACGTGCACATCTATCTGGATGATTACCCCGCCGCCGTGGCTCTGGACCAGCAAGCATTAAGAATCTATCAGCAGGAGTATGGCAGCAGTCATCTCCGGGTCGGCCAGGTCCTGAACACACTGGGTCAGATTGCGCAGAACCAGGGCCGCTACTCAGACTCCGAAGCTTTCTTTCGTCAAAGCCTCGGCATAGAAGAAAGCTGGTATGGCCCGGAACACCCGGACGTCGCCGACGGGCTCGCCGCCCTGGCGAAAGTACTTACTTCCACGACCAGGTATGACGAAGCGGACGCATTGCTCACGCGTGCACTCGCTATCCAGATTCGCACTTATGGGCATCAGCACTCGCGTGTAGCGCTTGTGCTAAACGAGCGGGGAAACCTCGCGTTCGCACGCGACGACTACGATAGCGCAGAGCGCGATTTCCGCGAAGCGTTGACAATCTGGAAGGCTGTCTATGGAGAGAAACATCCATTCGTTGGTCTTTGCTATGCCAATCTCACCGGCGTGCTGATGCACCGCAAGGAGTATTCCGAAGCCGAGAAGATGGCGCGAATGGCGCTTGATGTCTATGGCGCGACACTGCCTACGAATCACGTGAACTTTGCTATCGTTCACGTCAAGCTCGGCCGTATCTTAATGCACGAGGGTCATTACCAGGAAGCCGAGGCGGAGAGTCTCGCAGGCTATCGCTATTTCTCGCAACACGAGAGCGGTTATACAAGCTACCTGTCGGGTGCCCGTAAAGACCTCGTCGAAACTCAAATGCATCTCGGCCAGCCGGTGGAGTAGGCTTAACGGCCCAAAATACATACGATGCTTCGACTGGCCAGGTACTGACATCTACAGACGCCAACGCTCAGCAGACACTCTACCGCCTATGATTCGTTGGTATCTAGATAGCTGCATTAGCTTTCCCGGTTATCTATCCGACAGCATTATGGACCAAAAACGATCTTTCCGGGCTTAGGCACCAGCATTCCATGTCCCTCAACCACAGTAGTGATCGCATCAACCGGAGGCGGAGCGATCTGCTCATTCAGCCCGCTGGGCCAGTGGACATCCACGCTGTCAATCTTGACAGCCGCCCCCAGGCCAAAGTGCAGCCGCACGTCCGAGCTCGAGGCAAAACTGCCGCCACTGATAACGTCGCCCCGCTGAGAAATGCCACCCGCATGAATGGTAACCGTGGCGCCAATGGCGTCACGTGGACTCTTGCCACCGCCCACAAGTCTGAGCTCGATCCAATGGTTGCTATTTCTATCGACATTGCGGAGAAAGGAAGGCTTGCCGTCCAGGTTGTTGATGACGGCATCTATTTTTCCATCGTTAAACAGGTCGCCCCAGGCGAGCCCGCGGCCTACACCAACCGTTGCAAGCGCGGTTCCTTCAACTGCGGGCACAACTGAAAGTTTGCCGTGCTCACTATGGAACAGCAGCGGCCGCTGGGCGAAGCTGGTACCCCAGGCTGCGCGATCCGCCTGCGGATACACATGCCCGTTTGCCTCCAGAAGATCCAGCCATCCATCGTTGTCATAATCCAGGAAGCCTGCGCCCCAGCCCAGAAAGGGGATGGTAGATTCCGCAATCCCCATCTTGTAACTCACGTCTGTAAAGTCGGCGTTCCCATCATTGATGTAAAGCGGCTTGTAATCATCAGAGAACGTTGTGTTGAAGATATCGATGCTTCCTGTATGCCTGAAATCGCCTGATGCGATTCCCATGGATGCAGTTTCACGTCCGCCTTCGTTCAGTGCATAGCCGGAACCATAGCTCTCATCATCGAAGGTCCCATCTCCCTTGTTGAGATAGAGATAATTCGGAGTTGAATCATTGGCCACCAGCAGGTCAGGCTTGCCATCGTTATTCACGTCAATGAATAAAGAAGCCAGACCATAATACAAACCTTTCTGATCGGACACGCCCGCCTTCACACTTACATCGCTGAATGTTCCATCGCCATTGTTATGGAAGAGGTGATCCGGCTCGCCTTTGAGACCGCGAGGGCCGCACATGACAAGGACATCACGAAAGGCGCAGGACGCATAGGCCACCATGCTTGAGCCCTGTTCCGGTTGCGCTGTAAGGCTGTAGTGAACATAGCCTGGCACGAAGAGATCCAGACGTCCGTCCCCGTCATAGTCTCCCCATGTCGCTCCTGCTGACCAGTTTCCCAGTGCGACTCCTACTCTTTCCGCGACGTCTGTGAATGTGCCGTCATGGTTGTTATGGTAAAGACGGTTTTTGCCGTAGTTGGTCACATACAGATCGGGCCAGCCGTCATTGTCATAGTCTGCTGCGACTGCGCCAATGCCCCAACGATCATTCGCAACACCGGCCTTCGCAGCAACATCAGTGAATGTGCCGTCATGGTTGTTGTGAAACAACGCAGCGTGAGGTGGCTGAGCTTTTCCGGCTTCTGCATCGTAAGTCGATCCATTGACCAGGTAAATATCGAGCCAGCCATCGTTGTCATAATCAAGCAGAGAAATACCGGAGCCGATCGACTCAAGAATGTAGTCTTTTTTCGGAGTGCCCATGGTGTGGCGCCAGCCCGCGATGCCGGATTTCTCGGTGATGTCTTCGAAAATCACCGGACCGCTCTTCACGAAACCACCTGCTGTGATGGGCCGATGTTCTGCGTCCAGCACGGCTGTTTGCGGAGCACCTGTGCGCACGCCCAGACCCGACGGCTGCTGACCTTGCCCGGCAGTCTTTGGTTCCGTCTGGCTGGACACCAAAGGCGAG
>CAZZXL010000001.1:47881-102761 GCA_964658035.1 uncultured Acetobacteraceae bacterium
ATACTGCTGCCGCAACAAGAAAAAGCGACAGCAATTTGCTGCGCTGCAAGAGCATGGTTGGAGACTGCGAAAACATGCGACCCACCTTCATGCAATCACGGCATGGAATGCACTTACTGCTCGGAACGACCGCAACCTTTACTGTATGCCGAGTTGAGCACTCGGCCAACCATCCTTCCAGGCGATGGATGAGATCTGCAGTGCGGGGAAGCCGGTGCTTGCATCGTAGGCGTGGAATACAACAATATCCTGGTCGTCGAGATGGAGCAGCGATTCACCTCCTGGACCGGCCCACTTGGTATTCGCAGTGAGGAACGGGGTGCCGCCTCCCTGCATCATGGGCTTACCGGCGCGGTCCACATAGGGTCCATACACAAATTGAGACCGGCCGACAACCGCATGATAAGTACTGTGAGCGCCACGGCAACATAGGTCCCAGGAGACGAATAAGTAATAGTACGGTCCGTGATGGAAGACGAACGGAGCTTCGACTGCTTCCCAATCTGGTGGGAGACCAGGTTTAGCCGGTGATGCATCCGCAGGTTTGGTACGCGCGGCAAGAGAGTAAAGCCGGGTATCCGTCGTTGACAGTTTTCCTGTCACGCGATCCAACCTGCGCATCTTGATGCCGCTCCAGAAACTTCCGAAAGCAAGCCACGCATCGCCCTTCTCATCGACGACGGCGTTCGGATCGATCGCATTAAAATCATCATTTGCATTCGACTTCAGTACGAGTCCCTGGTCTGTCCACTTATAGCGGGGATTGCCAGGGTCAAGCGTCGGAGTAGTGACAAGGCCAATCCCGGAAGCATTGCCCCCGAATGTTGAGTAGGCGTAGTAAAGGCGATACACTCCATCAGAAAACGAAACGTCGGGAGCCCAAAGTTCCTTCGTGTCCGGGCTGGCGGCACGTATCCATGCGGGAATGCCGTCGAAGAAGACCGCGCCGCAACGCTTCCACAGGTGCAGGTCCGGCGAACAGCGGATCGGGATCTGCGGCAGTGTAGCCTTCGATGCGGTGCCGGATGGGGCAGACGGCGTGGAAGATCCGGCAGCAGGCGGGCGGACCGCCGCACCTGTGGCAAACACGTAATAGTTATTGCCATCTTTTGCGATGGAAGGATCATGTGTTCCCTTGTACTCTCCCGAAAGGTTGAATGCTTTTGCAGAAGTCTGCGCGGGCGTTGGCAGAGTCGAAACGTTCAGAAGAGTCGCACTCAGGAGTGGAATCACAAAACAGTTCGATAGGTTCGTCAAGCTTGACCTCGGAGGTGGGCAACAATGAATATTAAATGGCAATGCAACACTGACTTAGTTAAAGACCTTGCTGTGGAGAGATAATTGACTTCACGGTGCCGGGCCATCTGCAGAAGCAGCGGGCACTTGTTCAGGCACGGGCAGGTCGCTGTGCCGGTCCATCTGCGCTGTCCGCTTGGCCTGCTGACGAGCGTTCAACTGGGCGCGCAATTCGCGGAAATGAGAAAGCGCCGACTCTGCATCAGCCGTACGATGGGCGCGGCGGTAAACGCGCACCAATTGATACCACGCCAGCGTATTGAGGGTCTCATCGGCAGGCGCGTTGCAGGCCCGTTCGAGATTGGCTATTCCCTCGGCGTCTTTGCCCAGATCAACATAGGCGCGACCAAGATAGTAATAAGCTTTGTAGAACGACGGATCAAGAGTCAGTGTTCGCTGCAGCGGCTCAAGAGCGCCGGCAGCATCGCCGCCGATGACACGCATGCCGCCGAGCTTGTAGTTGGCCGTTACATTGTTTGGATCAATGGATAGCTCTTTCAGATATTCAGGTGCGGCCAGTTCCATCTTGCCATCAGTCCAGTACAGATCGCCGAGTGCCTCGTGCAGACCCGGTTCCCGAGGAGCACGCTGCAACGCAAGTTGATATTCGGCGATTGCTTCCACTGTTCGATCGGCTTCGGCATCTGCCTGCGCAAGCACCTGATGAACGCGGAACGATTCGGGGTCAAGCTTGAACATTTTCTGATAGCTGTCCTGAGAAACCAGCGAGTGAGCACGGCCACGATGGTAGAGGACATCAACATCGTCCGGTGCCAGTCGGGCAGCAACGTCCAGTGACGCTGCTGCATCAGAAGGGTGCGCTTCAGCGAGCTCGTCCACGCCAAGCCACATCCATGCTTTTGCATCCTTTGGACTCAACTCGGTCTCTTTTCGCAATGCTGTCTCTGCCTGCTCGAAGTGGTTGGCTTTGTAACTCAGGATGCCGAGAAATAGATGAGCTCCCCGCAGATTAGGCTTCAGTTCGATAGCTTTCTGCAGAGCCATGAGCGCTTCCGAAGCATCGCCGGTCTGTTGCAGAGCCAGCCCGAGGTTGAGCCAAGCCTCGGGAAATGACGGCCGCAATGCGGTGGCCCTGCGAAAGGACTCGACAGCCTGCGCAGAGTTGCCTTCACGCAGCAGACCTACGCCTTCTTTCATCTCTGCATCCGCGGAGACGCCGGCGACCTGTCGGCCCGGTGTTGCCGAAGTATTCCCCGTCTGCGCGCTCGTTGCAGGAGCGAACGGCAACGCAAGCAGAAGCGGGGCGATGGAGCGGGCGCAGAAGCAACTCATGAGCAACAGTGTAGATCCGGGTGGGAATGAAATGCAGCGAACTAAGCATCATGACTGGCAATCGATCAGTGGGCGGTTCCAGAAAGCTGCATCTGGCCGCCCACTCTTCTATCCGTCAATAGTGGATCTTGAGGACGACCTGCAGATTGCGTGGTCCGTTCGTCAGTCCTGTGATTTGTCCAAAGTTCGGATCCTGCACACCTGAATCAGGCTTCGCGAAGACATGTCGATTGAAGGCATCGAAGGCCTCGACTCGGAACTCAGCATTGACCTCCTCTCGGATAGGAAAGGTCTTACTGACATTGAAGTCTTCGTTCAAGAAACCAGGCGTGCGGATATCCGATGAGTTCCGCGGCATGGTACCGAACTGGAATGGCCCGCTGCCTCGATTTGCGTTTGGATCCACGAATGCGGCCTTGTTGAAGACCGAACCGGCAGAGGTCGGCCCGGCATAGTTGAATGGATCCGAGTGCCCATAGTTAGGAATTTGCAGCGGGTTCCCAACCTGGTCATAGCGAATGCCGTTATCAAAGCCGGGTATACCTCCCGCACCATAGATACTGATTGGCTGCCCGCTCAGATACCTCTGGATACCACCGATGCGCCAGTGGCCCACCACGGCATCTACCGCCCTGGGGGTCTTCGAAAGGAAGGTCTTTCCTCGGCCGACCGGCAGGTCGTAAAGGTAACTCACAACAAAATTGTTGGGCACATCCTGTGTGCTCACGCTCTTCTCTGCCTTCAGATCATAAGGATTCTGCGTGCCGCCCTGGCCCAGCACAGTCGAATAGTAGGGCTGGATGGAATCTGCATCTGTAATCGTCTTTGACCATGTATACGAACTAAGAAGAGTTAGCCCACTATGGAAACGTCTTTCGAGCTTTACTTCGAGCGCGTCATAGGTTGACTGGCCAGTGTTCTGTAAATAGCTGTCCGTGTTGATATAGCCATACTGGGGGAACGGTCGCAACGCCTGTTCGGTCAGCCCGCCCGGCCAGGTTGTGAAGAAATTGGCGTAAGGAACCTTCACTCCGGCTGCAACCGCTTGCGGCGAGTTTGCAGTGTCGAGCAGCACATTGCCGAGTGCCAGCGCGCTGAGCGGCGCGTCATTCGGATAATGAAGAAGCGCCTTCAGATGAGTGCCGCGCTCGCCAAGGAAGCCAAGGGTAAAGATGAGATCCCGGGCGAGTTCTATCTGGGTCTCAAAGGAGAAGTTCTGCACCTGGGATGGTCTGCCATATTGCCTTGGAACGTAGTCGATGCCCTGGCCGTTCAACTGCGTCGGATCCAAATTTGGTGTGTTCGGAGTCGGATTGGGGCCATTGTCGAGAGGGCCGAATGGAAGAAAGCCATTGGCATTCGTTGATATACCGGATGTGACGGTGAAACCTTGCGCCAGACCCTGGCCATAGTCGGAATAAATGATCGGTCCAAACATGATGCCGTACGCGCCGCGCAGCACGACTTTTCCTTGGGAGCTTGCTGGAGCATAAGAGAACCCGAGGCGCGGGCTGAAGTCCTTGTAGTAATTATTCGCCCATTGCTCGGTACGATTACCATTGCGTCCAGCCCCGACTCCGCCAAACTCCAATGCGCCCGGAATGTTGTTGGCCGCCGCATTCGGCAGGGTTGGATTCAATGCGGAGGTGTCACCATCTGATTCATGGCGCGGCGTGTCGAGGTCCCAGCGCAGGCCCGCATTGATCGTCAGGCTATGCGTCGGTTTCCAGTCATCCTGGATATACGCTGCGTAATAGTTAGACCGCCATTGGGGAAAATGAAGCTGGACTTGCCTGCTCGCTGAAGCTGTTGCTCCAAGTAGAAAACTTGCTATGCCATTCCCGCTTGCCGAACTGACCACGGGATCGTTTGTGCCCGCCGTCTGGGTTCTAGCAAAACCAAACGTTCCAGCTGCCGGACCGTTGTTGATATAGGAAAATTGCTGGTAGCGCAGGGTGCCGCCCACCCGGATGCTGTGCTGTCCCTTCTGAATTGTCAGATCGTTATTGATGATGAAACCGTTATCCACGTTATCGTCATAGTTCCCCGAGCCAAGCTGTGGCAGGCCTTCACCAATGTTGAATACCGGAAAAGTGACACCAGGGTTCTGCGTGTTCGGAATGCCAAGCTGTGAGTCGTAGTCAGTGCCGCTCGCCGCTGCTGAAGCAATATTAAAACTGTTGACCCGATTGCCGCCGACGGTTAGAGAATTCACAAGGCTCGGAGAGATGGTGAAGTCCCAGCCAACGCGAAGATACTTGTAATACTGGTCCGTCTCGTTATTCCCACTGTTCACTGGATCGGGCAAAGTGATCGTGCCGCCGTCAGTATTCTCACGCGAGCTTCCGAAGAAAAATATGTGGTGGCGTGTACCGATATTCTGGTCCACACGCAGGCTGTAGACCGTCTGGTTCGTCTGATCGGTAAAACGTCGACTATAGTTTTGTGTTCCTTCGCCAACGAAGTTTGGCAAAGGAATCAAGGCCAGAACTTTTTGCGCCACCGCGCTGCGGGTAACTGGAATTTGGTTCAGTTTAAACGGCGTGCGGCAAAACACCCCGTTCACCGTTTGAGTTGTATTCGGGTCAAATATTTGTCCGTCCAGCACGACCTGTCCGGTGCACGGATCGACATTGTTTGCGCTGGCTACCGGGCCGCCGAGTGTAGACGAAAAGTCGCCGCCACGTTGCGCAGCGGTGGGAACCGTCTGCACGGACACACCGCTACTCCCGAAGCGGTATTGCTCCCAGTCGAAAAAGAAAAATGTTTTGTCATGACCGTTGTACACATGCGGAACTTTGACTGGACCGCCAAGCGTCACACCGAAGTCGTTTTTGTTATCGATGGGTGTCGCATAGAGAGAGGGAGTAGCGGGATTGAGGATGGCATTGCCGTTGTTGAACCAGTTGTCTGCGTCCAGCGCAGCATTCTTAAAAAAGTCGTAGACCATCCCGTGGTATGCATTCGCACCACTTCGCGTCTTGAAGTTCGCCAGGCCGCCGGTGGACCGCCCAAGGTATGCAGGAAGCGAAAGTGTCTCCACGCGGAATTCCTGAATCGCATCGACCGAAGGCGTAGTCTGATCGAAGTTGGAGGTCCCGTTTTCCGAGCGGTATGTGCTAATGCCGTCGATTAGAAAATCGGAGCCTTCTGTCTGACCCCCGCCGATTTTTGTATAGGTCGTACCCCCGTTCGTCCCAGGCCCTACGGCACCTGGTGACAAAAATGCCAGCGTCGAGAAGGACCGGATACCATTGCCGGCCGTCAGCGGGAGGTCTTCCACTTCGCGGGAAGACAGCACCGTCCCCACATCTGATGTTTCGGTCTCGAGCTGCAACGCATCCGCATTGACCTGCACCGTCTCCGTTGCTCCGCCGACGGATAGTTTTAAGTCCTGAGGCACACGCGTTGAAATACTGACGGTGACCCCTGTTGCGGATGCCTTGGAGTAGCCAGCGACTGTCGCCGTGATCGTATAAGAGCCAGGCCGCACGGAGGCGAAGGTATAGTACCCGGCGGAGGAGCTCGTTGCCGTGTACTTAGTTCCGGAAAGTGCATCGACGGCCGTCACGGCCACATTCGCAACCGCGGCTCCAGAGCTGTCAGTGATCGTCCCGGCAATCGATCCCGTATCCGCCTGCCCGAGCATTCTTTCTGTCCCGTGACCAAAAAAGATACATAACCCGACAATCCAGAGGATCAGAAATCCTAAACGCTTCATAAGCAGCTCTCCTAAACACTTTCCTCACGCAAACCTGGCCCACTCGCAACGTTCGGAATGCCGGATGTGCCCCTAAGTTCAATCGACCTGGAACGTCGCATTCTCAAGTAAACCTTTTCTCAGATCGGCAGCATCGTGGGTCAACTGACTATAGCGATTGCTGTAGAAAACTGTCAAACCCACTGATTACTCTTGCGTTTGTCGATTGAACTCACACGAACAGGTCGCTCATCGAAGTACGATTTCTCATGTGTAAAAAGACTGAATGCAGATCAGGCTTTTTCCTGGCTGTGCAAGAAAATATCTTCAAAGTTGCATGACCTCGATGCTGCAAATCGTAAACAAAGCAGCAAGAAAACAGAGTAGCGGGAGTGCTTCACTTGTTAGCTTAGCCGCGAAGGAATTTTCATCGGGGGTAAAGGGAACTGGCTACCATTCAGATCATCTCGATCGAATGGCCGGGCGCGCTTGTCATCATACACGCGCGCTCGGCCAACGCTAGTGCAAATTACCTGATGCTATGGTGTTTCTGGCTGGATACAGGTTGACCTTTTCCTGGCGAAAAGACCCTCATATCTTCGCTCTACACCTTCAGGTAATTTGCAGTAGCTTAGGCAGACGACTAGAAAACTCCTGACATGATCAAGTCCAGACGACACCGTTCGAATCGCCACAACTATAAGTGCGGACATTTTCCAGGTAAAAGGTTCCTTGTCACACGCCTAGGAATTCATGTTCGGAGCGCGTGAGTAGCTGCTAGGGTCTTTTGGGCAGCCCGGAAGAAGAAGGGCTCTGGGACAACAGATCTCGCAACGATATTGCATTGGCAGTAGCATGCCCCATCGCGGTGTTGTCAAAGACAACCCATACTTCATTCACTTCAGGTCGACCCTCTAGCAAACTAATCCGATCTGCGAATTGCTGCAGCCAGTCTTCTTCGTAGTTTGAATAGTAGGTGCGTGGGGATCCATGAAGACGCCAGTAGCACAGGCCGGGCCAGCCACCTGGTTCAGCCGCCAACTCTGAGCCCTTCGGCGGATCAGCAGCGACGCGTGCGACCTCGAAGCTTCGCAGCAGGCGGTTGACTGAAGCGTTAAACCAGCTTGGATGTCGAGGTTCGAGAACAATGGCTCCGGCATGCAGTTCCCGCAATGTGGTGAAGAACTCCCGCGCGACACCATCGTCAAAAAAGAGTTTAGGTGGCAGCTGGACGAGCACGGGCCCCAGTTTGTTCCCCAATCCGCCGACGGCATCGAAGAACTCGAGCAGCGCGGCGCCGGTGTTCACAAGCTTTGCTGTATGTGTTATCGCCTTCGGCGTCTTTACAGCAAAGCGAAAATCGATTGGCGTGGTTGCAGCCCAGCGCTCCCATGTAGCGCGTTTATGCGACCGATGAAAACTGGAATTGATCTCCACGCAGCGGAGTCGGCTTGCATAGCGCTCGAGGTGCGAGATTTTGGCTTCTCCAACAACCGCCGAGAAAAGAGTCGCGTGCTGCTTGGGCAGTGTCCAGCCTGCCGTACCAAGGTAAATTTCCATTCCCACCAGCGTACGCCGCTGCACTCAGATGGAGCAGGGGCCTGAGCATTGGCTTGCTATAGCTTTGCCGGAATCGGCGAATGGAAATCAACAAGATCATTGCGGAGATAGACGCGGAAATGTCACGTCTGCGCCAAGCGAACGCCTTACTCTCTGACAAACCCGAGAAAACTATGCCAAGTAACCGCACGGAACATTAACAAAATATTAGTTACTATTGTTCGTGCTCGGCGATGATTCAATCGTGACACCAACCCCCGTCGGGAGCTCTGAAGAAAATGCTCTCACTTGCTCCTTCAAGCGTTTGGAACGAGCAGCGCTAGTAGCGTAAAGCTCGATCGTTCTGTCGCCAAGAAACAGATGACCGGGAAGATTGTCGATGGAGAGAGAGGCGACCGGGATCCAGCTTGCTGGCAAAATGCGATTGAAAAATGAAGGGTAGAGAATGGCGATTTCGACGTTGTCGCGTGTCGACAAGTTGGCAAGCTGTTCGCGCGTTGGCACTCCCAAGCGCGCAACCTCGGGCGAAGCCAGGCCAAAGAGGTCCAGGCACTTCAGATCCGTCAGATACGTTGGCGCCCCGATATCGTTGAGTGCTACGCTGTGGCCCGCATAATACCGCGAGAGGAATTGTCCAATCTGGTACTGCTGCTCGTAGATTGCCATGGCATTCCGTGGACTCAGATATGCTATTCCGGCTGCCCTCCCAGACAGGCCCACAGCAAAAAGAAGAAGCATGCCCTGTGCCCACCGCTTCTCGCCAGCAGAACTCGTGAGAAGTTCCATCCCGACGGCAAACACCGACACCGTCAATAGTCCTATAAGGTACACTTCATAGCGAAAGAACCATCCAAACCGCGCCAGTCCCGCATGAATCAGGAAGCCACTCAGAACAATCGCCATCACCTCTGTGCGAAGCGGGAAGTTGCCCTGCTCAGTGCGCCGCCTCAGCAAAGCGAGGCAAATTAGCCCTGCCCCCACGACGAAACTGAGCGTAACCGCACCACCAATAGAGCTTGTCTCCGTAAAATTGCGCACAGCTGTTCTGATGAACGTCGTATTAGTGGAGGTCTTAACGCTAAGCGGGCCGGGAAAGAAACCGCTTCCGCGCGACTTCGCATACAGCCCAAAACAGATCACTGGAACGAAGCCGGCGGCGCCAGTCGCAGCGCTCAGCAGGATCCTTCGATGCAAAAGCAAAGCGATACACAGCGGGAGCAGCAGGAAGAGAGATTCGTAGCGGACGCTTGTAGCAAAAGCAGCACAACCACAAAGAGCGACCACGCTTCGACCGCTGAATCCTTCATCCCCAATCATTTTCACATATGTATGGAGCAGCAGTAGGACCGCTGCAAGATGCAGGATGTGCTCCATCCCTACAAATGTCATGCTGAGCAGGGGCGCCGACAATGTAAGCGTACTGAGCAAAACAAACCTAACCCTACCGAGCGTGGATGGTGGTAATCGCTCCGAAACGATCGCACAAAACAGACGGTCCGCCGCGATCAGAGTGAGAACACTGC
Source organism: uncultured Acetobacteraceae bacterium (assembly GCA_964658035.1). Classification (GTDB taxonomy): domain Bacteria; phylum Acidobacteriota; class Terriglobia; order Terriglobales; family Acidobacteriaceae. The sequence goes on from CAZZXL010000001.1 coordinate 57,254, forward strand.
AGACCACATTCAACGCGAACTGAACCCAGATATGCACGCCAATCAGCAGATACACAAGGGCTATTAAGTATGGCCAGAGAATGGAAGAGGATGCGAATACTGTTTGGAACGGGCTTACTCCGTAAATATGATGCTGCACCAGGTTTCGCGCAATCGCAGCATGGATGTAGCTGTCGTCGAGCAGGTAAATCTGATGGCCATGCGTCCGAACCAGCACAATCGCAAGCATCAATGCAACTACAAGCAGATAGACGCAAATAGCCTCTATAAGCGGCGCTGGTGAGAGAGCTCTTCGTACTGGCGGCAGGGTGGTGCTACTATTGCCTTTGAGCTGGCCTCGTTCAATGATCACATGGGGGTTGGCATTCAACGGCTTAAGAATCGCGTCGAGTGATCCCGTGTAGCTGAGTATTGCTCCAGCGTCCAGTTGGAGTTTATATATATGCCGTTAGGAGAGACTGGCCAAGCAAATTGTGTCGCAAACGAGTACTGCCCTTGCGGGACATATACAGTACAGATGTTGTTGCATGCCGCAGAGGCAAATGCATTGTTCACCTGAGCGCCAATGTCTAATCCTGAATAAGCGGTCGCGTTAATGGGTCCCGATGTAACAGCATTAGCAACAAAGGAAGTAGATAGAGCGAGTGTAGCTAGGCTGAGTTTCGTTACAAGTGCTAGTCGCAGATTAGAAGTGATCATTTGTGTATCTCTTGCTACCTTAAAGTAACGGGCTAGCGCAGGCTTAAGGTAACAGTAACTGGGTTGTGCTGACCGCCATAAAAGCGCAGAACGTGGATCCGGAACCAAGATAGTCATATTGCTGGATGAGTATGCAAAAGTGGATATGTAGTCTCTGCACCATTTGCCGCGAATCCAGCTAATCGCAACGCGACGCAATCATCAAAACAGAAGTAAACTGCTTGCCGCCGAGAATCTACGATGCCGGCATAAAAGACGCGAAGCTGCTCATGCAGTTATGACCCAGGATGAACAGCTGCAACCGGCCCAGAGCTCTAAGGTCTAACTAGAACTCGGCCAAGCATAGCACGCGGTTAGCAAGGCATTAGCTCAGCAGCTGACACCAGGTACGCTTCCATATCGACCGACTGCTGAGCGCCAGGTAGTTCGTACCGCTCGTTTGAGTAATGGATTAACTCTGCGTGTGACCTTTACAGCTGGCTTGGCTGGCGAAGATCGCTTCTACATAATGTTCGTCGGCTTTGATGGGAAAGCGCGTGAACTACTGGCCATCCCTAATGGCCTGATGAAGCCGAAGAAGACGAACAGCATCCTGGTTGATCCCGGGCCGTGGGACCGTCCACGACGATTATGCGCACAAGCCTTCTGTCGTCGCGCATCAAGGTAACCCTTCTACCACTTTTTACTGTGCTGTCTCTGGAAAGTGGCCGAATGACATTCGTGGAATTTCTGTGCTCGTTCGAAATCCTGGTAGACGGTGCACTTAGAGCATTTTCGTATTACTAAAAACTTTCAAGAAAATGCGACATTGGCCTTTTCTTAAGGAAAAGGCCAGCCGAGCGGATCTCGTTGAGCTACACCTATACGGAAACTGAGCTAGTTTGCCGTGCATTCGTTATCCTAGACAGGTATGTCACTCAAAGATTCTCTAAAAGCCACACCTGCTACTCGTCAAATTGTCCTGATCGGTGGAGGAGGGATCGTGCGCGCGGCGCATCTGCCCGCTTATCAGAAAGGTGGTCTCACCGTAGCTGCGGTCGTTGATCGCGACACAGCACAAGCATGCCGGACAGCAGGAGACTTTGCCATTCCATGGAGTGGCGACTCCATCGCTGAAGCTATCCGTCAAAGCCCGCGCGACATCGTTTTTGATGTAGCGGTTCCGGCACGTGCGATCCTCGGTGTGCTTGAACAACTGCCGGATGAAGCGGCAGTCCTGATCCAGAAACCGATGGGTGAGACGCTTGCAGAAGCAGAAGCGATCCTCGCACTCTGCCGCGCGAAACGACTGACTGCAGCAGTAAACTTCCAGCTGCGCTGGGCGCCGAACATGGTGGCTGCCAGGGCCCTGGCCGATAGCGGAAAGCTTGGCAGAATCCACGACATGGAAGTGCATGAAAGCGTGCATACACCATGGGAGCTATGGTCGTTTCTTGCAACTGCGCCGAGGCTGGAAATTCTTTACCACAGTATCCACTACATTGACCTAGTGCGCTCCTGGTTCGGCGAACCATTACGGGTCTATGCAAAGACGGTGCGTAATCCGCAGACTCAGTCGCTGGCGGCGACGAAGAGCGTCATCGTTCTCGATTACGGGGAGTGGATCCGCGCGTATATCGCCACGACTCATTCTCAGCGCTTCAGTGCGCAATACCAGCAGAGTTATGTGCAGTGGGAGGGTACCGACAATGGACTGCGCGCCCAGATGGGCCTTAACATCGATTACCCGCAAGGGCGGCCCGACACGCTCGAGTTCCTTGATCCCACCGCCGATGGCGTGCCTGCGGGTAACTTATTTGAGGGCAACTGGTTTCCCGATGCCTTTCTTGGTTCGATGCTTTCACTGCAGCATTTTGTTGCAGGTGAAACAACCATTCTGCCGACCAGCGTAGAAGATGCCATTCAGACGATGCGCGTGGTTGAGGCGGCGTATCGTTCTTCCGCGTCAGGTGGTGAATCGCTGTCCTTGCTCCCTTGAGTGAACAGTGCAGGCGCGATTCACCATGTTTTCAACTTTGGTTCACTCTTCTTCGTCAGCTGGCCATTTGCTAATTCAGTTCGCGTACCCAGATATTCCGGAAGCTGATGGGTTCGCTGTGGTCGCCGTGCGCCTGTAGCTTGATGGGTGCGGCATCATACTTCTTATAAAACGGCTTGCCGATGTAGCGTGTCTCGCCTTTCAACTCAAAGTGGTTCTCCACCAGTACGCCATTAAAAAATACGGTAGCGTAGGCGGGCGATTTCAAAGATCCATCCTCATTGAAGGTGGGAGCGGTCCAGGCTACGTCATAGGACTGCCACTCGCCGGGCTTGCGGTTTGCATTTGCCAAGGGAATAGCTTGTTTGTAAAGGCTGCCGGCCTGGCCATTCACATAAGTCTTGTTGTTGTATGAATCCAGTACCTGCAACTCATAGCCATCATCTCCAGGGCCTGTGGAAGCAAGAAATACGCCGCTATTGCCGCGCGCCTGGCCACTACCGGTAATGTTTTCCGGAATTTTCCATTCTATGTGGAGCTGGTAGTTCTTAAAGTTCTGCTTGGTTTCGATACTGCCGGCAGTCTTAGTTACCGTCACTATGCCGTCATGCACGTTCCAGTTGGCAGGACTTTTGTCCTCATTCGTGACCCACTGATCGAGATTCTTGCCGTCAAATAAAACGATGGCATCTGAGGGTGGCGCCGAGCAGGTGGCGCCAGGGGTGACAACTTTGGGCTCAGGCTGCCAAATTTCTGTGTCCTCAGGTTTTGCGGCGGAGGTGTTGGAGGATGCCTGGGGCGTGGATGATGGGGTCGGGACTTGTCCAAAAAGCGGAGAGGACAGAACGAGGATGGTGGTAAGTGCGAGAAGTTTCACGAAAGGGTTCCTCTCAATTTCAAAATCGAGGATACACCGAAGTGGTGACGTACCGGGGAATCGACACCCGCAAAAACTGCGTTGAGCCTTCGAACAGGAAGGCGAGATGCCCCTCGATGGCTTCGCCTTGTGCGGTTTATGATGAGGCGTGAACCTACCTGTACAAGCGCCTGTTCTGCCGATGCTTGCGAAGCGCGTAGCGGAGCTTCCCCAGGACGACACCTGGATCTTCGAGCCCAAGTGGGACGGCTTCCGGGCACTTATCTTTCGCGATGGCGAAGAAACGCTGATCCAGAGCAGAGACGGCAAGTCGCTCAACCGCTACTTCCCTGAATTGCTGATCGTCCTTGAGCAACAGCTTCCCTCTCGATGTGTGCTCGACGGCGAAATTGTGATTGCGACAGATCACGGCCTCGACTTCGACGCATTACAGTTGCGAGTTCATCCCGCAGCTTCGCGCGTCAAGCTGCTTGCGGAACAAACGCCCGCGTCGATCGTTTTTTTTGACCTGCTCTGTGAAGACGGGGAAGACTTTCGCGAGCTGCCTTTTCGGGACCGTCGCTCCAGGATGGAGGCATTGTTGATAAAGGCCGGGCCTCCTGTGCATCTGACGCCCATGACCCGGAACCAGGCGGATGCTGCCGACTGGTTCAAGCGTTTCGAGGGTGCGGGCCTGGACGGTGTGATGGCGAAGTCCTCTGAAGGTACCTACCAGCCCAACAAGCGAGTGATGCTGAAGGTGAAGCATGAGCGTGATTGCGACTGTGTGGTCGCAGGCTTTCGCTGGCATAAGGATGGCGAGGGTGCAGCAATCGGTTCACTGCTTCTCGGCCTTTATGACCAGGGCGGCAAGCTGCAGCATGTTGGGGTCTGCGCAAGTTTCAAGATGGAGCAGCGGCGTGAGCTGGTCGAGTTCCTTGCACCGTATCGAGAAAATGCGCTGGTCGCTCACCCATGGCGCTCGTGGTCGGAGCAGACCGCTGACGGCCAGGAGAGTCGCATGCCCGGCGGTCAGAGTCGATGGAGCAACGGAAAAGATTTATCGTGGGAGCCACTCCGGCCGGAGCTGGTACTTGAGGTGGCCTATGAGCACATGCAAGGAGACCGCTTTCGCCACATGGCCCAGTTCCGCCGGTGGCGTAACGACAAGCCTCCAGCTGACTGCACTTATGAGCAACTGGAAGTTGTGCCGCCTCAGGAATTGATGGCTATCTTCTCCGAGCGCAAAGCGGTTTAAGTTTCAGCGGCGGGTAGGATCGTCATCCGGGTCAGGCGTCTCCTGTGCAGGCCGCAGCTCTTCCGGAACATTGCGCAGATTGACGCGGATGCGCGTCCAGGTTGACGACCTTCCGCGCATGCGGTCCACCAGGACGTCGTCTACCGTCAGCAGTGGAGCGACAGCAGGATACTTCTGTTTCCACCGTTCAAGTCCGGCGCTGGCTGCCTGTTCATTCGGTGAGTTGGCGATGGTCAGGAGCGGCATCCTGGAGCGGGTCTTGGCAGGAGCCTCGGTCCGGCTTGTGGCAGCTTTTTTCGTGACGGCTTTCTTCGGTTCTGCAGAGCCAGCCAGCTTCACGCGGGCGCGGGATGGCGCCACCCTTGTTCCTTCTCCTTCTGTCTTTTTAAAATGCGGCGGCCACGGGGCGTCTCCCCGACCCTCCGCTTCATCTTTTTCGGCCAGGGCAAGCAATTGCTCCAGTGAACCGGCTGATGCATCCATGCCGGTATGGGGATCGCCAATTTCGGCGAAGCGGGGAGGCATGGTCAGCACGGTGAAGTCGGCGGGGTCACAATCGGCAACTTCCTCCCAGCGAAGAGGCGCCGATACCCGTGCATCCGGCAGTGGTCGTACGGAATAGGCAGAGGACGTCGTGCGGTCTTTTGCGTTCTGGTTGTAGTCCAGAAAAACGCCGTGCCTTTCTTCCTTCCACCACTTCGAACTGGCGAGAGCAGGCACTCGTCGTTCCACTGCGCGGGAGAGCGCAAGGGCTGCCCGGCGCACTTCGGTAAATGTCCAGCGCGGCTCGATGCGCACATTCACATGCATGCCGCGCGAACCGCTGGTCTTCGGCCAGCCCTCAAGACCGGCTTCTGCCAGAGCCTGCTTCACTTCAAGCGCAACCCGGCGTACGTCTGGCCAGCCGACGCCGGGCCCCGGGTCGAGGTCGACCCGTAGTTCGTCGGGATGATCCAGATCCGTCGAGCGCACGGGATGCGGATGCAGCTCGATGCAGCCAAGATTCACGATCCAGGCCAGACCCGCGGCATCATCGACGACGACTTCTTCTGCCGTGCGACCCGAAGGAAAAGAGAGCGTAACGGTCCTGAGCCAGGATGGACGGTCAGACGGTGCTCGTTTCTGGTAGAACGCCTGACCTTCCGCACCATCCACAAAGCGTTTGAGGACGATGGGACGGTCTCTGATGCCGAGAAGCGCCCCGGCAGAAATGGCCAGGTAGTAGCGCACGATCTCGAGCTTGGAGAGCTTCACCTGTTGAGAGAAGTAGGGCTTCTCCGGATGCGTGATGCGGATCTCATGTCCATCGATGGAGATCAGCTCGGCGGCGGCGGCGGTTTTCACGACATTAGGCTAGCAGCCCAATTCAGGCTGTGCGAATGTCTTTATCCATCTTTGAACTGACACGAACAGCTCTTTTATGTGGATGTCTTTCTGCTTTCATCCATGACTACTCTCGCGACAAAACCTGTGCGCTCCATTGCCGGCTCACAGCAAAAATGCACTGCCCACTCCCCCGAGTTGGCAGTGCTGAGGGCACTTCGTAGAAGATGCGGGGTACTGCCAATGACAGGGACCGCCATCTTCTACTGATATATGCGCGATCTAACGTCGAAAAGTGTCATGAGGATCAAAAAATTCTCTGGATGGAGCTTCCGATTGCAGCCAATTGCCCTGTCGTCCATGACTGAGGACCATCCTGGGCAAGGCCTCAATGGGATTCCTCAACACATGCATCTTCATGAAAGAGCCCCATCGTTTTGATTTACCGGGAAGTTCCCTGTACGGACTTGGTCACGGGGCCGATATGCATTCATGGATTGGTATGGTGAGTCCTGCGAAGGCAGGAGGCCATGGCGAAAGGGAAAAGATTATGGATGTGCTTCTCGTAGACGACAGTAAGACAATGCGGTTGCTGGTGCAACGCGCTTTGCGGCAGGCAGGGTATCGCAACCTTGCCGTGGGCGAGGCAGAAAACGGTGTGGATGCCCTGGCAAAACTGAGCGGAGCCAAGCCCAAGCTGATTCTATCTGACTGGAACATGCCTGAAATGTCGGGCATCGATTTCCTGAAGAGTGTACGTGCAGCAAAGAATATGACGCCCTTCGGCTTCATTACTTCAGAAGCCTCCGCAGAAATCAAGAGTCTCGCGATAAGCAGCGGCGCTAATTTTCTGATCACCAAACCTTTCAACACTGACGATGTGCAGGCTGCGCTTGATCCCATCCTCGGTGGGAGGTAGGTATGGCCGAACCTACACCGTTTGCCATGTCGAATCTCCTCTCCGATCTGATAGGGAAAAAGGTCAGCTTCTCGCAGTTGACCCAACCTGGAAAACCCAAGGGAAAACAGATGTATGGCGTTTACCTCGTGCACCCCGGCGAGTCGACCCGTGTCCTCCAGGCCGATCTACTGCTGCTCGGCTCCTTCGCCGGCTCTCTCCTTGGCTTCCCTGCCGAAAGCGTCAATGAACGCGTAGCTGCCGCGACCCTCGAAGAACCTCTGCGTGACGCTATTCATGAGGTGCTTAACGTTGCATCGACCGTTGTCTCGGTAGACCACCGGGCAGTTTTTCAGAAGATGTATGACAATCCTGTGTATTTGCCGGAAGCAGCCGCTGAAACTCTGCGGGCGCCAGTCTATCGTTCGTACTTTAACGTAACCGTTACTGGATACGAAGGAGGGTACCTGTCCCTGCTGGCTCCTCTTTAAAGCAAATTACCTGACGGTGTAGAGCGAAGATACGATGAACACGGGGCTTTCGCCCTGAGAAGGCCAACCTGTATCCAGCCAGAAACACCATAGCATCAGGTAATTTGCGCTAGAGGGCTTCAGAGCGCCTAAGTAGGCGGCTACGGCGGGCATCCTTGCTGTTTTAGGCGAAGCTGCCTACTGTTTGGCCGGTTGAACACTTCGGAGGATCTCGCCAAGCGTACACCGGCGAGTCTTGAGATTTGTACGGAAGACCTCGCGGATTTTCCTCGTCATAGGTACGGGTGCCCTTCCTCGCCTATGCTCTCCGGGGGTTGGAAGCTTTGGGCAAGTTAACAAATCCGGCCCATGCTTCATGTGATTTTATTTGATCGCCGAGAAGCGCCGATAGAACACTTAGGTGACCCGAGCACATGCTTTCAAACGCCAAAGGATCAAGGAGATTGTGCCTCATAGGGCTGGTGGCGTTCACGGCAGTTGCGCATGCTGCGGTAATCGGGTTCCTGCCGCATCCGGAGTTGGCATCAAATCTCTTCGAACTTGTCTCATGCGGAATGACCATAGCGCTTTGTTTCCAGCGATCACGCAACGGAACAGAGCCGTTCTCGCGGCTAGCCTGGGCACAGCTTTGTGGAGCATTTACCATCTGGGCAGCTGCTCAGGGCTACTTTGTCTGGGCACTTGCCAGTCTCCACGCTGTTCCCCGCTTTCCCTCTCCTGCCGATTTTCTCTGGCTGCTCTTTGCTTTTCCGATCCTGATGGTCACCATCACCCGTAGAGCTGACGTCAAGGGGGACTGGGTCATCTGGCTCGATACAGCAGAGGCATGCATCTTCTTTATCGTCCTTTATGCACTCGCCTTTTCCAGTCCTGCCATTCTGTCGGTTTCACTTGTCTATGATGTCCAAGGTGTCGCTTTGTTGTTGGCGTGCGCCCTGCGATATACCTCGGTTAACTCCACCGGTGAGAGACATTTTTTTCGTTTACTGGGAACCTATCTACTTTGCTACGCTTCTCTCTCCTCGCTAGCGAATCGGCTTAACACCCATGGAATGGGGACTCCATGGCTCGATCTATGCTGGAGTTTCCCGCTACTTTTCTTCTGCGTACTCGGACTCCTCAAAACGGACGACACCGCCGCTACACTAACCCGCAGCCGAATTCTCAATCTCTCGCACCATTTTCAAGGCTTCAGTTCGCTTGGACTATCCGTCATGTCCATGATGGCCGCAGCCGCCCTCCACTCCCGGCATCCTCTGACAGGCGGACTGACTTTCTGCCTGTCGTTTGTGATCTTCGCCGTTCGTACCGGTACAAGAGAGTCGCAGTTGAGGATGAGTCACGACAGACTGGAGCATGCAGCCCTTCATGATTCGCTGACAGGCCTCGCGAACCGCCCTTGCCTGATGGTAGAAATAAAGCGATCTCTTGACACGGCATCCGTCGCGGCGCAGAACCTCGGAATTCTCTACATCGATCTTGATCGCTTTAAGATCATCAATGATAGTTTGGGCCATCCATTTGGGGATCGACTCCTGGTGGAAGTTGCCCAGATTCTTGAAGGCGAAGCAGGGAGCGGGAACCTGGTTGCGCGTCTCGGCGGCGATGAGTTTGTAGTTCTTGTTAGACACAGGCAGACAAGAACGATCACTGAGCTTGCCGATGCACTGGTCGAACGATTCCGCAAACCAATCTCGCTGGAAGGCAGGATCGTTTATGTGACCCTGAGCGTCGGCATGGCTATCGGTCGCGCCGGCATGCAGCCGGACGAGCTCCTGCTCCAGGCAGACTGCGCTATGTATGTTGCAAAAAAGCACGGCAAGAATCAGACGCAGGATTTTAAGAGCAGCATGACCGACAACATCACTGAGCAGTTCTCCCTTGAGAGTGCCCTGCGGCAGGCGATCCAAAATGGTCAGATCACGGCGCACTTCCAGCCGATCTATTCTGTTTCCACTGATACGATCGTCGGCTTTGAGGCCCTGGCACGATGGCAGCATGAAGAACGCGGCATGATCTCTCCGGGACGGTTTATTCCTATTGCTGAAGAGACAGGCTTGATTGTAGAACTGGGAGCGCAGATGATGCGCAATGCGTGTCAGCAGGTCAGGAGTTGGAACCAGGCATACGGGCGCGCCTTCACTATCAGTGTGAATGCATCCGCCATCCAATTCGCTGATCCAGGATTTCTCCAGAAGATCGAAACAATTCTCAAGGAAACCCAGCTATCTCCATCATTGCTGAAGCTGGAAATTACCGAGTCTGTTCTCCTGAGCGGTATCGATACCGTGGAAGTGATTCTCAAGAAAGCCCGGGCCCTGGGAATACAAATCTCGCTTGATGATTTCGGCACGGGGTATTCTTCGCTCTCCTATCTACTCCAACTCCCGTTCGACCTCGTGAAAATCGACCAAAGCTTCATCCGCAACATGGACAAGGATCCACGCCGCGCGGATGTCGTTAAGACTGTCGTCCAGTTGGCAAGAAACCTGAACAAAGAAGTGATCGCTGAAGGCATTGAGACGAATGAAGAAGGTGAATGTCTAAAAGGAATGGATTGCGACTTGATCCAGGGTTACCTTTTTTCAACGCCACTCGCCTCCGCGCAAATAGAAACTCTACTGGATGGCCTACACTATGCCCCACTCAAGAGTGACCACGACCATACGCAAGGCCTGTTAGCAGCACGACATTAATGTCGCTCGCTGTTCCTGCAACACTCTCAATCAGGTTCCGCAAAGCGATCTACGCATCGCCGGCCCATCCATACTGTCAAGAGATGACGAACCAACCTTGGCCTCTCTACATCAGAGCAAAGGGCCCATTCTCCTGAGCAGGCATGGGAAACCCGGATCGGGTAGATCCGTTTTTGTAAACTCTCGTTTGCAACCACTTGACCACGTGCATTGCAACATTTGAAAGCACGATCGAGGCATCAAGCCTTCTTCTTAGGACAGTTGCTCAAGACAGAGAATGAGGCAAATGCGGCATCGTCCAACCTGCCACGTGCCCTGGTCAGCATATGTTTTAAACTTTCCAAGAGGTTGCAAGTTGACCCTCCCTAGTTTGAATCGTCGTGACGTTCTCCGCCTGGCAGCTGCAGCCGCCGCCTCGACGCTTACGAGTGAAGCGCACCCCGAGGCTGAACACAAACAGATTCGCAACCTACCCCGCAGAGCCATGCCGGCAGCGAGCAGGTTTGCGGAACTGCCGGTGGGAAGCGTGCGCCCGCAGGGATGGCTGCTCACGCAGTTGCAGGCGCAGGCCGAGGGCATTACAGGCCATCTTCATCACCTTTATGCCCCTTTCACGGGAGATGCCTGGACAAGCCAGCAAGCAGACCCTGCAACCGAATGGGTGCCGTGGGAGGTCCGTGCGTACTGGTGCGATGGCGCTTTACGCTGCGGTCTGCTCCTGAACAAGGAGTCGCTGGTCGACGACGCCTCGCGCCTCGTCAAATACACCTTTGCTCACCCGCAGAGCGACGGCTATCTTGGGCCGTCGTTTCTCAAAGTACCTGGCGATTATCATCGTTGGCCGCACAACGTCTTCTTTCGGGCAGCGATGGCGTGGCACGCATCCACAGGTGATCCTGCCATCGTCGACGGTCTCCATCGCCACTACCTGCAGTCGCCGTTTGTCTTTGTGGGCGCGCGGAACCAGACAAATATCGAAGCGATGTTGTGGACCTTCGATCGAACAGGCGATCCTCGCTTGTTGCAACTCGCAAAACAGACATGGGAGCTTTCGCAGACACAGTTTTCGCAAATGGAAAGTATGCAGGCTCTTACGGAGCAGGCCATGCTAAGTGCAGGCCCAGTCAAGAACATGCATGGCGTAACTTATGCTGAGCACAGCAAGCTTCCCCTGTTGCTGTATCGCGCTACCGGCGAAGAGCACTATCTGAAGCTAGCGCTCGCGGCCCAGCAAAAGGTTTTTGATAACCACCTTCTCGTCAGCGGCGGCCCGTCCAGTACGGAGTACCTCTCAACGACGACGGCCCGCGATGCGCATGAGACCTGCGACCTGGCCGATTATCCCTGGACCTGGGGCTATCTGCTGATGGGCACCGGCGACGGGAGCTACGGCGATCGCATCGAGCGTGTGATGTTCAATGCTTTTCCAGGAGCACTCCGCAAAGACTGGAAAGCCCTCCAGTACTATTCGTCTCCCAACCAGTTTCTATGTACCGCCCATTCAGATCACCTGGGGATTCTAAAAGGGACTTCCTACGAGGACATCCGGGAATATCGGTATATGCAACGGATGTCTTACCGCCCATCGCCCGGCTACTCGGTCGTATGCTGCCCGGCAAACGTAAACCGCATCCTGCCTAACTTCATCATCCGCATGTGGATGCAGGACCATGAGCATGATGGCCTGGCGGCGACGCTGTATGGACCATGCAAAGTGAAATTCCGGTTGAAGTCCGGGATCGATGTAGAAATTGAAGAAGAGACAAGCTATCCGTATTCGGACCGCATTCTTTTCCACATCAAGCCACAGAGCCCCGCAAGGTTTCCCCTGCACCTGCGCATTCCGGCCTGGTGTGCATCTCCGAAGCTTCTTCTGAACAAGAAACCTTTCGCGATTCTCTCGCAGGACAGCGGTTTCGTGACTCTGCTCCGGGCCTGGCAACCCGGAGACTTATTAGAACTGCGCCTCCCCATGGTGACAACTACCAGCGGGTGGCCGGAGGATGGCTTGTCTATCGAGCGCGGTCCGCTGGTATATGCACACCCTATTACGGAACAGTGGAAGGTAGTCGAGGACGATCAATCAACCAAAGAATTTCCTGCGTGGGATCTAACTCCAACCGGAAAATGGAATTATGCACTCTCGTCAGAGAACGTCCTGGAGAACGCTACCTATAACGACGAGGCTTCGCTCGCCGCGTCTGCGGATTCTTCCCCATCCAGCCCGATTAACCCATGGATGCATCCACCTTCCACCATCACTGTTCAAGCGCGTCAGGTGACTGGTTGGGCGTTGACCCAGACGATGGTGAACGGCGAAGCTGCCACCTTTACGCCGAGACTGCCGGATGCAACACTCATCCCGACGCAAATTTCAGGTGCGGCCGAGTCGTTGACGCTGGTGCCCTATGGCTGCACCGAACTGAGGGTGGCCGTGTTCCCGCACCTCAAAGCCGACCCCGGCAAGATGCCGGGATAGCTATTACTGATCGCTACCTCTTAAATATTCATCGTCTGTGACGTGCTCCATCCAATCGACCACCTTGCCGTCAAGCTTCTCCTGGATGGCAATGTGAGTCATACCTGTCGTCGATGTTGCCCCGTGCCAATGCTTCTCGGCTGGCTCGAACCAGACCACATCGCCGGGCCGAATCTCCTCAATGCCCCCGCCTGCACGCTGAACCCATCCCATGCCGGAAGTCACGAGCAACGTTTGCCCGAGAGGATGCGTGTGCCATGCGGTGCGTGCACCAGGCTCGAAGGTGACATGTGCGCCCGCTACAAGCGCAGGCTCCGGTGCCTGGAAAAGTGGATCAACCCGTACACTTCCCGTAAACCAGTCTGCTGGTCCTTTCGTTGATGCCTGCGTCCCTATTCTCGTGATCTTCATCTTTTCCCTTCGTTGTTTCGTTCGATGGTTAGCTGTTGATACGCGGGATGCGCAGTAGCTGCCAATTGATTGGGCGAGCCAAGCGCAGCACGGTGCCGTGACCCATCCCCAATTAGCAGTGGATCTATAAGTGAGGTGAGTTCACCTCTGTCTACCGGCTTCATGTCCGCTTCCATGTCCTCCTGTTGGACTGCGATAACCCATTATTCCCAATCACATGCGCTACTACATGGAGAATATGCGTCCGCTCAATGCGCGCAAAATGTCCGCTGCATTTCTGGGACTGAGACTTTGCTATCAAAGCGCTTCAAGAAGCTTCTGCGTTTCCAGCATGACCGTGGACCTCAAAACCACGCTTGAGATATTCACCAGGGTTAGCTCCGACAACTCGCTTAAAAGCCTTACTAAACGCAGCGTCGGACTCGTAACCAACCGACCGAGCAACGTCTATAAGCTTTTTGTCACGCTCTTCGAGTAGCTGCATCGCCTTCTGCATCCGCCACTCGGTTACATATTCCAGCGGTGTTTGTCCGAGCAGTTCTTTGAATCGTGCTGCGAATGCAGAGCGAGACATGCCTGCCGCTTCGGCCAGAGATTCGACCGTCCAAGGTGAATTCACCCTGCCGTGAATGGCACTCAGTGCAGAGCCCATTTGAGGATCGAAAACAGCACGAAGCCAGCCTTTGCTGCGTTCCGGTCCTGCCGCTATATGCGCACGGAGAACCTGGATAAACAGGACCTCAGCCAGCCGAGTCGCGACGACTTCGGATCCCGGCGCCTGTTCTGCCATTTCTGACGCCAGCGCCTGCACTGTGGTGTGAAGAGCCAGCGTGCGTGCCTGATCGGCCTTCATCAGAATGAATCTCGGCAATAACTGAGTGATCGGCTTCAGGCTGGCGCGATCGAAACTGAAGGACCCACAGACGATCGTCGTCGGCGCGCCACTCCCTCCATGGTGAGCGACATTACCGTTGGCTTTAGCAGCGATTTCGCGGAAGGTCGATCCTGGACGTGTTCTCGGGCTATCGCGCATGACGATCGGAGTGTCGCGGGCCAGCAAGAAGCAGTCGCCACCGGTGAGGGGAATCGGCTCCGGAATGCCTTCGACACTGAGCCAGCAGTTACCGCGCGACATCATGGCGAAGTGCGCCAAATCTGTGGGTGAACTCTTCTTGCCGGCTTTCGGCGCTTTCTCTTCGGTCTCCTCTCCTCCCCCTCTGAGGCCCCACGGGGCGGTGGCTTCGAGCCGGTGCTGACCGAAAGCTGTGATGTGCATCGTTCTGAAAATGTCGCTTATTGGATCCACATAGCACTTCCTTTTTTGGACGAACAGACAAAATGTTTGGACGTTTGAGCAGTCCGCGTCCGCCACAAAGCAACTCTACTCTTCAGTAGTGGATGCTAGACATCCACCGAGGGGAGCAGTTATGGGAAAGCTTGAAGGTAAAGTTGCAGTCATCACAGGTGGATCGAGCGGCTTGGCGCTGGAGACCGCAAAGCGGTTCGTTCAGGAAGGCGCTTACGTTTTCATCACAGGCCGGAGGCAGGAGGCGCTCGATGAGGCCGTCAAGCTGATTGGTAGAAACGTAACCGGCGTGCGTGGCAACGCGGCCAATCTCGACGACCTCGACCGGCTGTTCGAGACGGTCAAGCGGGAAAAAGGAAAGATCGACATCCTCTTCGCGAGTGCTGGCAAGGGCGAAGCCGCCGTACTAGGCGAGATTACCGAAGAGCACTTCGATAAGGAATTCGGCCTGATTGTGCGAGGAACGCTGTTTACGGCTCAAAAGGCGTTGCCGCTAATCAACGACGGGGGCTCGATCATCATGACCGGGTCGGTTGCCTCGGTGAAAGGCTTCCCTGGTTTTGGCGTGTATGCGGCGAGCAAAGCGGCATTGCGCTCCTTCGCGCGGACATGGCTTAACGAACTGAAGGGCAGAAAAATTCGAGTAAACGTGCTGAGCCCGGGGCAGGTAGACACACCGGACTCCCAGCGACTGGATGAGGCAACGAGGAAGATGTTCGAATCCATGATTCCAAGGGGGAAGATGGGGCGTCCTGAGGAAATTGCGGCGGCCGCGCTGTTTCTTGCTTCAGACGAAGCAAGCTACGTAAATGGGGTCGATTTCGCAGTCGACGGCGGCTTCTCCGCCATCTAAACTCGCGCCCACGAACAGACAAAAGATTAAGACTCCTGAGCAATTCTCGTCACCGTCAAAGATCTCTAACTACACCGAGTGCTACACACATTCTGAAGGGATTAATTATGGGAAAGCTAGAAGGAAAAGTTGCAGTTATCACGGGTGGCGCTACCGGCATCGGCCGCGCCGCAGCAAAGCGCTTCATCGAGGAGGGCGCCTTCGTTTACATCTTTGGCCGTCGGCAGCAAGAGCTCGACGCCGCTGTGGCCTATCTCGGGCCCAATGCCCGCGCAGTGAAGGGCTCGGTCTCCGATTCGGCCGACCTCGACCGACTCTACGCGGCCGTGAAGGCCGAACACGGTACCCTCGACATCGTCCTCGCCAATGCAGGCGCGGGAAGCCCGCTTCCGCTTGGCACGATTACCGCCGAGCACATTGACGAAACCTTCGACGTCAATGTGAAGGGTACGATCTTTACGGTCCAGAAGGCGCTGCCGTTGATGGGCAAAGGCGGTTCGATCATTCTGACCGGCTCGAGCGCGGGCGAGACGGGTGCCCCGACCATGAGCGTCTACAGCGCCAGCAAGGCGGCGGTGCGCAACCTCGCGCGCAGCTGGGCGCAGGACCTGAAGGGTACCGGCATCCGCGTAAACGTGCTGTCGCCCGGGGCAACCGCGACCGAACTTGCGAAGGCAGCGCTAGGCGAGGAGGGCCAGAAGGTCTACGCTTCGTTGACTCCGCTCCTGCGGATGGCGGACCCCTCGGAGATCGGAGCGGCGGCGGCCTTTCTCGCGTCTGAGGACAGCAGTTTCATGACTGGCAGCGAGCTCGCGGTCGACGGCGGCTTGGCGCAAATCTAACGCACTCGCCCAACGGCGCTCCATCTGATCATTCGGAGCGCCGCAGGGCTTTGGAAACCCAAAGGAGAATCTATGAGCTACGCAATTGTAGGATTCGGTAAGATTGGCCAGGCCCTCGCCCACGCCTTCGCGCGCAATAACATCGACGTGACCGTCGCGAGCCGCCGGTCGCCGGAGGAGTTGGCACCGCAGGCTCGGGCAATTGGACCAACAGTCGCCGCCAAGTCACTGCAAGAGGCGCTCCAGGCCGACACAATCATCTTGGCGGTCCTGTTCGAGCAACATGGAGCGGTTGCGAAAGCTCTACCGAGTTGGCAAGGCAAGACCATCATCGACACGTCGAACGCTTTTGGCGTACCGCCCGAGGAACTGGACGGCCTTCCGTCCTCGGCCTTTGTCGCGAAGGCGTTCCAGGGCGCTAAGCTCGTGAAAGGGTTCAATCACCTGATCGCGGCCACACTGGCTACCGATCCGGTCGTCGAGGGCGGCCATCGAGTTGTCTTTCTGTCCAGCGACAACGAGGACGCGATCGCTCCCGTGGCGGACTTGGCCAGTCAACTCGGGTTCGCACCCGTCAAGCTGGGGAAACTCAACGACGGTGGAGCGTTGGTACAGGCACGCGGCCGCGCTTGGGGCCCTCTCATCTTCCAGGACCTCTTTAAGAAGCAGCAGTAATCGACGATCCCGAAACGTCCGTTCGATCAGACACGATCGTTGGTAAGGGAGATGGAGGAATTTCAATGAGCATCGAAAACAATGTCAAGATCGTGAAGGAGTTTTTTGCAGCGATGGGCTGCGGCGATAAGCAAAGTCTACTCGCGTTGTCCGCCGAAGATATCGAGTGGATCGTTCCGGGCGAGGATTGGCCGCTGGCGGGCACCCACCGGAGGCACGCTGGATTGCAGGATTTGCTGCAGAAGGCGTCCGAACAAGTGGAAATGACATACACAAAGCCCCGGAATTTATCGCGCAGGGAGACCGGGTTCTGGTCGTCGGCGTCGCTGCGGGAGAATTAAAGCCACGAACAAGCCGTTCGAGGATCATTGGGTTTTCGACATAGCCGTCCGAGATGGCAAACTGTCGAACATCCGGGAGTATATAGACACGCAGGCACTGGCGCGGGCCTCCGAGAAGGCCACCAGTCCCAGACCCGGTGGGAGGTTTTCATGAAAGGCGCTGCCTATGATCGAGCGGGGTCGACTGATGTGCTGCGCTTCGCGACTGCGGACGACCCTGCCTGTCCGAACGACGACGACTGATACGCGTCGAAGCGGTTGCTGTAGAAGTTGGCGACCTGTTCGCGCGAAGCAGCATTGAGCTGCCAGCCCGAACCGTACCCGTAGTTATGTGGCCGCTGGAAGGATGATTCAGGTCTTGGACGTCCGAGAAAGATGAATGATGACCAGCGGCAGCTCGCGCGAAGACCTGCTCAATGGGGGCTTCAAAGGGGCTCGTTTAAGGGCCTATTGTTTGGCTTCCGGCCGGGCAGTTTCCTAACTGGGCATTGGCCTGTTCTCACCATCTGGCCTCTCGCCGCGTTGCTGAATACCGTCACTGCCGCGCGGCCAGAGCCAAGATCTGAAAACCAGAAATACCATAGCATCAGGTAATTTGCCCTAGTGCTTTGCAAATGCCGGGGACGGGCCTCCATTCGAAGTATCGTCTGCCTTGAGATCCATGCCTTCGATCAGACCATTCGAGATCGTGTAGACGTGGAAGACCTCGCTATCTGAGAGAACATCTCCACTGAGAGACTTCACGAGCTGCCGGACCTTGACCTCTGTCTTACCGTCTACGCGTTCGATCAGTTCGGTGGGCGTCACGTGAGGATCAAACGCCTGCCACTGACGGGTCCAGTAGGCGCGAATCTCCTCTTTTCCGACCACATGGCCGCCCTCGGAGGCTTTGGGCCACCTCACGTTCTCAGTCATAAGGGCCAATGCGCCGTCGATGTCCCGCGCGTTGAAGGCAGAGTATGCCTCTTGTATCAAAGTGTCTCGGTTCGCCATCGTTTCTCCTATCGCTTTATATGTGCAAAATGCACATATATTGTTTGAATGTATAATACACACATTGAGCGAGGGACAGAAGGTGGCGCGGGAAAGATCACTTCATGCCCGTATTAGGGCATCAATGCCGGAGCTGCTCATATCCGTTCTTGACATCGTCGGCATTTTTAATAGCCCAGAGCGCGATGCGGCGATGCTGGAGAGCGCAGGTCTGACGTTAGAACGAGCTTTGTATCCGCTTCTTGTGTTGGTCGGGAAGTATGGGCCGATCGGCGTCGTCGACGTGGCCACACGCGTAGGGCGTGATTACACCACGGTCAGTCGGCAGTTAGCGCGGCTCGAACAGCTTGGCTTGGTGACCCGCCGAGCCAAGGCAGGCGACCGCCGAACCCGGGAAGCGATCTTGACTGCAGAGGGTAAGGTAGCAACGGACGCTGTGGACGCCGCGCGAATGCGGCTCGCACTCCGTATGTTCCGAAACTGGTCTCTGAACGATTACGATCAGCTTCTCCGCCTCACACGCATGCTGGCAGATGGCCTCGATGACACGCCAGCACCCGGCTCGAAATTGGCAAAAAGAATGGATAGGAAAAGAATTGAATCGCACACGTAAATAGAAGAAGAGTGCGAGTGAATTGCAAATGACGATCGATGCGTCTCACATCAGCAATGGCTGTTGGATTATTGAAAAAGCGCCTCTATTCCTTGCTGTCCGCGCGCGTACACATCAGACATAAACCTATCCAGTCAGATACGAGATCGCACTCTCCCAGCCGGAGTGGGCTCCTCTGCTGTCAGCTTCGTGAAGTGATGCGGCGTTTCTTATCAAGCGCAAGGGGGGCACTTCAACCTCGGTGCCATCCTGGCGCTCAATCGTCTTGCTGCCGGTGCTGAGCTTTGCCATGGCTGCGCCAAAGGCCGAAATCGTTGACCCGGCCTTTGAACGCGGCCGTCAAGAGAATAGTTGACAAGTCAGTCTTCGCCTATCGCACTCGGGTACGGGTCCAGCGATGCCACAAGAAGAAGGTCGGGCAGATCAATCCAACGATCCAGTGAATGGCCGAGATCACGGGACGGGCACGGTCATCTGCAACGTAGTAGAGCAGGTAGCCAGTAAGGATTAGAAGGACAAAGACTGCACTAAGAATGCTGCCCGACCAACGACGGCGCCGCCCGGGCCAGAACCTGGTGATGTGGACTCCCCAAAGCAGACCGCCCATCCATAAGGCCGCAAAGGCGAAGGCGCCGTGCACCTTCAGCCACCATGGTTCAAGCGGGTTGATCGATGGACCGAACTCTCCTTGCTTCTGAAGGAAATAGTGGAACAGCAGCCAGAGGCCACCGGAAAGCCAGACCCCGGCAGCGATGACGTAAATCCACCAGCGGCGTTCAAATCCAAAGCTTCCTTGTCTGCGTGCGTGCTTCATTCTGTGGAGGACTCCAGGACCGGGTGGACGAGCTGCCAGCCAGCCCCGGGGTCATGCATGTAGGCCGTTGCGCCGAGCTGTTGCAGCAGTTGGTCAGCCTTGACGCCCCTCACCATAACAACCTTTGTCAGTGCATCTGCGACCATGCATCGATGGCTCACTACCGAGACAAAGCGGTCTGTACGTGCCGGGCATCGCAGAACTCCATCGACATGAGGTCCAACCTCAAGTCCCGGAAAATGGCGTCGCTGAAGAAGACCGCAGCTTGAAGCAAGGCTTGCATTCTCTATTTCGATGACGGGTGCACCCTCGGGAGTCGAATCAGCGGCCAATGCGATGCATTCAGCGTCAGGGCCGCTCACGCGGATGTCCCCGCCGGCGTTGACAACCGTTCCTTCCGCGCCATGTGCCTGCAGGCATTCCGTTGCTTGATCAACTGCGAACCCCTTGGCGATACCGCCCAGGTCAATGCATACAGGGCGGCGAAGGCGAACCGAGCTTCCTGCCAGAAGTTCGATGTCTGACCAGGAACTATCACGACAGGATGTGCGAACGATGTCGCGGGGTAGTAGCGACCAATCAACGAGTTGTCTCCCAACAGTTACGTCGAAGCATCCCGCTGTCAGCGATGAAAGATGCTGCGCACACTCAAGGACAGCGTATGTGTACGCATGCACCTGGATGGCTTCGCCGGATTGCAAGGCATTCAGCCGGCTCACGTCGCTTGTCTTATCGTGAAAGCTCATGAGTCGATGCACCTGCGCCACCTCGTTAAAGGCGGCGTTAAGTGCTGCGCCACTTTTGGCTTTGGACAAGCCGGTGACCCGCATGCTGACCAGAGTTCCGAGCCAGGGCTGCGCCCGCTCAACCGGCGGATGGCTTAAGGACGACTTCATAGGTGACCAGGAGGCGCTCCACGCCATCGGTGACGTGTTTGCAAGACAGGGTTGCGCCTGAAACATTGCGGATGTTCTTGTCGAGTTGGAGTTTCGTGGAAGAATTTTTGCCGGTGAACTGCTTCCGCCAATCAGGATTGCGTACCTGGTCGCCATAGGCCTCGCGGTACTCCAGAACTTCGATTCCCTTCACCGCCCCGTCTTGGTCAAGAGCCACAGCAATGGGTATGAACTCATGTTTGCCGACGACTTCGTCCACGATGAACCAGCCACCCGTGGAGGCGCGCCACACCTTGAGTTGTTTGCTACGGACGTCTACACCGGAGGTACGGGCGATGAGTTTTGCTTGATCGTCGGTAAGGGTACGTGCATCAGGCTGCAGGGTGGCTCCGGGGAAAAGAATGGCTTGAGCTTGCTCCACGGATAGATAGACCGTGGCATAGGCGGGGCCACCCGCGAGCACGATCCCCGCCAGGGGGAGAAACATGAGTTTTGCTTTCATAGCCTAAGGAGTGCTCCGTTGCGAGGTTAGAAGGTTCGGCCAAAGATGAGCCGGAGGCCGTCCCAGGTTGTGTGTTCGTTTCCATAGAGGCGTCCATGATAGATCTGTGCCCGTTGATCGTCGGTAAAGCCGACGGCGGCAAGCTGGCGCATGGCCGTAAAACTACCGAACCACCGGGGGCCGGCGTATGCGATGGTCGGTCCAGCGAAGAAGGCGGTATGCTGCTGGTTGTGCGCCGCGAACCCCCAGCCGCCGTACTCATTGTGGTTGCGGAATTGCAGGCCGGCCGATATGTTTCGGCGGAAGCGGTAGGAGCCGCCGAGATCAAACTCCAGATAGGTAGCGCGCGATTTCTCGAAGCTTGGTGGCGCGTTCGAGGCGACTGCGCCCAGGTTCGTGCCCTGTTCGGAGTCGATCTCTTCCCAGACATTTTGTGTTAGGACGACGCGATCATCTTTGAAGTCTTCCTGAAGAATCTGCCGGACCTCCAGACCGTTCTCGCGCGGTCCCACCGAGGGCTCGGCATAGAGCGCGACGCCTAGCTTGTGCTTGTAAGGGCTGCGAACGCGCCACAGTAGCTCGCTCGCAACGCCATCGCTGTGCCAGTTTGAAAGAGGCTTCGTTGGGTCCACATCCGGGTTGATGTCCAGTCCTTCCGTAAGGTGGTCAACGCTGTTATAAGCCGCATTAACGTACGAGTAGTTCTCGTACAGGGCAACCTGCAGGTTGTTAGTGATGCCAAATTCTTCTTCTGTACGCAGCTCGAGCCCATGGTAGTGCCCATGTGCCTGGCCCTCGCGGTCGGTGATCCACTGTTCAAACTCAAACTTGTGCTTGGGTACCGTGTCAGTGGTGTAGAGATAGCCCACCGCCTGCGCTTGGGCCTGCCGGCTCATTGCGGCTTCAGAAACGAGCAGCGCGAAGAGCAAACCAAGGAACAACCGCCACGACGAAGAGGTGGAAAGCCGACAGGACGTCGGACCGCATGAAAAGTCTGGATCGGGGCAAGGAGGCAAAAGAGCGGTGGTAGTGTCAGGCATGCAAGATCTTTCCTTGATGGATCAGGCTGCGTGACTGTACGCTAGAAGCTCGTCAGCCAGCAGGTTGGCGTTTGATCACCCCCTTGCGGCTCTTCGGCCAAGAAACAGCCGCGAGGGGGTTTGGTTTGCGCAGCACATAGCGCACATTCAGACTCACTTGAATATACGACAAGATCAGTCTGATATAAAGTTCGCAGATGACGTTCTGTTTAGACCTGTTGGTCCCGGCGTTCATCAGGCTTGGTGAGGACGAGTGTCATGCGATTCTCGAACACTGCTAAGAGGCCCATTCACGATGACAGGCGTGCGTATCCTCGAAACGCGCATATTGGCGATTTGTCGCTCATCAAGAACTTCGGCTGGCATCTTTCCAGGCAAGCTCACGATTGATGCCTTTTCAATGATGAAGCAAAGGGCGCTCAGGTATGCTTCGTGTGTTGTAGTCGGCGCAGCAACCAAAACCCCGACATCGCGATTGGGTCTAGAGACGTATGCTTGCATCAAAGCGAACTCGCATTCTCTTTCTTGTCTGGGCGCTGACGAATCTTCCGTTGCTGCCGACCGCGATTCTCGCCCAAAAACACTTTGACATTGGCATTGATCGGTCCGGTTTAAGCAGGGCGGACAAAGCCACGCAAGAGAAGACATTTGTAGATATTCACGCTCTTCACGCCACTTGGTTTCGCGACGGACCGACTTCCGGATCGTCGCAGGGCGTTGCCCGCTTTGTCGAGGAGGTTCGGCTGGCAAAGCAACAGAACCTAAAGGTTCTCATGAATATCCTTCAGCTGGACGAAGACTACGATGGCGCGCTACCCATGAATGATCACGGGTGGAGAGCGAAGAAATTGAGCCAAATCGATAGGCAGAAATTCGCTCAGCGGTTCCGTACTCTCCTGGGTGCTTTGAAGGCCGCGAATCTTTCGGTTGATGCGGTCGAATTTGGAAATGAAGACGATAGCTGCTACTACGATGCGGACGTGCCCAATGGACACAGCGCCAGTCCGGAGGAACTGCACAACTGGCTCCGCGGATACGGAGAGTTTTTAAAGACGGGTGCAGAAATCCTGCATGACTCCAGGTACTACCCCCAGGCCCAGATCCTCACCTTTGGCATTGCTCATGGCTCTATCGCTGCCGGCCGAGCTCAGCAGAACCTATCCAACCCAGCGCAAGTTGTCGCTATGCTGAAGAATGTCGATGGTTTCAACTACATCGACAATGCCGGCTATCATGTGGCTGGTTACGGTACACACATCTATGCATCCCCAGCCAATGCAGGTCAAAGCGCGACTGCCCTTCTGCGCCAGGACATCTGGGCTCTAGGCCGTGACAAACCGCTGTGGATTACTGAGTGGGGCTTCACGGACGCTACGAAATTTCCGAATGCGAAGGGACAGACGGCGAGCCAGGGAATGATGGAAATGCTCGACGCCTTCGACGATCTAGGACAGCGGATACCGATTGGCCCAATGTTCTTCTATTCATATAACACTGGACTTCAGGATGCCGAGGGAAGAGAAAGTGGCCTCGTGGATAAAGAAGGGAAATTGGTGCCTGCGGCAAGCGTTCTTTCTGCCCGCGCCCAGCAGAATTGATGTCTCCTTCGAAGAGATCCCGTCGAGTTTGTTAGGGGTCGCGATCCTATGAAGGTGCGCCAAGCCTCGACACCTTTGAGCTAACGGACTCATTCTGACCGACCATGCTCAGCCAGGTTCCACAGGCGAAATGAGTAGCGGCGGAGTGCAGATGACATGCTATTCCACAGGGCCAGACTATTTCCGCTGCGAGGCCAGCAGCCGGTCTATCAGCGGGCTCAGGCGCTTGAAGCGCTCTACCAAAACGAGGGCGTCTCGTTCAAAAGGATCAGGATCAAAGTCAATCCACCCCTGCATGAGGGTAAGTGGGCCGTGATCCACAGGCACGTTAGGCCAGTCGCCACGCATCGCCTCAAAGCCATCTCGAAAGGCTGTGGCGAACTCGCGGGTAGTGATCGAATAAGCTTTCAATTGCTTAAGCTTCAACGCTGATCACGAGGGGCTGCCCGCGCTCAAACCGGCTGCTGACGAGTTGGTCTCGACCTCGCCTTGAGAGATCTCACCTTTCGATACCCTCATATCTATTGGCTGACGAACGAATCGAAGGTACTTCCATTGGTGGCAACGGGCCGATGCACCTTTGCAGGTCATTTGACGGCTGGAAGAGCGCATCGGCGATTTCGTACTCACTGATGATGTGCCCGGGGCCAGAAGTTGTTGTTGGACCCAGGCACGTTTGGCAGGACCAATCGAGAGTGGACCGCCGCAAGGATCATTCGTACGCGCACGCAATCTTACTTTTCAACTTAATTGCGCTTGACATGTACTAGTTAACTAGTACATTCTTCGATGTGTGAGAAAGCCGCCAAAAGTCGAGAAAGCCCCATTCGCCTTCCGTCTGGACTCCCACAGCGGAGTTCCCGTGTACCGACAGATCATCGATCAGGTTCACGGCGCAATATCCGCAGGGATACTGGCAGTTGGAGATCAGCTCCCCACCGTGCGGCAGGTAGCCGTCGATCTAGTTATCAATCCCAACACCGTTTCGCGCGCTTACCGCGAGATGGAGATCCGCGGCACCGTGGATACACAGCAGGGCTCAGGCACGTTCATCGCTGACAAGAAGATCGAGTACGCCAAAGGCGCGCGCGAGCGGCAGCTAAGGCAACTGGTTGAAGAATTCGTCTCGCGGGCCGGCTCAGCAGGTTTCACCGTCGAGCAACTAGTGAATGCATTGCGTGAGCTCTCATGCGAAGTTGAACCAAAGAGGAGATAACAATGTTAAAGCGTAATCACTTCAATAGCGTTGGTCTTACGGTATTCCTGTTTTGCATCCTGGCCGGCATAGCGGTTGAGAAGTTCACGAACTTTCCGCTGGTCATCGTACTGGGCGGTCTTATCGGCGTTTATTTTCTCTTCGCAATCAAGGTCGTAGACCAATGGCAGAAAGTGGCGCTCCTGCGCTTCGGCCGATATCGCGGCGTACGCGGACCCGGCCTCTTTCTTATTATCCCGATCGTCGAAACGTTGAGTCGCTATGTGGATCAACGGGTGCGCGTTACAACCGTGAGCGCAGAATCGACACTCACCCGCGACACAGTTCCCGTCAATGTCGATGCAATCATTTTTTGGCTTGTCTGGAATGCGGAAAAATCCATTCTTGAAGTGGAGGACTTCATTCAAGCCATCACCCTCGGTTCGCAGACCGCACTTCGCGAATCCATCGGTCGCCACCAGCTCGCAGAGATGATCACCGACCGCGAAACACTAGGCCAGGAGTTGCAAAAGGTTCTCGATGAGAAGACAACCCCTTGGGGCATCACCATTCAGTCCGTGGAGATACGCGATGTACGCATTCCTCAAGCCCTGGAAAATGCCATGTCTCAACAGGCGCAAGCTGAGCGTGAGCGCCAGGCACGAGTCATTCTCGGCGAAGCTGAGGTACAGGTCTCCGAGCAGTTCGCACAGGCTTCGCGCGTTTATGCAGACAATCCTGGGGCTCTGCACCTGCGCGGCATGAACATGCTTTATGAGGCGATTCGCGAAAAAGGAGCGATGGTGATTGTTCCTTCCTCCGCGGTCGAAACGATGGGCCTCGGCGGCACGCTCGCGACAGCTTCGCTCGCCAAACAGCGGTCGACCTAGGGAGAACACATATGAAGAACATAGTGCTTTGCCTTGTCACTCTAAGTGTGTCATCGATCAGCTGCCACAACCTGTGTTCGGCCCAGACCGGCATTTTCGCCGCTGGGACCCGTCACCTATACCTTCACTGCGAAGGTGAGCGTCATGGTCCGGTTGTTGTCCTGAGCACTGGTCTTTACCGCGAAGCGAGCGACTGGAGGCTGATTATGCCTGAGATCGCTGGCTTCACGCAGGTCTGCGCCTATGACAGGGAGGGCTTAGGGCAAAGCACGGTCGATCATGATCCTGCCCGTCCCGAGAGTGAAAGCACCGACGAACAAGTAGAAGACCTAAAAAATCTTCTGGCTTCCGCGCACATCGATGCTCCCTACGTCCTCGTGGGTCACTCGGTAGGAGGGATTCTGGTGCGCAGGTTTGCACGACACTTCCCTGACTGGGTCGCCGGATTCGTCTTCATCGACTCAGCCCACGAAGAACAGATCTGGCGTTTTCAAGCGATTGATCCGCGCTCGGTTCAAGGGCCGCCTGCTGATCCAATTTTAGTGAAGCGGAACGGAGGTCTTTCACCCGGCGAGTTGTGGAGTTGGCATTATGACAAGCCCTTGATCGTCCTGGAACACGGAATGCCACTAACTTTTGAAGGGCCATTAGCTGCTCATACCGCAGAGTTCAATGCGGCTGTTGACAGTATGGCGAGAGACCTCGCCGGCCGATCCTCAATGGGACAGTTGCGAATCGCAATCAGGAGTGGGCACGAGATCATGCTGGATGAACCAAGGGTTGTAGTTGAAGGCGTGCATGATGCTTGGAGCGAAGCGGTAATTCTGGAGAAGAAGTGAATCGACACGTCGATGGGATGAAGCTGAAGCGTGGCTACTGGACGGGACAAGTCGGCTCATATTGACTGAATGTTGGCCGCAACTCTCGGCTGTCGAGAACAGCCGAGTCACGTTCCAAACGTGCGCGCCTTCACTGCCAGGGTGAGCAGGCCGCCCTTGCTAGACGTACGCTTCAGCCGGAGCAGGATCGGCAGCAATCACGGAAGATCTCGATAACGAGTACCTCAACATCTTTGAGACTCGTAACCGCCGCCCTTGAGGGCCAAGATGTTTGGTCCGACAAAGCGTGCAACCGGAACGATGCTGGAGTCCAGGCAGGAATCGCGAGATGCAGCACAGGCAGGAAAAGTCGCGTAGTCTCGATGGCGCTATTTGGAGGTCGGCCTAAGCAACTAACTTACCCGCCGCGGCTGGTCTTTTAGAAGGTGGTGGCCAGAGACGGGATCGAACCGCCGACGCCGGCCTTTTCAGGGCCTCCTACCGATGGAGCTAACTGGTCTGGAATCAGCGTAAATCATTGATACGAAGTAGGTTAGGAAGACAGCGGCATAGGATGGTGTAAGCCCGATTGGGCTGATTTAGGCCCTGCGATGTTCGGATATTGTTCGGAGCCAAGCGTGAGATGGAGTTGATCTTCTTCCATGCCATCGCCCGGCCATTTCTTTGAATACGCTCATCATGCTTGATGAGTCTTAGGAGCCTATAACCATTGAGATGAGCCCGTTGGGTACCAAGTGGTGTTCATTTGGGGCACATATCGGGTATCTTTAGATCATGCCCAAGAAGGTGTCGGATGGAGAAAGGCTCAATGTACGCATGTCGTCAACGCTCCATGCGTACTTGGGAGATCTGTCGGACTTGGGTTTGCACGGCGACACGCGTTCAGATGTAGCGAGAACCCTTCTAGCGGGCGAGGTTGAGCGACTCATACGGGAGGGTTTTATCAAACTTCGTATCCCAAACTCGACCAGCAGCACAACGGTCGACTAACCAATTTACAATTCATTTTCGACCCCAAGGAGGAACCATGAGCACCGAAATTGACCGGGAGGACGTACTGCTTCTCATCTTCGATGCCTACGAGCGGTTGTTTCACAAAGCTGCGTTTAACGGGGTCACAAGACTCGAAAAGCTCGTGTTTTTGCTTGCGGAAGAAGCTGGACTGACGGATATCGGGCAGATGTTTGCCTTTCGCGCATATAAATTCGGTCCCTACTCGAAGGGGGTTTATGAGGCTGCTGACTTTCTACAGTCCGCAGACCTCGTAGATGTGGAAGTGAAGCCCTACTACTCCTATTACCTGGCTGAAGAAGAAAAAGAGCTTCAGCGGGACATCGAAACGGACGACGAGATGGGAGAACCGGCCCCCTCCGGCCACGAACGGCTTTTTACGCTGACGGATAACGGCAAGGCCCTGGCTAGCAAGTTACGGGCTATCTGGGAACAGGAATATCCGGATGCCCTGAGCAAAGTCGATCAGATCGTAAGCCGTTATGGCTCTCTCCCTCTGAACCAAATCATCCGCTACGTATACAGGCGGTTCCCCAAAATGGCAGAAAACAGCATCCACCCCGAGGCACAAAGGGTTGCTCAATAACAGATGAACTGGCACGACATCATATTATGGTATGGCCCTGCGTCGGCATGGATCGTGCTGTGGACGCAGTTCGTCACTTTGCGCTTTTACGACAAGAACGAAACGTTGTTTAAGGATGTGATTAGCAGCGGTGCTATGGATCTGGCCATTAGCAGCATAGAAGCCACGAAACTTATCCCGGCGCTCGCGAGATTGTGCGACGCAGTCGCAGAAGCCAAGGCGCTAAAGAGCCCAAAAGAACTTCGCCTCTTGGTCACCGAGGACATCCTGGGTGAGGTCGATTTTCTTCCTCATCTCGCGGGCGCCGAGTCGGCCCTTCGAGAAGAGAAGACACTTGAAGACCTTTTGGAACGCTTACAGCAGAGATCTGCGCTACTTTGGAAGCTGGGACTATTGCACTCTTTTGCAATCGTCTTCTTACCCGCCAGTTTGTTGATACACCCACTCATTTTGCGTGGAGCAACCGCTTGCCTACTGGCCCTTGTAGGATCAGTCACGCTAATACTTCTGGTTCTCGGCGTCACGCGGTTTCAACAAATGCGGGACAGTTTGATCCGTGGACTGTCGACTAACAGAAAGGCTGCCTGATGCCCGTTCGTCCGCCCGCAGAGTCCGAACTCTTGTCCCCAGTCTTGGCGCTGTTTGAGATACCAGGTTACCGTGCAGTGCTGGAAGCCAGACTAAGCCGGAAGCGGATAGATGTACTTTTGGTGCCAACTGAGACCGGTCTTTGGATCTCAATAGAACTGAAGGTAAAGGATTGGAAGAAAGCGCTCTGGCAAGCGGCAGTCAACACTCAGCTTTCAGATCATTCTTACGTTGCTTTGTGGCATACGACCGTGAAATGCGCGCTTGAGCAAGAAACTCTGTTCAAATCCTATGGAGTGGGAATAATTTCGGTGTCTGCGACTGGTGCCGCCGTCATACTAGAACCCACGGGTCTTTCAAGCTCTACCCGTATTCGGCAACAAGAACTAGTTTTGGAAGAGCTTGTACGTGTGAAAGAAGAGGGCGAGTATCTTGACACACTATCTTTGCTACCAGCATAACGTTCAACGGTTTTTTATTAGGCACATTGAGAAATTCGACGGTGTCGTTGTTCCATTCTCTATCGCCGCCTCCTTCACATCTGGGACATATGGATTTCTTCGCGCCCTCTTGGCCAAAGATCAAACAAAACAATTCGCCTTAGATCCGCGAAGCGCACTCTTTCAACAAGGATGGAATCGGCTTCACGCGAGAGAGCCGCACAGAAAAATGGCTGCCATCTTCGGAGCGCCGTTTACTACGATCGGGTTACAGCGTGCGTTAACCCCTCAAGATTTTTCGAAAACTGAAATTGAAGGGATCACAAGAGCGTGTATCCAATATCAGCTTGACTTCAGGGTCTTACAAGAGCAGCAGAGAAAATTAGAAAAATATCGGAAGCTACTCGGGATAGATACGATCCCGCAGATCGCAAATCCCCAGCATTTCGTGCCGCCATATTTTAGATTCAGTGATATTAACGACGCATGGTACGAAATCTGCATGAGCTGTATCGAACACGCGGCTTCTTTCGTTCCCGCTGACCAACTCTGTCCGATCGTGCATTTTGCAGCATGGCCTGAGGCTGGCGATTGGCAGACAGTAGCGGCTCGCCTAACGAAAGCTGGAATAACATCACTGTTTGCATATCCCAATAACTTCAAAGAGCATGAAGCCGCAGAGAAGGAACTGGAACGGTACTCGGAGGGAGTGATTGCCCTAGCGGGCGCTGGCATTACGACCACCGCCCTGCACGGAGGCTACTTTGCTATTCTTCTCGCGAAGAAGGGCCTGTCCGGTTTTGGCAATGGGGTTGGCTATGGAGAATGGAGGGATAGCGGATATCATCGCGGCGGAACAGCCGAAATCAGGCTTTATATTCCGAAGCTTCACCGCTTTCTCGATTCCGCTAGCGCCCAAGCCTTAATAACTAGCAACCCCGAACATTTCACCTCGAATTCCGATCTCCTGAGCGAATATGCATTGGCTAATAAACCGTTAACATCAGTATCTCTTCAAGAAGCCTTAGACCACTTTATGGAGTCGCGCCAGCAGGAGATTAGTTCAGTGCGCGACAATTCACTCGAAGTGCTTATCGCTGAGCTTCGGGAAACGGTCGATGTATTGAAGAATATCGGCCAACTAGAGACGGAACGTTATGGTCGCTCTCTAGATCGGTGGTCGAACGTGCTCTCGAAATGATGAATCGCAAACTTTTCAGGCCAGCCGGATAGAATACGTCGTGTAGGAGCCTAGCCATTTCAGACCGGCGATCAAGATTCATAGATTGGATATTTGAAGGGCTCGATATCGCTGAGCAGAACGTCAAAAGATGGCATAATTTTATGGGGCGGATCACATCCAAAGTGCCTCCCCTGCATAAGCATTAGCAGACCTTCCTCATCAATCATCGGGCCTCCTTACTGCCTGTTGGATCGACCCTTCAAACAGTAGGTGAAGACGACTGGTAAAAGCGGCCTGTCCTATGCTGATGCTCTCGTCGTCGGCGATCAAGAGTTATATGGAGGTGATGGCCGAACAGTCTCGGGAAATCGAGTTTCTCCAATAAAGAATCGTCTTGAATCTGAGCATCGTATGCCCGACCACCCTTTGGCTCGCCTACCCAAACGGGATGCTGGTTTCGCTAGCTGAAGCGCGTAGAAAGCAGAAAGGCACGAGAATGGCACGGAGATATGCTTCGAAGTCGGCTAGCGATGCTAAGGCGCAGCAATCTGCACCGAAAACCAAGATTTCACCTGCCGATGCTATGAAGGCGATCGTCCAAGCAGTTGAAGGGCTTGAAGGTAGAGCAGCCCTATCGCATTACCCGTCCCGCCGAATCTGGGCAGGCCGCCTACATGCAGTGTTGCAATCGCAACTCTTTGCGACTGAGGAACTTCTTCGTCTTATATCCCAAAAGGGCTCGCAGAGAGAGACCGCAGCCGACACCATTCTGTTTGCTCCGGTCATTCCTGTTTTCATAAAGCAAATGCGATTCGTTCTTGCGAAACTGCTAGAAGATGCTCCTCCCCTTGCTCACTATGAAATGGGAGACAAGGACATCAGCAAGAGCATCATGGACTTCAATAGGCTCATTGGCAGCTCCCGACAGTTCGTCGATTCTTGTGTCCAGACTGCTTATCTTCTAACTGAGCTGAGCCCATCTATCTTCAATCAGTCGGTTCTGAAATCGCTGTCCAGCTTTCGCAAGCTTGCCCCCGACAGCCTTCAGGTTCCGTTTATGACTGAGGAGCTGAGCCAACTTGTAGGTGCATTCGAAACAGACAAACATCAAACGTTTGCCGCTAAGGGAGCGCCCAAATACAGAGACATGGTACAGACACTTGTCCAGAAGCTCCCAATGACTTTCATCAAAGAGCCGGCAATGTTCTTGGATGACATCTTTCGATTTACTTCTGAGTCACTCCACACTGGGTTCTTCTCTAGCCTGATCGTTGGCAAAGGTGGCGATGAAGTTTATATGGGTAGTTCTGAGGGGGTCTTTTTTCCAAGCACCGAGAACTACGTCGAGGTGCAATTTCTCTGCCTAAAGGCGTGCTGCCTGGTCCTAGGGGATGTCTACATAAAAGCTTTCGCTCAAGCATCCGTCGCGCTCTACAAGCCTAATGTTTCTTCCAAGCTTTCGGAAATCTCCGCAGGTGTCACCGAGGCGTGTAGAACTGCCTTTGCAGGAACAGGGCACGAAGGACACATTTGGATATCGAACGATGCCCTAATAGCCAAGAAGCCCATTCGCATTAAATGTGCCTGCCAGAACTGGTTCACCTGGGAGCCACCTCACCACATATTTGATCTGTACTGCAAGGTTTGCGGAAGCATCATTAAGATAATCAGGATGCGAGAACCATTCGGTTACTGCATTCTCCCAGCCGGACCCTGCGATGTATTCGGTTCGCTCGAGCCAACCATAGACGACCTTAGTGAATCCCTTCGAGATCGTCTGTATGCGCTTTGGAACGAGTTCAGTACGGTTGCTGTACCTTTGACGAGACCCCCTTTTGTCCCAGTCCTGCTGGTTGATGACATAGCGAACTTCGCCATACGTATGCCCGAACCAAGTCACCTCCAAACCTATACCTTCGTTTCCGGGCGCGCCTTACAGTCCAGAGAAGGGATAACGGTCGTGTGCAATTGTCGGTTTATGAGCGTTTGCTTTCCGAAGGTCGGCCAAATACTTGAACATATGGTGTGTTGGGCGTGCAGCGCTCCGATCAAGCTGATGGGCCTCGACGGTGATGGAGGTTACTTATTTGGGTCGAAAGACGGCGAACCCATTCTCATCGATGTTCAATCGAGCGCAGCCATTCCTTCGTGGAGATTGTCCTCACACGAGAGAACTACGATTTTGGCAAAGGCACCGAGATCCTGAAGCGATTATTTGGCACTCAGAGAAGAATCGCTCAGCAGCTCACGCCTACCGCTAGGATCAGTCTTCAAGAAAGAAGCGGTTATCAATTTCGGCATTCGTTGGAACTCTCGGAGGATATAGTGAAGTTCGCTAAAAGCTCGGAGCATCCCATCGAGCTGCTTCACGGCGCTGTAGGTACGCAAACGTTGTTCTTGGTTTAGGTGAGCGCAACAAACGAAAGGAGGCTGCGGTGTTTTTTGATTGCGGGCATGGACAATGTCAACTTTCACCAGACAGGTAGGGATGAATTCCTAGCCGTCCACCTCTGAATAGCCCTCTACGGCAACTCCATTTTGGACGGGTGCAGTTGTGCCAACATCGAGTTCACAAAATCTCGCACGTCACCGTGCATCTGATCGCGACGCACAAAAAGAGCAGTCTCGATCTTGAGGAGTCTGTCCGTGAGCGGTTTGAAAAGAACCCCTGGGCATTGAAAGCGAGCAGCGGATTGCGGTACGAGTGCCACGCCAAGTTTGCTTGCCGCGAGGTCGATCCCCTGAATGATAGCCTGCGCTTCACATAGAGAGTCAAGATTTATGCCCGCCCCGCGCAGGTAGTCCGTTACCTGACCGTAGAAAGCAGGGTGAACATGACGAGGCATCCAGTAGAGTGCTTCGTCCACAAGCTCATGCACAGAGAGCCTGATCTTGTTCCTGAGTCGATGATTGGCGGGGATACAGGCGCTGAAGTATTCATGTGCAACCGGTGCCACCCAAAGGTCTCTGTCCAGAATCGGCATAACTCCAAAGCCGACATGTAGTTCACCCCGGAGTACCCTCGCTTCCAGATGAATCGTCGTGTCGGCTTTCAGTTCGATATGAGTGAAGTTCGGTCCCGGCGTGTTCTGTCCTTGCAGAAGGGGCAAGACTTTTCCATGGATGCAAAGGGAGTGCCCGATGCGCAACGGCCCGCGCTTTTTGGCGGATATATAAGTTGCAAGGTCGAAGCCGCGCTGCGCACAGTCGATGCACTTTCGGATTTCCTGAACGGCAGACTGACCCTCTTCAGTGAGTTCAAGCCCAGTCAGGTTCCTACGAAAGAGTTCGACACCCCAGCCTCTCTGAAGACTCCTGATCTTTCTGCCCACGTTGGAGTGACTGGTATGGAGGCGTTCCGCTGTCCTGCCGAGATTGCCTTCCTCTGATAGGACGAGCGCGCAGACCAAGGCTTCTGTGGATATATGGGGGAACATACGTCACCTCTCCTGGCACATCGTCATGAGGCGAGAGTAGGCCGAGAAATGAATGCTGAGTTGGAAAAGATTTCCGCGAGATTCCCGAAACTTCCACTGCCTAGAGCGAAAGCCGAAGCATAATGCGTGCCTCTCAGCAGTGCATCGGGTCATCCTAAAGGTTCGACGTAAGAAAACGGTTGTTCCCCGCCTCAAACTGGTCCTTCCTTGCAAATGGTTGGAAATCATCTGCGGTCTCTGCGACTTTCGGATCAGGAGACAGATAGGGTATGAATGCAAAGTGGATGTGGGTAACGGTACTGGCCGCGATAATTGCTCCTTTAGCGCAGGCTCAGCAGACTTGCGCCAATGGAATACGGGTTGAAGGAGCAATTACCGACCCCACTGGAGCTGTCATTCCCGGCGCTCAGGTGAAGTCCGCCAGCGGTGAGCGGACTACGACAGATATAACGGGCCGCTACATGCTGCCTTGCGTTCGCTCGGGTTCAACAACCCTCGCGGTCGAGGCCGAAGGATTTGCTCCCGGTACGATTCACGCAAGTGCGCCGTTGGGCCAGTCCGCCCATGTCAACCTTCAACTGACGGTAGCTGGGGTACAGACGGAGGTACAGGTTGGCGACGATGCAACCGCAATGGATGCCGACCACGGAGTGGGCACACAGACCTTGAACTCTGCGGACGTGCAGCTCCTCGCTGACGATCCAGACGATTTCTTAAGGGAGTTGCAGGCACTTGCTGCTCGCGGCGGGGGGATACCTGGGGCAGCCACAATTACTGTAGATGGATTCCAGAACGGAAGTGCGCTCCCGCCGAAAGGTTCCATTGCTTCAATCCGCGTGAACCCGGATATGTTCTCTCCCGAGTACGAGAGGGCGCCTTATCTGGGTGGGCGCGTCGAGATCTTCACGAAGCCTGGTGCGGCCTCATTCCATGGAACGGTGTTCCTGACCGACAGTGACGGCAGCTTTAACGCAACTGACCCGTTTTCGCTTACGGCGACTCCCGCTGGAAAGCGGCGGTACGGCTTTGAACTGAGCGGCCCCATCGTCCCGAACAAAGGAGACTTTGCGCTTGCGCTCGAAAAGCGGGATATCGATGAGTTCAACGTCGTGAATGCAGTGACGTTGGGCTTAAATAACAGTGGTGCGCCCCTGCAGCAGACGGTTTCAGCCCCGCAGCGGTTATGGATTGCTTCCGCTCGCAGCGGGTGGCAACTGACCCCAACGGATACAGCAACCGTGTCTTTCTCGTCCAACGTCAACAATCTTGGGAATCAGGGTGTAGGCGGCCTCTCCTTGACCGAGGCTGGCTATTCCAGCCTCGTGAGTGAGTACGATCTGCGTTTCGCCAATACTCAGACGTTGAACGCTAATCTTCTACATGAGACGCGCATCGGCTATACCTGGAAGCGTACCGAGCAGACGCCTAACTCCACGACCCCATCACTTCAGGTAGCCGGTTACTTCAACGGTGGCGGAGCTACCAGCCAAAACGTGAACGACCGGGAGCGCGACCTTGAAGTGGATGACGACGTGATGGTCACACACGGCAAGCATTCCATAAAACTTGGCGCTCAGTCGCTTGGTATCTTCGTTCACAACTATGATCCGAATACCTTCAACGGAGCCTATGTCTTTGGCGGTGGAATCGCTCCCCTGCTGGACGCAAACAACAATCCCACCGGTCAGACGACGACGATCAGCGCGATCGAACAATACCGTCGTGCGCTGCTGAGCCTGCCTGGTGGAAATCCGACGACATACCAACTCACCACTGGTATCCCACTTGTGCCCCTATCACAATGGCGACTTGCCATGTACGCGGAGGACGCCATCAAGCTTGCATCTAATATCACTGTTGCTACGGGGCTTCGCTACCAGCTTCAGACCTCTCCTGGCAGCTTCGCCAACTTCGCACCAAGGATTGGCATCTCGTGGTCTCCTGACAAAAAGCAGAGTTGGGTTTTTCACGTTCGCGCTGGCCTCTTTCACGATCCAAACCTGCAAAGCTATGCAACGGAGGTCTACCGTCTCAATGGCACCAGACAGCAACAGACAACTGTTTACTCACCGAACTATACCGATCCGCTGACACCAACTACTGGATCAATTCAGGTAAGCACGCTGAATGAGTTCCCCAGGTCTCTCACGCAGGTTTCATCGCTCCAAAGCCACATCAGCGTCGAACACAACTTCCAGCATGGCTGGCACTCGCTGGCTACCTTGTATTGGGCAGAAAATTGGGGGAGCCTCCGCATAGCGAATATCAACGCTCCTATGGTCATCAGCAGCAATGGCTCAGCACCGGACCCGACTGCGGCTCTCTTGGCTCCTCGGCCTATCGCACCGAACGAAAACATCATGCAATATCAAAACTCCGGACATCTTTCGGGCAGTATCTTCGTTACTGGTGTAGATCGAAATAGCAGCAGATTCGGGTTTTCCGCTTATTACGTACACACCGACCTAAAAACCGATACTGGCACCGGCGTCATCAGTCCGCAATCAAGCTATAGCGAGAAGGGCGAGTCCTCCCGTCCCGATGGGGAGAGCGCAAATGCAATCTATGCCAATACCCATGCCACGTTGCCCTTCAAAGTTGAGTTCTCCTCGATTTTGGATGCACTAAGCGGACAGCCTTACAACGTGACGACGGGCACAGATGGAAATGGCGATGGAAACTTCAATGACCGGCCTTCCTACGCCTCCGCTTCTGGCGCGGGCGTGTACAGTACACGATTTGGCCTCCTCTCCACCAACACGGTCAACGGCGACGTCACGCGTAATCTGGGAACCATGCCCGCTCGAATCCATCTCGACGCGAACCTGAGTCGGGTCTTCAGGTTAAATCCCAATGACAAAGACCATCCGCGCACCCTTACCTTCAATGTGCGTTCCGCAAACCTGTTGAACCATACCAATGTCACTACCGTTGGAACGGTTGTCTCATCATCGACCTTCTCTCAGCCGATATCAGCTGAGACAGCCCGCCGGGCGGAACTCGGTGTGCGCTTTGCCTTCTAATTGGTCTGGGCTGCTGGTTACGAATGCATGGTGAGAGTCTAAAATTGTCAAGGAGGAGCGTTGTGAACTCCGAATCTTCATCTCGGCACGAACGACTTAGGGATCGCTTTTCGACCCCTCATGCTCGGGGTGTGGTTGGCCTTTTGATTGCGAGTGCAGCCCTCGCGCTGATTACAGCAAATGGCTGCCACATTTTTCTCGCTACGAAAGGCCAGGAAATATCCCTTCTTCCTTCTCTAGCGTATGGGGCGGCGAAGTGGCTATGGTGGGGCGCAGTCGCGCTGGGAATGTGGCTACTTGCCCGGAAATATCCTCGTTTTCTGAGCTTCTCACTTAGAGCCATCCTGTTTCAGCTCGCACTGGGAAGCATTCTCAGTGTGTTTCACATGGCGCTTCTCCAGGGCGTATGGCGTGCTGGAATGCACTGGTCGGTATGGAAGGAAGCCTATCCATCCATCAATTATTTCGTGTTGAGTAGCTTCGGCGCAGACTTGATGATCTATGCCTTCCTCTTTGGAATCTCGGGGTTTCTGCACATGCAATCGCAGCGACAATTGGATGCCATGCTCAAATTGGGTCTGGAAAAACAGCTCTCACAAGCGCAGCTTCATGCGCTCCAAATGCAGATGGAGCCTCATTTCCTTTTCAACACACTGAATGCGCTAGCAAGTCTGGTTGCGCAAGGAAGAAACCCGGAGGCTACTGAGACGCTGGCGCATCTCGACACAATCCTGCGTATGACACTTCAGCGGCGAGCGCCGGAGAAAGTGCCCTTCACGGAAGAGTTGCGAGTTATTGAGAGCTATCTAGCAATTCAGCAGGTCCGATTCGCCGAACGGCTACAGGTTAAGATCGAAACGACTCCCGAGGCAATGGAGGGGCTCGTTCCGTGCTTCCTCCTTCAACCAATCATCGAGAATGCGATCCAGCATGGCATCGCGCCGATGGAAGGGGGAGGCTTGATTGAAACACGCGTCAAACGGGTGGGGAATAGGCTCTGGATGCAGGTTAGAGACAACGGCTCTTGCTCGACTGATTCGCCTACCAAAGGGCACGGGATCGGTATGCAGAACACGCGGGAACGTCTGGCGTTCTTCTATCCTGGTGCGCATGAATTTGCCGCAGCACCTCTCGCGACTGGCGGGTACGAGGTTACGATTCAGATACCTTACGAGCGGACAGTAGCATGACCTTACGAACCGTGATCGTCGATGACGAACAGCTAGGACGAGAGCTGCTTAGGGTATTGCTCGCCGGCCACGAAGACATTCAAATCGTTGCGGAATGTAAGAACGGTCGAGAGGCCATCGACTACCTGCAATCAGAGCCAGTGGATCTGCTGTTCCTTGATGTCCAGATGCCGAAGATCGGTGGCTTTGACGTTGTAGATCGGGTGGGTTTACAACACCTCCCGCCCACCATCTTTGTGACGGCCTATCAGGAGCACGCAGTGCGGGCATTTGACGTTCACGCGGTTGATTACCTGACTAAGCCCGTGGGATCAGCGCGGCTTCAAACGGCGCTTGACCGCGTCAGGGAAAAGATAACGGCCAAGGCCGCTATCCTAACGCAAACGCAGCTATCGGATATGCTGAACGGGTTGCGAAGTGCCGCCGATGACACCAAGGCATACTCCTCTCGCTTCCTTGTGAAGGATGGCGTGAAGGAAATCCTGCTTCCGGTCGAAAAGATCGAATGGATTGAGGCGGCAGAATACTACTCGTGTCTTCACTCCAATGGGCGCAGGTTCATGCTGCGAGAAACCATCACAGACCTGAGCAACAGGCTGGACCCTAGACAGTTCGTTCGTATTCACCGGTCTTCCATTGTCAATCTCAACCAGATAAGTGAAATCTATCGGGAAGGACAGGAGGATGGCTCTGTTGTGCTTATCGGTGGCCGAAAGCTCAAGATGAGTAAGGCAGGTCGTCAGAAACTGGCTGAAATAGGAAGAACTTAGCCTGCGCCAAAGGCTCTTCCTGTCCGAAGTTCACCGCGAAATTTCATATGTTCCTTGCACGTATTCCGCCTTTCCTTGCAAAGGAGTGGAGTTCCCCTGCTTACTCATTGACAGTAGTGATCGCCAAATGACTTCAGTAGAGCGGCATTTAGGTGAACCGGATGCGTAGACCCAAGGTGAAATTGGACAATCTCATAACATTCATGACGGTCGCGGCAAAGCACAACATTGAGGGGGCGGCAGACGAACTTGGACTCTCTGCTTCCGGTGTCCGAAAGCACCTTGAGAATATCGAGGATACGTTTGGCATACGTCTGTTTGAGGGCAGGCGGGGAATCCTGGTTCTTACGGAAGACGGCGAATCGTTCTTTGGAGATACAAGGAAGGCCATCGATCAGGTCCTTCTCGCCGAAGAGCAGCTATCGGCCCGGCTGGCGATCAAGAGTCATCATTTGAAGATTGGTCATTCGACCAATCTTCCACCTCAATTAATCGCGGCGATCCGCCAAATCCGTATCGAGGACCCGCAGTTGGTACATGTCGAACACAGAAGTGGCCTGACCTCGACCACGGTACGGGGCGTGATAGAAGGAACGCTTCATGCAGGTTTTGGCGTTCTGCCGATCCGGTCTCCGGAGTTGCTGGTCCGCGCGATCTTTGAAGAACCACTGGTGGTTTGTTTGCCGCAAGGACACAGGCTGGCGGTGAAGCCTGCGATATCGCCGCAGGATTTTGATGGAGAGCCCATGATCGCCGTATCGCGGGAGCCGTGGCCGGAACGTCACCGGGAGATTGAGGATCATTTCTCGGACTTCGGTGTCGCTCCTCATATTGTGACCGACGCTTATTCGGCACCCGAGGCATTGACCTATGTTGAGCAGAAAGTCGGCATTTGCCTGGTAGCAAGGACGGCGGTTCTCGGCAGGCCCCAAGTAACGGTAAAGCCGCTGTCAACAAACATCCTCATGCGTCGATGCGGTGTTTTCATTCGCGAGGACAACCGTTCACCCTTGTTGCAAAAGCTACTGGAGAATTCATTCCTGCGATCTGACCATCTGCGTCTGAAGCAAGGGCCGTCATCGGTCATGGCCAGGGAGCATTCTCAGAAAGTTAAAAGGATATCCTAGTCTTCGCCAAGAAAATAATTGATCGTCTTGCCATAAATCTTGGCGATGCGCTGCAACTCGATCACATCCAGCCGACGTTCTCCAAGTTCGCATTTCGAGACAAACGAATGGGGCTTGCCAAGGCGGTTGGCGACCTCTTCCTGAAGGTAACCCGCCTCGTGCCGCGCTTTTACCAGACGCTCCAAGAACGCCTGATAAGCCCGTTGGTATGCCGCATCGCCTTTATTCACAAACTTGAGAGTGCGGGACTATTGACTCATTCCCCAAAATCGGGAATGCTTCTTCGGTAGGCGAAGCAACCGACGTAGCCGAGTCGGCGTATCAAGACTAGAGGGGACGATATGCAGAATTGTTATTTGGAATTCCCAGAGACGAAGGGCAAGAGTATCGAGCGCATCCGGTACATCTACGATCCATCTGGAGCGCCGGAGGTTGATATCCGATTTACCGATGGCGTGTCACTCTCTATCAGGCTCCAATTAGGGTTGAAGGCCGAGAGCGAACTCTACCGCATACAGGATGGCGGTGTGCTGACACTGCAACAGTACCCAGCCGTGTAAGGCTGGCCACCCAACTTACACTGGCTTTTGTAGACGGACCACATCTTCCACATGCCGTCTGCCTTGATGTCTGCTGATGTAGACGACCAGGTCGATACACCGCAAGACATCCTCCTCGGCCACGCTCAGTTGTAGGTTGGCGCTACTACGTATCGCGAGACTCGCAAGACGGCGAACAGATTCATTTGCGCTACTTGCATGAATGGTTGCAAGAGTCCCACGATGGCCTGTATTCATGGCATCCAATAGCGTCCGGGCCTCCGGCCCACGCACCTCTCCGACAATGATGCGGTCTGGCCGATGTCTCAGAGCGGCCTTCAACAGGTCATCGAAGGTGACTTTGCTGCGATGAGTATCGACCTGTGATTCTGTCGAGACAATATGCGGTTTGCGAATGTGCAACTCTGCGGTGTCTTCGATCAGGAGTATGCGTTCGTCCACCGGGATAGCATCTGCCAGCACGCCCAGAAGCGTCGATTTACCACTGCCGGTTCCACCCGCAATCAGAATATTTTGGCCGTCACGTACAGCTTCGGTCAGCGTAGCGGCCTGTTCCCCGGTCAGCATCTGGACTCGTACCAGGTCGGCAAGAGTAAAGTCCCGTGACGTGAACTTGCGTATCGTCATGACAGGATGTGGATTGACCACCGGAGGAATCATGGCGGCCATGCGGCTGCCGTCTGGCAGGCGCAAGTTCATGATGGGCGAGTCGGCGTCAAGCTTCTTTCCGAAACGATTGGCGATCACCTCAAGGCCGGTCTGGAGCGCGCCATCGTCAAAGCGGATGCCCGGCAGAGATTGAATCTGGCCGTTCTCTTCGATCCATACGGAGGAGTCCGGATTCACCATGATTTCGGAGACGGTGTCAGCTTCGAGCAGATGCTTGATAGGTTTCAGGAACGGGATGATGACCTCAAAGCTCATCGGCTGATCCTCCGTGGATCGAACGCAATCCGCTCCTGGTCGAACCACGTCATCGTGATGGGCAGGAAGTCCGGTTTGAGATAGCAATAGGTCGGAGGCAATGGGCTGACGCCATCGAAGGCGACGATGACCGATTGCGCATTCTTGAGATCGAAGAAGACGTTCTCCTCGAACAGCGGCTCCTTCTGCTTCTGGTACTGTTTGGAGGCAGAGACGGAACCTTTGCTCGACGATGTGCGACCACTCAGCCAACCGACATTCGCATTGGAACTGGACTCTGAGACGGTATAGCTGATGCGGGTCTTGTCAGCCTTGCCACATAGTTCCGACGCATACCGTGCCGTGTCGGGATCTGAGGTAGAGAGAAAGACCTTGGTGCGGAAGGCTTGCAGCAAGGTCTTGACGCCCTCATTCGGGAGAGCCTCTTTCAGGCTGGAGATGCTCTGCGTGGCGACGATAGGGATGCACTTCGGCTGTCGGGACAGGGACAGAAAGCGCTCATCGCCGGTGGGGTTGTCGCCGCCAACGGTGGCGAAGTTCTGGTACTCATCGCAGATGAAGACGGTAGGCCGGAAGTGCCGCTCTGAGTCCTCGTCCATCTCGGGAATGCGCAACAATACGGCGCGCTGGTAATCGACCTTCATCATGGTGCCGATGATCTTAGCGAGGGCTGGATTGAGAGCCGTGGGAAAGTTCAGCCCCACAACCTTGCCTCTTTCGATCAATTCCGAGAACGGAGGCAGGACTTCACCGGTAGGGTCGGACGCACATGGTCTTCCCTCATAGAGTTCTTTTGGCGGGCAGAAAACACGGCGCACCTGGGCATTGGTCTCGAAGAGAGATAAGAAAACTGCAATGCCCTGGATGATCGAAGTCTTGACCTCAGCGCGAAAAAACTTCCAGTGCTCCCAATACCAGTAGTGGATGCTCCGCCATGAGTCCTGTATCTCCGGATCACCGAGCTTGCGTGAATATAAGGATGCGGCGACAGACGTCCTCTGGACCAGGGCAGTTTGCAGATCGTCTGTTGAAGTGGCGATGTACTTGCCGAGCTTCTCGCTCCACGCGAAGCGGAACGGAGCCAGCGTTGATTCGTATTTCAGGTACTCGTCCTTGTTCACGCCAACGAATGATGCCGCAGTGAAGCGCCGTCCTGTCATCGTCAGCATGTCTTCGAGAGTCCCTGAGCTGATGACGGTACGGAAGATGTCGAGCAGCGTGACGTACCCATCGCGGACGCGATGCAGCATGATGACGTACCGGACAAGGTCCGTGTAGGACTGCTGCCAGAACGGTTCCTTTCCTTTACCCCAGATGGCTGTGATGACGGAGGCGATGTTGAATGCCTGGGCGTAAGCGTCGGAATCGTTGTTGAGCGGGTTATAGCGAACGTTCCCGGTGAGGGAGACCTCGACGTAATCCTCTGACCGCCCACAGCCATTGAGGATGGCCCGCACTTGACGGCAGAGGTCGCCTTTCACCTCCAGCACCACGCCGGACAATCTCCGTTCGGGATCGCTGGCCTTGTATGCGAAGAGCTGACGCATGGCTGGCAGGACGACCGCCTGCGTCTTGCCGGAGCCAATCGCACCGACGACACAGACGCCTGTATAGAGTCCGCGCTCCGAGATGCAGAGCCAACTCGGGGCCGGGGACGGCAGAGGCTTTAGCTGCCGATGAACCTCTCCCGCCACAAGGAACAAGTCTTCCCGTAGGTGAGGATCAGGATACGGCGGTAACGCCCCGGCAAGCTGATCTGGCTTCGGCTCATAGAAGTGGATGTATGC
Source organism: uncultured Acetobacteraceae bacterium (assembly GCA_964658035.1). GTDB lineage: Bacteria > Acidobacteriota > Terriglobia > Terriglobales > Acidobacteriaceae. The sequence continues at coordinate 100,366 of CAZZXL010000001.1, forward strand.
CAGCGAGAATAGGATTGAGAAAACAAGGAACGGCGTGCTGTACAGAAAGAAGCTGTAGCTCCATACCACTCCATGAAAGATCGCTGGACGCTCCAGTGCCAGCAGGCGCATAAGCAGGTCTGTATCATGAACCGGATAGAGACTCTGAAGGATGATCCCACAGGCCGCACTCAGGCCGAAGGACAGGATGATGCGGTACTCGACCAGTGGCCGGGCGAGATTGCGAAGATGCACCGTAACGCTCATGCGGTGGTTCCTTTCTCCATTTGTGGAGACGATGCGCTGACCGATGGCACGATCTTCCGCGCCGGATCGGAGGCAGGTCTGGCCTCGGTGCGGCTAGCCAACGGAGTTGCAAGCCGCTCTGCTCTGTATCGTTGGAAGTCCTCGCTCTGCGCGATGGCGAAGCCGAGCAGGAGATTGACGAGATAGCTGCTCTCGTTCTCCGACCACTCGCACATCAGCTCCAGGTCGTCTGCTATTGTGCCGTCGATGGTTGCTTTCAATGGGGCGCGCCGTACTTTACTCGCGCCCTTTTCGATCTTCAGTTTGCTCATGGTTGTTCTCCTTTGAGCCGCGATTGCGGCCAATCTCTGTACTGCGTCAGTACCGTCCCGGTACCGGCATTGGTCTCTGGTAGTACGTGGGTGGGAGCGACCAGCACAGCGTCAGCCTGTGCGGCAACCCGGCAGGGTGGGGTCGCTCCCACCCACGTACTACCCAGTTCTTTATCCAATGCTTTCTATGTTGTTGATCGTTAGTCACTTGAGGAATCCGTGCTTTCGGCGATGCGAACCCTCCCGGAACCCCTCGCCTCACTTCGCAGCATTGTGGGATAGCCGTAGTGGAAGAGAAGCGTGGTGAACTGCGCCTGAAGCGGTACGCGATGTTGTACGGCCGGAGGACGGACATTCTCCTCGAAGAGCCGCGCACTTCTGGGGGAAGCATGGGAGAAGCGGCTACGAAAAGCATCCCTGGAAGCGTGGAAGCTGAAGTCCGAGAGGGCGACATAGATCACCTCAAAGTTGCCGATGGCCCGCAGCAGAGCCTCGGCCTCCCCAAGGAAGCGGACGAACTTCCCAATGCTCAATAGTCCTTCGTCGATGAAAGCGAAGCGCACCAACGACTGGGCTGGACGCTCCCTATCGGCAAGGGCGATGGGAAACGCCGACAGCAGAGGTTGCAATCTTCCATACTCGTCCGTGAACAGGTTCGGAGAGATTGTGCGAACGCGCTCAAAAAAGCGAACGCGGTCAGCTTCTGATTCTAGATAGTGGTCGCTCTCATTTTCGAGTACGTAATCCAGGGCCATGAGCCGTGCCCGAACCTGGCCATCGCCCTTCCGGCGGCGGAGTTGTGACTCCGGATCGCCGGACAGACGATAGATGGACCGGGAACAGAGATGATAGACGCGCCAGCCCTGCTTGTAGTCGAAGACTTCGATGTGGCCGGCGGCACTCGCCTTCTTCAAAAAGTTCGTCACGATTGAACCTTTGTTGCGGTCGATGAAGTAGTCGAACTGACGGCGAAGGAAGTAGCCGGAGTGGGCTGCGACGAGGTACAGGAACGCAGCCTCGCGGTCCGTGTAGCCAAGCGATTGAAGAGCGGGGATTGGATCTGACATGAGAGCAGAGGGCATCGTTACAACTCCATAATGTTTTCCATGAGGTAGTGGTCGCCTTCGATCTTGGCGGTCATACTGGCGCGGTCGGCGGATGACGCATAGGTGCGGAATCCGGCCTGCGACTTGGCGCGCAGGTGGCCTGGGCTGTAGGCGGCAGTGAGGACCTCGATGTCCTCATGCCCAGTTTGCGAGCCTTGATCGCGGTCTGGATCGTCTCTCCGTTCAAGGTCGTAGACAATCCGTGCATCGGGAATCTGGATGCCGTCGTTCACATAAGGCAGATCAAAATCCTTGGCGACTTGCTGCTTGATCTCGGCCATGCCACGTTCTGGATCGGCTTTCCGCTCTGCATAAATGGCCTTTTGGATATCGGATTTCAACTCGAAGTCGAGCTTCACACGGAGATTCGTTCCACCCTTTTGCTCCATCCGCTCGGCCTCTTTGCCGTAAGCACGATAAATCTGGGCATCATGTTCCACTTCTCTTGGTTTCACCAACCCCGCATAGAGCTTCTGGTCTTGTGGCAATCCCCCAGTAAGGCGAACGAGAGATTGGCCACCCTTGGTCAGCGAGACCACCTCGATGCGTTCGACACTCCCGCCGCGACCGTCGCGACGTGCATTCACGGAATGCACGTCTATTAGTCGCCTCTCGCGCAGGAATGCGAGATCGCGTTCCATGCGCGAGTGCCGGTTGCCGTACACCGTCTCGGCAAGGTCGCTCGTCCGGACGACACGGAATCGTCCGACTTCGGCAAGAACTTTTCGTTCTT
>CAZZXL010000002.1:0-72989 GCA_964658035.1 uncultured Acetobacteraceae bacterium
TGACGTTATGTGTGACCGCAGTCTTCGCCGCCACACCAGCCGATGCCCAGCACCAAGTTCTTAAGGGGCACATACCCCATGCCGTTGCAGAGTCGCGCCTGCTGCATCACTTGCCGCCCGCAACGCAGCTTAAGCTCGCCATAGGACTTCCTCTGCGCAACCAGGCAGAACTCGACTCCCTGCTGGCAGAGATCTCTGATTCATCCAGTGCCAGCTATAAACACTTTCTGACCCCGGCACAGTTTGCCGCGCAGTTTGGCCCGACTAAGCAGGATTACCAGGTACTGATTGCCTTCGCGGAACACAATGGCCTGACGATCACTAGCACCTACCCTAACCGCATGGTGCTGAGTGTCGCGGGTACAGTCGAGGACGTAGAAAAAGCCTTCAACGTGAAGATGATGGTCTATCAGCATCCGGTGCGAGGTCAGTTCTTCGCGCCGGACCGCGAACCTTCGATCGACATCGCTATGAACACACTCGATATCAGTGGTCTGGATAACTTTAATCCGCCTCATCCGATGGACTTGAAGAAGCAGGCTTTCAGCGAGAGAAAAGCTTACGTAACTGGCAGCGGTCCGGGCGGCTATTTTATTGGCAGCGATTTCAGAGCGGCCTACGCGCCGGGCGTCACCCTTAAGGGCAGCAGTCAGACGGTGGGCCTTCTCGAGTTTGATGGCTTCTTCGCCGGCGACGTACAGAGGAATTTTGCGGCAGCCAGTCTGCCGCCAGTGCCTGTGCAGACAGTGCTGCTCGATGGCTTCAACGGCTCTGCCGGGTCTGACAATGTAGAGGTCATCCTGGACATCATGATGGCCTCCTACATGGCGCCCGGCCTTTCTAAGGTAATGGTCTATGAAGGAGAGGTCCCGAACGACATCCTCAATCGGATGGCGACGGATAACGTGGCGCAACAGCTCAGTTCCTCGTGGGGCTTTAGCGGCGTCAATGCCACAACCGAGCAGATTTACAAAGAGTTTATTGCGCAGGGGCAGTCGATGCTCCAGGCCGCAGGCGATGATGGGGCCTACAAGAATGGTGTGATGTCGCCCTCGGACGATCCTAGTCTGACAATCGTCGGAGGCACGAGCCTGAAGACGATGGGCGCAGGCGGCTCGTGGCAATCCGAGACCACCTGGCCGGATGGCGGCGGCGGTATCAGTACCGTCTACCCCATACCCAGCTATCAGCAGGGCCTCAGTATGGCTGCCAGCGGCGGTTCCGTAAAGATGCGGAATATTCCCGATGTCGCGCTAACGGCGGACATCCAGATGTTCCTGATTTGTAATAACGGTCAGGAAATCAGTGTAGGTGGGACCAGCGCAGCGGCCCCCCTCTGGGCAGGATTTATCGCACTCGCCAATCAGCAGGCCGCCACTGTAGCCGGGCCGCGGGTCGGCTTCCTGAATCCGACTCTGTACACGCTCGGAAGTAGCAGCCACTATACTGCGGATTTCAACGACATGCGCACCGGCAGCAATGGATATCCCGCAGTAGCAGGCTATGATCTCGCGAGCGGCTGGGGATCGCCTGCGGGGCAGCCACTCATCTACGATCTGACGGGTACATCGGGAGCACCATCTTTCACGCTTTCATCTTCTGCTTCTTACCTTCCCATCGTGCCGGGAAGTACCGGCAGCGCAGCTCTCACTGTGAATGCCCTGAATAAATTCAGTTCGTCTGTCACATTGAGTGTGACGGGCATGCCGACCGGCGTCACCGCAGTATTCACACCATCGACTACAACAAAGAGCAGCACACTGGCGCTGAGCGTAACCGCATCGGTTCCAGCCGGCACCTACCCGCTTACGGTCACCGGCGTTTCCGGCAGTCTCAGCAGTACTGCGAGCATCTCGCTCTCGGTCGTAGTGCCGGGCTTTACGCTGTCCTCCTCGGCTACTGCCGTCAGCGTTCTACAGACCGGAGCTTCCAGCATTGCGACCGCGATCAACGTGAGCGGACAGAATGGCTTCAGCGGCACCGTCGCACTTAGCGCGACCGGCCTGCCAGCTGGCGTCACAGCCATCCTCAGTCCTACGAGCGCTACCAAATCGAGTACCCTTACCTTCAAGGCCGGCACCCTGACGCCTGCAGGCTCCTATCCGATCACCATCAAAGGAACTTCGGGAAGCCTGAGCAGCAGCACAGCCGTGCAGCTCACAGTTTTGGCTGAGAATTTCAGCCTCGCGGCATCCCCGGCGAGCCTCACACTGCCACAATCCAGCAGTGTGAGCTCTACCGTCACGGTCACCGGGCTGAACGGGTTCAGCGGAGCCGCCAGCCTGAAGGTAGCGGGAGTTCCAGCAGGCGTGACCGCGGCTTTCAGTGCATCGAGTACCAGCAGCACCAGTTCGCTTATCTTCACCGCGAGCAGCCTCGCCGCGGCGGGAACGTATCCAGTAGTTGTCACCGGAACCTCCGGATCGCTGCAGTCCAAGGCGACGGTCACCATCAACGTCACTGCTCCCAACTTCGCTTTGTCGTTCCTGCCTGGAACACTCGCACTGCCGCGCGGTTTCAGCAGCCAGGGCATCGCCACTATCAGCGCCCAGACAAATATCAAGGCTCCTGTAACACTTGCCGCTTCTGGCCTTCCTGCCGGCGTCACAGCGTCCTTTGCGACGCTGAGCGCAACGGGAACCAGCTTAGCAACCTTTACCGCCAGTCCAACCGCTGCGGTGGGAACTTTCCCCATCACCGTCACCGCCGTCTCAGGGGCACTAACAAAAACTGTTCAGTTCAACCTGAACGTGTTCGCTCCTTCTGTCGGAAGCAGCATGGTCAATTTATCGCCTGCATACAACGTCAACGCCCTGGTCACGGACGGCCTGCCCTTTCCCGGTAGCGGGCTGGATGGCGGTCTCAACGGCAGCAGCACTGCCTACTCGGCAAAACTGGTCGGAGTGCAGCAGACCATTTCCGGCACACTATTTTATTTTGGGCCGGCGAACGCTCTCGATGCGGTGAGCGGCAAGACCATCGCTCTGCCTGCTGGTAACTACTCAAGCATTCAGCTGTTGGGTACGGGTGTAAATGGGAGCCAGCTGTCTCAGATTGTCAAAGTGACCTACACCGACGGCACCAGCACAACTTTCACCCAGAACTTCAGCGACTGGTTTACGCCGCAGAATTTCACGGGTGAAACGAAGGCACTCACCATGCCGTATCGTGACAATGGTGCAGGTCAGCAGGACAATCGGACCTTCTTCCTATATAAGTACGCTCTTCCGCTTAACTCGACGAAGACAATCGCAAGCATGACGCTGCCTACCAACCGGAACGTGGTCATTCTTGCTGTAAGTCTTCTGAGCGCGGTGCCTTCTGTCAAGTAGATCGACCTAACAGGGCACAGCGTCGAAGGGATGCTGTGCATCAGTGCGATGAACTTGATGTGTCGTATCGGATAAAGTAGCAAAGGATTTGACACGGTATAGGTTGCTAAGTTGTTTTGTCGTAGTTGTGCCAGGAAGCGAGTGCCAAGGAAATAGCTGGTGCGTTGCAGGTCACTCCGACAACTATTCAGAAGCTTCATAGAACGTCTTAATCGATTGGATACAAAGTAGTCGCAGACCGAGACTGGGACACACCCGCCAAGCGGTGGGCAAGAGTTCGATGCTGCGCGGAATACGCATCAGTACGGGCCGTCGTCTCCCGGCCAGCGTTTTTTGCAATCAATTGCAAAAAGCAAGAAGGATCCTGCGAGGGGTGACATCGATCAATTGATGCATCGGCGATCTTCCATCAAATATATCCACCTGAAAAAGGACGGCGGAGATGGCAGCTACCCGGAAGCTCTGCAGGCAAGTTTTCTCATCCGGACAGCTGCTTATGGTCGCAGGTGTACCCGCTGCGCCTCGCCCGCATTCTGATCGGCAGCCATCCTGGTAGCGAGGGCTAACTCCCGATCAGATGCTTCTTTGTGACCCAGTCTTGCCAGCGTCAGCCCCAGGTAATAGTGGGCGGGCTGGTATTCCGGCGCGGCGGTCACGGCTTGCTGCAAGGCATCCGCAGCCTTTTCATAGGTGTGCTGGCGAAAGAGAGCGATGCCGACATCCGTAAGTGCTCCGCCGTGATGAGGGTCACGTGCAAGCACTTTGCCGGCCTCGTTGATGGCTTCTGTAAATTGCCCGGCCTTCAATGCTATGTCTGCCAACTGGTAGTGGGATTCGGTCTGCTCCGGCTTCAAGGCAATCGACTTCTCAAAGGCGGTTTTCGCGCCTGCATTGTCCATTCTTAGCTGCAGTATGCGACCGAGCCCGTAATAAGCAGTGGCATCATCCGGGTTGGCCTGTAGATAGGCACGCATGGCATTTTCTGCCTCCGGCAGTTGACCGCGGTCAAGCTTCACCCGCGAAAGCAGGTAGAGCATTTTGCTATCTGCCGGAGCCAGGGTCTGCAGGTGGAGAACCGTCGCCTCGGCCTCCTGGTACAAGGCCAGTTGATCTTCGAGGACGCCGAGGTCGTACAACAGCCGCGGCTGCTCGGGTGCAAATTTTGCGGCGCGCAACAGGTCGCCCAGGGCCGCATTGTTGTCATGCGCTGTACGCGCAGCGAGTGCCAGCTTTTCGGAAGCGAGCACCTCACCTTCCTGAGCTGCAGGGGACGAAGGCTGCGTTTCAAGGATCTGCTCATAGGCTTCCCGAGCACCGGCATAGTCGGCGGAGGTAAGCAGGGCATTCGCTCGTTGCAGGCCAACATCGCGACCGGATGTGGCAGCGGCTGCCTGTAAAAACGCGAGTGCGCATGCAGCAAGAAACATGTGATCCAAATAGTAAAGGACGGCCGCATCCGCCCTCTACCCGGTGAGTGGTTGCTGATTTAGAAGGTAATGCGCGCCGTTACCTGCAGGTTCCCCGGAGGAGCAATTGTTCCTGTCGCGATGCCGAAGTTTGCGTCGGTCGGGTTCAAGTCGCCCGGCGCTGCAAACTGGTGACGGTTGAAGGCGTTCAGAAACTCGCCTTTGAGGACGAAGTCTACTCCGCTCCGGATGTTGGTTGTCTTCAACACGCTGATGTCTTCATTGAAGTAGGGCTGCGTCCGCACTTCCCCGGTCACCCTGGGAATGTTGCCGAAGGTGTAAGGAATGGGCGCAGTTGGCGGAGCATTGGCGGCGGCAAGGTTCGGATCAATGAAGGCCGCCGTGTTGAAGAAGTTATTCTCTGACGCGATCAATGGATTGATCTTTCCACTCTGGTAGTTCGCACTCTTCAAAGATTGCGAGTCATTGCGGCTGTAGTAGACGGAGTTCTGGAAGCCGGGGATACCAGTCGCGCAGCAGAAGGAGAACGGCTGACCGGACTCATACCGTTGCACTGATCCTAACTCCCAGCCACCGGCAACAGCGCTGGCTATGCCGTGCTGGAGGAAACGCTGGCCATGTCCGAAGGGCAGACGATACAGCGGTGCAATGACGAAGGTGTGAGGAATATCCTGCGCACTGATGGCTTTTTCCGCATGCAGGTTAAAGGGATTCTGTACCTGGGAGACGCTGATGCCATTATTGGGCAGGGCGCTGTCGGCATCGGTGTAATCCTTCGCCCAGGTGTAGGACACCTGCAACGTCAGACCATTGCGATAACGACGGGTGAGTGAGACCAGCAGGGCATCGTAGGTAGACATACCGGAGTTCTGCAGGCAGCATCCGGTGTCGATGTAGTCATATTGCGGGAAAGGCCGCAGTGCACGCTGCACCTGTACGCCCGAACCCCAAAGTTGGGTAAAGCCGGCAAAAGGTGCGGTGACCCCGGCATTATTGCCGGCAACCGTCTGGTTCAACTGGCTCCCCAGGGCGAAGTCAGAGATAGGAATGTTATTGATGTTCTGCACGTTGGAGCGAAGGTTCTGCGCCTTGTTGCCGAGATAGCCGATGCTCAGGATCAGGTCGTTCGCCAGTTCCTGCTGCATCTGCAGGCTCCACTCGTAGACCTGTGCCGGCTTGCCGTAGGTTGGCTGAATGTAGGAGCCGGTGACTGCCTGGCCGTTGAACAATCCAGGGTTCAGGTTCGGGGGTTGCGAATAAGCGGGAAAGCCGCTATCCAGGTTGAAGGCGGCAGAGAAGCCATCCTGACTGGTAAAGGTAGGAGCCGTCTTGTAGCCCGTATCCATGCTTCCGCCAAAATCAGAGTACTGGAGAGGGCCGTAGAAGATGGCGCCGCCGCCGCGGAAGACAGTCTTGCCATTGCTGCCGGCGGGCGTGTAGGCAAAGCCGATGCGCGGCGCGATGTCTTTGTAGTAGGTATTCGCCCAGCGTTGCTGACTCTTGTAGTTGGTGCCGAACACCAGAGCGCCTGGAATGTTGTAGGCAGGATCAACCGCCGTGGGACTGAAGTTGGACGTAGCGTTGTGCGGTTCAGTGCGCGGCATGTCTACATCCCAGCGGACGCCCAGGTTTAGAGTCAGGTTGTTGCTTACCTTTAGATCGTCCTGTGCAAAGAGGGCGTAGTAGACGGAAGTCCAGCGTGGCTTCTCCGAGTACAGACCCGAATTGAAATTGCCACCGCTCGTCTGACCGAGCAGCAGGCTGGCAAAGCTGTTACCGTCATTCTCCCCATTGCCTGGATCAGAAGCAGTCTGCACGCGCGCAAAGTTCACTGCGGGGGTAGGGTTGTTGATGGGCGAATACTGCTGCAGGCGATAGTCGAGCCCGAACTTGAAACTGTTGCGGCCCTTCTCGATGTTGACGCTGTCGTTTGCCCGCCAACCATTGTCAATATTGTCGTCATTGTTCGTGTCTCCCAGGTTGACCAGGTCATCACGGCCATCGAAGGTAACTTGCGGAAAATTGAGCGAAGGCGGGGAGTTCTTGATGCCGATCTTCTGGGCAAAATCGATATTCTGGAAGGTCGGAACTGCGAAGTTCGCGCTGTTCGTACGGTTATAGCCAAAATTCAGATGGTTAAGCACGGTTGGCTTCAACGCATAATCCCAGCCAACGCGGGTCAGATGGGTTTCGAAATCCTGCTTCCAGGTATTCGGGTCTTCCGGGTAGGGCAGAAGGGGATTGCCGCCTGACGTACGGTTGTTGTCACGTGTGCTGTAAGAAGCAAACAGCTTGCTCTTTTCGGAAAGGCTGGCATCGATACGCACGGTGTAGGTGGTATTCGTTAGTGGGATCGTGCTGGGGAAGAAGTAGTTGTTGATGAGGGATGAAGTGGTCGGTACAGGAATGTAGTTCAGCAACGCATTGCCCGCAGCGCTGTTACGGGCGGCTGGAATGACGTTGTTGACGGCGAAGGGAAGGCGGCAAGGCGTGCCGTTCACAACGCGCTGGGTGGCAGGGTCGAAGATCTGGCCTGCAAGAATGGGTGCACCGGTGCAGGGATTGGTTAGGGTCTGCCCCGTGCCGGAAGTCAGCGGCGCTCCGAGCCGGTCAGTAAAGTCTCCCCCGCGCTCAGCTACCGTTGGCACTGTAGAGGTCTGGGTTGCGCCAAGGTTCTGCTTGAACTGTTCCCAGGCAAAGAAGAAGAACAACTTGTCATGCCCGTTGTAGATATGGGGAATCCCAAGAGGGCCACCAAAGCTTCCGCCGTAATCGTTCTGCTTGTCGCTTGGGGTCCTGAACTGCGATGAGCAGGCGGATGTATTGTTGGCGCCAACGCAGGTAAGTGCACGATTGCCATCATTGAACCAGGTGTTCGCGTCCATGGCTTCGTTGCGGAAGATATCAAAGGCCGTTCCGTGGTAGCTGTTGGTGCCTGATTTTGTAACGAAGTTCTCTATACCGCCTGTTGTCCGGCCGTATTCGGCCTCGGGGATGGCCGTCGTAATTTTGAATTCCTGCAAGGCTTCGACAGAAGGAGCTTCTTCATCAAAGGAGGAGCCGTTTTCGCTGCGCGTCTGGCTGGCGCCATCCAGCAGCACTTCGTTGCCGTACTCCTGGCCACCCGATATCTTTGACAGGAAGATGCCGTTGTTGCTGTTAGCGGTACCTGGCCCTGTGGTGCCGGGCAGCAGGAATTCGAAGGCCTCCGGCGACCGCAGTGCACCGACGCCACCCAATGCCAGCGGCAATTCGACGATTTGACGGGAATCGACCGTACCGCCTACATCTGAAGACTGAGTTTCAACCGTCGGCGCGGATGCATCGACATTGACGGTGGTTGCGCCACCCCCGGCCGTCAGCGTCAGGTTCAAGGCAGACGTTGTGCCGATGGTGACCTGTACGCCGTGCTGTACCTGTTCACCGAAGCCGGCAGCGGATGCGGTTACATCATAGGTGCCAAGGGGCAGTTCAGGAAAACGGTATGAGCCGGCTGAAGTGGATACGGTGTCGAGCGATACCCCGGTAGCCGTGTTCTTGACAGAAATCTTGACGCCGGGGATGACCGCTCCGGTCGTGTCGACGACATTGCCGGCAAGAGCTCCACGCACGCTTTGAGAGAATGCGGCAAACGGGCTAAGGAAAACGATGAACAGGAGAATGGGGATGCTGCGAAGAAACCTGATGGTACTCATACTGCCTCCGAAAAATTACCGAACCTGTGCTCACGGTGTGCCTTGTTTATAGGGCCATTATTGCTGCATTTTGGCAGGACAGGCACTGCACGCGGCACGATGTAACGCATTACACTCAAGACGCTAAAAGACCGGTTCCGCCGTTGTCAACGCGGCGGGGGCGAGGAAATAATCCAACTAAAGTTGGATGAACAATTGATGATTCGGATCGACCTGAGCAACCGCTCAACACGGGCGAATTAATTTGTGCCGGATGGTTTTGGCAGGGGCTGTGTAGTAAGGAGTGGTCGGCCAAATTCGGGCGTTCCATCGCTGCGCCAGGTAAACTTCTGCGCGCGCGGCGATCGCTTGTTGCCGCAGCCGAGTCCCGCTGCAGCATTGGCGTGGTAGAGAATCCAATCCTCCTTGCCGTCGGGTGATTTGAAGAACGTATTGTGTCCTGGCGCGAACACGCCGGCCTCCTGAGACTCATAAAAGACCGGCTGCGCTGACTTCTGCCAGGAATGCGGGTCGAGCAGGTTCGCCGTTGCGGAAGCTGTCAGCATGCCGAGTTCGTAATAGTTCGTCCAGCAGCCGCTCGCCGAGTAGACGAGGAAGACCTTGTCGCCGTGCTGCAGAATCTCCGGACCTTCGTTGACATCCACGTGCGGTATCTTGATGGCGCCATGGTCGCCGCTGTCGAGATCGCCGACTTTTTCCCATGGGTATTGCGGTGTCGAAAGGGAAACACGCGGTTCAGCGATGGTCCACGGATTATTCATCCCGGCAATAAAAATTTGCTGCACCCCGTTCTGATCGCCCTCCCATCCGGACCAGATCAGGTAGTCCTTGCCACTGACTTCAAAGACAGAGGGGTCGATCGCCCACTTGTCTGTGGTGTCCGCCAGCTTGCCTTTGAACTGCCACGTACCTTGCAGCGGGTCTTCGTTGCCATTTTCGAGAACAAAAAGACGGTGGGTTTCGTTGGTCCCTGCGTCGGCGGCAAAGTAGATGTACCACTTGCCCTGGAGGAAGTGCAGTTCGGGCGCCCAGATCTCGGACGAGTACGGCCCGGTTGGAGGAGGTGTCCAGACTATTTTCTTCTCGGCCTCCTTCAGCTTCGTCAGGTCGCGGGTCTTCCATATGGTGAGGTTGCGACCCGTCGTCTGCATGTAGTAATAGAAGCCGCCGTGCTGTTCAACCGAAGGGTCGGCGCCCGCGGGTAGCAGGGGATTGGTGAAAGTGGAGGCGGAATCTACCGGGGTAGTCGATTGGGCACATGCCTGCGTTGGTGAAGCCAGGCGAGCCGCAGCGAGCGGGATAAGGCTAAGGCAAAGAGCAAGGGTTCGAAAGATGCGCATGGGAACTCCGTGAGGGCTAGACGCTTCTTGGAAGCTCTATGCCTTCCGGCAGTTGTCAGGTGATTAGGCAAATTACCTGAAGGTGTAGAGCGAAGACCTGATAGCATCGGGTACTTTGCTCTAGGAATAGTCGGGCGCAAAGCGACGCACAAAGGTGCAAGGCACCTGGCCTACCGCCTCTTTGGGAAGGATAGCTTGCAGCAAGAATCATCAGTGCTTCGAGGAGGAGCCGGGGTTTGGTTTGCTGTTCTTAGGAATGAAGCGTCAGAGCTGCGCTTTTCTGTTTGATAGTTGATCGAGATCGCCTATGCTCTGTCTACATTCAATGGTTTGAATGGCAACATTCGATACCGAGGGGCTGACATTGATCCAACTGAACGCGCGCAGCAAGATGGTGCTTTTCCTTTTCTGTTTACTCTTGACCGTTCTTCTCGCTGCGAGAGCTTCCTTCGCGCAGGCCGGTCGAGGTGGCATCAGCGGCACCATCACCGATCCTTCGGGCGCCGTTGTGTCGAAAGCAAAAGTCACCGCGCTGAACGGTGCTACAGGGATCTCGCAACAGAGCGTTTCGAGCGCGGCAGGCCTGTACTCCTTTGTGTCCATGACCCCTGGCACCTATGACATCACGGTCAGCATGAAGGGCTTTGAGTCGATCGATGAGAAGAATGTGATCGTAACGGTCGACCAGGTCAGCAAGATCGACATCGTTCTCCGTCTTGGCAGCGCCACTCATGTCGTGACCGTCACCGCCGCGAACGATCTGCTGGATACCAGCAGTTCAACGGTAGGGCAGTTGATTACCGCGGCGACGATCGATCGCGTACCACTGCTGACCCGCAACGTGTATGACCTGATCCAGCTAAGCGCCGGCGTAACGCCCGCGAACGGATCGCCGAACTCTTCCAGTTCCTTCGCCATCACTAACATCTCGAGCGGCCGTCCTGGCGTAGACGTTTCGTCTTACACCATCAACGGCGCAATCGTCGGCTCGGTCTACTACATGGTCGACGGCAGTCCCCTCGGCATCTCCGAGAACAATGTGGCCGCTATCATCCCTGCGCTTGATATTCCTGAAGACGCAGTCGATGAGTTCCGCGTGGAAACGCAGAATACGCCGGCATCCTTTCAGAGCGGCGGCGCTGGTGTGATCAGTCTTGCTACCAAGGCAGGCGGCGACCAATTCCATGGGGATGGGTTCGTCTATATTCGGCCAAATGTGCTGGCAGCGAATGACTACTTCAACAAACGGAGCCAGCTGGAAAGTGGCGCTGCCAATGAGTCGCCTTCCTTCCATCGCTACCAGGAAGGCGGATCGATCGGCGGACCAATCCTGCATAAGAAGCTCTTTTTCTTTGGGGATTACGAGGCCACGCAGCAGCAACAGTTTGATGGCTCCAACACGTTCACCGTTCCGACCACGGCCGAGAGAACAGGTAATTTTTCCGCTGACGGCTTCAAGATCTACAACCCGCTTGTTCCTGATAATCCGGATGGCACGCGGCAGCAGTTTGCAGGGAATAAGATTGCAAACCCTAATCCGACAGCACTCAAATTTTTGTCCGAGATGCCTAAATGTAACGCACCGAATCCGACTACGTGCGATTCAGATACGACGGGAAGTGCCAACAACTTTTACAAGCCTGGCCTGGATCCGACGACAGCGCAGCGATTTGATGTACGCGGCGACTACTACCTGAGCGACAAGCAGCGTCTCTTCTCGCGATTCTCTTTCGACCGCCTGTACAACTCACTTTTTAATGCGTTCGGCAACGAATGGGACTTGAACTATGCGCAGAACGTGACCAACGGCCGCAACATCCTGGTTGGGGATGACTACACCTTTAACCCGACGACTGTTTTGCAGATGCGCTACTCGTTTACGCGTCATTATGAAAACCAGAGCGGCGATCCTCGCCAGAACGGCTTCGACATTACCACGCTCGGCTTTCCGGCATCGTTGGCTGCGCAGCAAATCTACAAAACTCTGCCGTATGTAACCTTCAGTGATGTTGGCGGAGGCGTCGGCGGCACGGCCAACTACAACACGTTTCAATACGCCGGCGAAAACAGCGATGTGAATGGCACAGTGACCAAGACATTCGGCAAGCATGAACTCAGCTTTGGCGCGGAGTACATGAAACGGTTCCTGAATGTAGGACAGCCGCCTGCGTCCTCTGGTAATTACCAGTTCGATCTGTCGGCGACACAGCTGCAAATCGGCACTCGCGTGCCAAGCGGTAGCGATTTTGCTTCCTTCCTGACTGGCGTGGGAGAAGCGCCCGGCAATGAAGGTACCAACTTCACCAAGGACCTTTTTGTCGCAGAAGCCAATCCCTACTATGCAGCCTTCGTTGAAGACACCTATCACCCGCTACCGAACCTGACCATTACGGCGGGTCTGCGCTGGGACATTTTCGGCGTAAAAACGGAGCGGCATAACCGACTCGAACATTTCGACCCGAACGCAACCAACACGGTCAACGGGGTGGCGTATACGGGGGCAGAAGTTTACGCCAACAGCAGCAATCGCTCTCCCTTCACGACCAACCTGACTAACTTCGGACCGCGCCTTGCCATGTCATGGCAGCCATCCAAACCCGTTGTGTTCCGCGGTGGCTTTGGTATTTATTACGGGCCCAGTGCACAGATGGTGGGAGGGGTTGGCCTTGACAGTGATGGCTACTCGTCCAGCACCAACTGGAATGCAACGTGCTTTACCGCCGCGGGCAATACAACGCTCAACGGTTCGAACTTGTGTGCAGGCGCGGGCGCTGGAAGCAACGCACCCACCACAACTGCTCCTTATTCCGTCAGCAATCCGTTCCCGCAGGGAGTGGTCCCGACCATTACCAACCCAACCGGTCTCGGCAACAATCTCGGCACCGTGCTCAATACGATGCTGCATTCGCAGCGGACGCAGACGACCTACAATTTCAACTTCGGCATGGAATGGGAGATCCCGCACGGGTACGTCTTCAGCGCGGGGTATGTCGGCAGCAGGGGACTATTCCTTCCCTTTGGCAGCGTCGATCTGAATCAGCTTAGCCTGCAGACGATTGGCAAGTACCAGGCTGCGTTGCGAGATACACAGGTGCCTAATCGCTGGGCCGGTATCCAGCCGTCGACGAACAGCAATTATGGATCAGCTACCGTTCCTTTGTACCAGTCACTGGAAGCCTTTCCGCAATTCGGTGATGGTAACTATGGTGATGGTGTAGGTGTGCATGGGTATCCAGCCGGCGATTCCGAATACAGTTCGCTGCAGACCAAAATACAGAAGCGCCTTACCAGTCACTTCACGGCCCTGGCATCCTTTACGTGGGCCAAGTTGATGACGGATGACGGAAACCCTCCACTTGGATTCGTCGGCTCCCACGCAGGCGCCGCGCAGGATTGGCGTAATCTCGAGTTTGAGCACTCGGTGAGCCCGCAGGACGTGAAGTATCAGTTCACCGGCCAGGCGTCGTACGACCTGCCTGTAGGTAAGGGTAGAGCAATTAACCTGAATCGAGCGACAGATGCTGTTCTTGGAGGTTGGACCGCGAATGGAATCTTTTATCTCAGCACCGGCGTTCCCATTGCTTCCCCAAGTTCTGGCGGTACTATCCTCGGCCTGTCCAAGCTGGGCCTAGGTGATCCAGGTATCACCCAGGGGTACATTAGTCAGCGCGCTAATTTGACCTGCGATCCCGGAGTTGGTGCGCCGCACACGGTTGATCACTGGTTTGCGCCTACCTGTTTCTCCCTACCCGCAAGTCCGTTTGTAGCAGGAACATCCCCGGCATATCTCGATCATGTCCGGACGATGGGAGCGAACGACGTAGATATCACCTTGTTCAAGAGCCTGGCATTGAAGCGGGAGATGAACCTTCGCTTCGAAGTGTCTGCCTTCAACATTGCCAACCGCGTGCAGCTTGCCGGCCCGAATACTCCGTCCATCTTCAACGTGCAGAACGATGCGGTAACGTATGCGCCGCTGTTCGGTCAAATCAACAGCGACGTCAACACACCACGCCAGTTCCAGGTGGGCTCGAAGTTTACTTTCTGATGGTTCCAGCAAACACAGGACCGCGCCGAAGCCAATTCTGCGCAGTCCTGTGTTTGCTGCTGACTTAGACGGGGAACCGAGCCCGTATCCAGCCGGCTTTGCTCCAAGTGTCTAGCGGGGAGCAATCACCGGAGATGCCGTCAACGCTTCACCCGCCACGGGGTTAAGGGACAGTTCTTTTCCCATGGGGATCGAGTGATAAAGCACACTGGCTGAATAGAAAACGCTGCGGCCGTTATCAAAAACGACTACCACGCCGTCTTCATGTTTGATTGCATCCTTGATGCGAATTGCCTGACGTCTTTCCATGATCCGCCTCTCCCGTATGGCTCCATAGGCGATAAGACAACAAGTGCCGACAAGACGCTATCACCAGTTCATGGGATTAGCGACGATCATGCCGGGCATCAGTCCCATTAGACACTTCCCCGCGTGGCTCCGAGGGCGATGCGGATGCCGACTTCCCGCGCGTTTCGTCGTATCCTTAGGATCCAGGATTCCGCGTACATCTCAAGAACCTGCCATGCCCCTGACCTGTGAGACTGGAGTCTTCGTTCCGGTATAAATGAGGCCTACCCGGCAGCATCATTGCTTCGTCGCAATTTCGGCTTGAGTTCTCATCGAAAACATAGTATGTTTCCCGCCAACTCTGCGGATGCTGGTTCGATGTGTCCTGATGAGGCGGGCCCCTATGACTGGCGGGAAACCTTGGCAGAAGCTGAAGCGGCGAAAGATCCATTCATCGAGCGTCTGACCGACGTCTTGATCCAACTGCGTCTCGAAGAGATTCACTCTCAACTGCAGCACCAGGAAAAAAGAGCAGGCGGGGGCACGCTTGAGGTCAACCTGGGAAGCGCTCCCATTGCGAACAGCATCTTTCGCGATTTGCCGGAAAAATTTGGTGAAGCGCTGACCCTGTTTGTGCGGACGGCTTACGACGCTGTCCCTCTCGCGACGGCGGAGCAGAGGCTTGCTTCTACCGTCATAAGAATAGCTGTTGAGAGACCGGAACTTTACGCAGAAGCGAAAGCCAGAACGGCGCTGGTAGCGAGTCTCAAGGATCAACCACACCTCCAGGCAAAGCTGGCCGCCCTTACCTACTACACCCCGAGCAAGTGGCTGCTTGAGCAGGAGATGTTATCGCGTTGTCCGCGCGGTGAAGCTGTTGGCCCAGGCCCGGCTCCCGGCGTGTGGCCGAAGGAAAGAGGCGAGGTCTATGATTACGCGGCGCGCCAGTCCCTGCTGGGATTGTGTTTCTCTGGCGGCGGCGTGCGCAGTGCTACGTTCAATCTCGGTATTCTGCAGGCGCTTGCTGAGCTTGATCTGCTGAGGCATTTTGACTATCTCTCCAGCGTTTCCGGGGGCGGCTACATCCATCAGTGGTTCGCCGCGTGGATCAAGCGCAGCAGTGATGCAGAGCACGTGCGCAAGCAGTTGATTGCCCAGCCGCAGGAGAATTGCGCGCCGTCCACGGCGGAACCGATTCGATGGCTGCGGCGGTATGCCAGCTACCTTACGCCGCATCGAGGGATCTTTTCCGCGGACCTGTGGGTGGTCGTCGCTGTCTGGTTCAGGAACACGCTGCTCAACCAGATTGTGCTTGCGACGATCCTTGGAATACTATTTGCCCTGCCGCATTTGCTGGTGGGTGGTTACGAATTCAAAGCGCCCGCGCATACACCGCTGCTCGATCACGATTCCTGGCTCTATGCCGGAAACGTGATCGCATGCCTGCTCTTTCTGTGGGTCGTGATCCGGATCGCAAACAACTTCAACGCCATGCGCAGGGATACGGGAACAGAGGACAAGCTAGGCGGCCTGCTTACCGAATCAAAAGTCCGGGTGCAGCTGGTGCTTCCGCTCCTGATCGCATCCGTCTGGCTTGCTTTCTGGGTGCAGTCAGACAGTGGTGAACAGAACAAACTGGCGACCTGGGTTGTGATTGCAGTTCTCTTCTCATCGTTGAACCTGGCTCTCTCCTTCGCCGGAGGATTTCCTGGCTTTCTTCCCTGCAGTGAGGAGGTAGCGACATCGGGCGATCGAGAACGGAGACGAACGACTGCGACTGTGTTGATCTCTGTTGCGGCCGTCGTGAGCGCCGTCGCGGCAACCGCCATGGTGCCACTTGTTCATACCGGCGCCCTCTGGGTCCTTGAGCAAGCCCAACAGATTCCGGCGCAGGTGGGAACGGTGGTAAAGGATACCCGGGACTGGCGGCTCAGCTTCGTGCTTCTGCCGCCTCTTTATCTTTCAGCACCCTACTTCGGCATCATTCTGCTCAGTGGTTTTCTTGGCGCGGATTATCCGGAAGCCTGCCGCGAATGGCTGGCGCGCTTTCGTGCCTGGAACATGCTCATAGCAGGTTTGTGGATCGTCGTTACCGGCTCTGCACTTCTTGGTCCCTATGTCGGCTCATGGCTTCTGCATACGACACCGAGGACTGCCATCATCGGCTTCGTCGTTGCTCACGTCACGACGCTGGTGACGGGTAGCAGTGCCAAAAGCGACGGAAAGCGATCGCCGATGAACTTCTTCGGCATGAAGCCGATGGATTTCCTGGCCTGGATCGCCTCCCCCATCGCAATCGCTGGATTGTTGATTGCCTTTTCATCGGCTACTGAGAAGATCGGAATGGCTCTTGAGCAGCATCTTGATGGGCACATGCTTCCTGCATCCGTTCTCGCTACGGCCGCCATCCTGATGGCGTGTCTCCTGGTGCAATCGACACTCGGCCTGCGCATCGACGTCAACACATTTTCAATGCATGCCTTCTATCGCAACCGGCTCTCGCGTTGCTACCTGGGAGCGACCAACCCTGATCGTCACCCTGATCCTTTTACCGGCTTTGACAATAATGGCGAACTTGCCGCAAAGGGAGGCGGTGGTAAGAGCATCAAGCAGAGCCGGAAATCTCTCTATGTCCGTGATCTGCTTCCGCAAAACTGGCAGCGGCTGGCTTCTTACAAACCGTGCACCATGGACAACGATAAGACCTATGACGGTCCG
The DNA here is from genome assembly GCA_964658035.1 of uncultured Acetobacteraceae bacterium. Taxonomy (GTDB): domain Bacteria; phylum Acidobacteriota; class Terriglobia; order Terriglobales; family Acidobacteriaceae. The sequence continues at coordinate 16,849 of CAZZXL010000002.1, forward strand.
TTCCCCATCTTCTGCAGTACCATCAACCTGACCTTCGGCCAGGACCTTGCCTGGCAGGAACGCAAGGGCGCAAGTTTCGCCTTTACGCCCCTCTATTCCGGTTATCACGTTGGCTGGACGGCCGGCCGCGCACAAGAACGTCTGAGCTTCAACGGCTATACCGCTACGGACCATTACACGGGCGAGCGCGGCGTCGCGCTGGATACAGCCGCAGCAGTGTCTGGCGCTGCCATGAATCCTAACCAGGGATACAGCACCATGCCCGCCGTCGCGTTCCTGATGACGCTCTTTAACGTGCGTCTCGGCTGGTGGATCTGGAACCCTCGCTACAAGCAGGCAGAGCGCACCTGGCGGTTGTTTCCCTGGGTCAAAATCAGTCGTCCCAGTCCAGTCTGCGCCATGGGTTCGCTGGTCAAGGAACTGATGACAAAGGTCGATGATACTTCGCAGTTCGTCCTGCTTACCGACGGCGGCCATTTTGAGAACATGGGTCTTTATGAACTTGTCAGACGTCGCTGCCGGTACATCGTGATCTGCGATGCAGAAGAAGATCCCACGATGACTTTTGGGGGCATCGGCCGGGCGATCCGCAACTGCCGCCTTGATTTCGGCGCAGAGATTGATCTCGACCTGCGACCGCTGCAGTTACAAAAGGAAGCGCCATTGTCGCAGATGCACTGCGTTGTCGGCACGATCAAATATCCGCCGCCATCGTCATTACCACCGGTCGTCGAAAAGTCAGCCGCGCAGGTTCTCGCCGAAAAGGTGGATTATAACGGGATCATTGTTTACATCAAGTCCAGCCTGACCGGTGATGAATCAGGAGATATCCTGAGTTACAAGAATACGAATGCCGTATTCCCGCAGGATGCAACTGCTAACCAGAGCTTTACCGAATCGCAGTTTGAAAGCTACAGGCGCCTTGGGCAGCACATAGGCCTGAATACTTTTCAGCCTGCCATGACAGGCCAGCAATACGAAAGCAGGACCGTAGGAACGCTGTTTGAGAACCTCAAACAAATCTGGTATCCGCCGACGCCGGAATTGCAGGAACATTTTTCGGAGCATACTGCCCATGCTGAACGCCTTTTGACAGAATTGCGCAGTGAGCCTGAACTGCAGGGGCTGGCCGAAGCGCTCTTTTCGCCGCCCGGTCATGGGCCCAAGGACTGGACAGCGAAAGACAAGGCCAGCGAGGCGTACGCGCTGCAGTTTGGCAATTCACTGATCGACTTCATGAGTGTGGTCTACCGCAACCTGCAACTGGCGTTCCTGGACAACCGTACGTCACCCCATGCGTATGGATGGATCACACTTTTCCAGAAGTGGTGTGACACTGAGCTGGTACGACGGGCATGGGTAAAATTCGGGGACACCTATCCCGAGGAGTTCAAGATGTTCGCCAGGAGTGAACTGAACATCTGCCCCAGTGACGATGACGATTAAGTCTTGAGGACATTGTTCGATGTTGAGCCGCACGATGCTCTAACGGAAAAGCGGGTCTGAGCGATAAGCCCAGACCCGCATTCTTTTACGACAGCACTTCTGCTTTTATCTGATGACTGTTAGAACTGGTACCGCAGGCTGAACTGGAATTGCCGATCGGAAGCGTAGGTGTTGCCCTTCGCAGTGACTTCTCCGAACGTACCGCTTGTTGGATTAGAGGACGGCGTATCCAGGTTCGGGTGGTTGGTGAAGTTGAAGGACTCGGCGCGGAAGGTGACCATCTGGTTCTCATGATTCGGAATCACATGGAAATCCTTGACCAGTGCGAGGTTCCAGCTTTGGAAGCCGGGTGCGTAGAGAGAGTTGCGCGTCCCTCGCGGCGCTATAGTGCCGGCCGCTGGAGCCACGAACGCCGATGGGTCAAACCAGTAATTGTTGCCAATGCCATTGCTGAACTGGTGCGGAGTGGAGGGTGTGCGTGTCGTTTCCCACAGTTGCGTCCCCGAGCCTGGGCCAACGCCGGCATAGTCGTTGCCGGTACTTACTGAAAATGGCACGCCCGACTGCATCTGGGTAAGTCCGGAGACCTGCCAGTTACCGAGGGCGCCAGGCATCAGGCGGCTGGTCCCGCCGTTGTAGGGAAGGTTCCACACGTAGTTGACGACGGCGACATTGCGGATGTCAAAGTCGCTGGGACCCCAGTTGGGACGATGGTCGTAGACGTTGGGTAGTTCATAGCCGGCGTTGGAACCGTAGTCCATACTCTTCGACCAGGTATATGCAACGCCGAAGAGTAAGCCCTTGGTAAGGCGACGCTTGAGGTTGACCTGTAGCCCGTTATAGATCGAACTGCCGGAGTTAGTGTCCTGCAGAATGCTGGCAAATCCCTGGTACGGCCGAAGCGAGTCTGGCTGTACGTCAGAGGCGTGACGCTGCACCGTCCCCGGCTGCAGCTGGTTCACGTTGTCAAGCTGTGTAAGATGAATGCCTTTGCGTCCTACATACCCAATGGTGACTGTGCCGATGTTTGGTAGCTCCTGCTCGAGAGCAGCATTCCAACTCCAGGAATTGGGATTGGGGAAAGTGCGTGCCTGCGAGGAAAGCGCCAGAGGGAAGGTGCTGAGTGTAGTGCCGCCGGGGTTGTCGACTGAGCCGTCCGTCACGGACGCGGTCGGCTGGAACGGTGCGTTGCCGCCGAGTTGCACGCTGTCGCTGATGCCGATGCGTTGCACAAAACGGCCACCACCGGCGCGAACCACGGTCCCATTCTTGATCTGGTAGGTAAAGCCTAAACGCGGCTGAATATCCGACCAGATGGTTTTCGAGTAGCCTTTGCCATATCCGCGGAACAGCCGACTATAGCTTCCATTCAGAATGTTTGCCGGAACGTGTCCATTCGCTGAACTGGGAAACCCGCTTCCTGGAATCACGACACCATCGTAGTCATCGCCGCCGGTCAGAGTGTCCGTAATTGGATTAACTGTTGGCGCGGTCGCCGGATCATACGAGGTGGGATCGAAGACAGACTGGTTGCGCCACAACGCGAAATAAGGCTGGAAGACGCTGTAGCGCACACCATACTCAATCACCATTTTAGGAGTGGCGCGCCACTGGTCCTGCGCAAAGGCCGCCCCGAAGTTGGCACGGAAAAGCGTGTAGGACTTCTGTCCGATCTCACCGTAGGTATCAAACAATCCAAGAGCGGCGTTGCCAACGGCTGCGTTGCTGGTCGGATGGCCGCTCCTCGTATCGGAGAAGGTGAACTGGCCGTTCTGATTATTGGTAGCGCCAGGTGTCGTGCTGCTGACGTCAATCTGGTCAAAGTTATTCTCGCCCGTACGCTCATACAGCGCGCCAAAGGTAAGTGTGTGGGTGCCGACAACCTTGATCAAATTATCTGCGACGTTGGTGATGACGCCGCCGGAGTGTGATGGATAGGGGCCGCCATCAAGAGTCGTAAAGTTGGCAAGAACAATGGTGGGAATTTTGTTCGGGATCAGCTTATTGCTGGCACTGAAGATAAACGGGAAATTGATGCCGTAGTTCGAGCGATCGTAGAGGCCGCTGGACAGGTTTCCGTAATGGTGACGTGATCAGCTGAGACGGAGGCAAAAGCATCGTTCACAACCGAAGGGCTGATCGTCCAGGTATAGCGAAGCACGCCGACCTGGTTCGGCCAGTTCCACACCTGCGGGGTGCGGTCGAAGTTGCCGGCGAAGGGAACAATCTGGTCAAAGTGCTGGTTGAGTACGCTGAAACGAAGGTGATGCGCTTCAGCAGGGATGTAGTCGAGCACCAGGGTATCTTTGCGCTGGTTCTGTGGGTACGGTGCGGAAGACTGCCAGTTGTAGCCAGGGTTGACCTGGTTGGCTGTGGGATAAGCGTTCAGCAGGGCCAGGCCATTGTGACTCAGTTGCGCTGCGGGAATAACGTTGTTCGGATACGGCAATCCCGTTGCCGGATTGATGAGCTGCACGGTGTTTGAGTAGAAGATGTTCGGGGCTAATAGCTCGCTGAAATTGCCCTGTCGCATCAGTCCTGTGGGAACCGTGCCCGTCTGCGTGGAGTTCTGGCGGAAGCGCAGGAACTCTTCGCCCGCCAGGAAGAACAGTTTTGTCTTGTTCTGGTTGAAATGGCCGGGGATATAGACCGGGCCATTCAGTCCCCAGCCAAACTGGTTAAACCGAAACGGTGCAGGATGGTCAGCAATCAAAGGCTGATCAGACTGGTTGCGCCCCCACGTATTAGCGTCAAAAAAGGAGTTGCGCAGGTAATCATAGGCGGAGCCATGAAAGAGGTTGGTACCACTTCGCGGAACCAGCTGGATCAGGCCGCCGGAGGTCTCACCGTACTGAGCAGGATAGCTGGTGGTAAGAATCTGCTCCTGTGAAATGGTGTCAACATCGGAGACACCGATCTGTGTGCCATTGCCGCGGGTACGCACCATGGGTGCGCCATCGACCGTAATGAGTGATTCAGCAGCGCGCGCGCCGTTCACGACAGGGCCGCTGAAGTCAGGTGAGAAGTTGAAGGACGATAGCGGAGCATTGCGGTTCACGCCTGGCTCGAGCTGCGACAGGTAGAGCGGGTTGCGGCCGTTCAACTGGATCGATTTGACCTGGTCTGTCGTGACCAGCTGGCCGACGGAAGCAGATTCTGTCTGCAGCACGTTGGCATTCGCCTGCACGGTAATGCTGGTGCTCGATTCGCCGGTCTTGAGGGCAACATCGTAGCGGGCGCCGATATTCGGATCAAGGTGTGTGCCTTGCTGCACGGCCGCCGAGAAGCCCTTGGCTTCGACACGCACCGTGTAGCTGCCGATAGCAAGATTCGGGAAGGTGTACGCCCCCGACCCGTTCGTGGTGATAACACTTTCCTGCCCATCACTTTCGTTATGCACGGTCACTTTCGCGCCAGGCAGTACTGCACCGGATGCATCTGTGACGGTGCCGGAGAGCGAAGAAGAACTTGATTGAGCGTACGTGACAAGTGGTGGAGCAAGTAGCGCGAACAACAGGCAGGCATAGAACTTATTTCGGGTTCGCCTGGAGATGGTTGAGGGAGTGTGAAGGGGTGGGGTCGGCTCACTCTCATTAGCGGGGAGTGGCATTGTGTTCGGGGGAACGACGGTCATGCAGAGGCCTCCATAATGGACAAGTTAAGTTCAGCAATGTGAGTGAACGTAAGAGCCAATATGTAATTGGTGAACTGCCCGCAGCCGCAGCCACGGAGTTGAGACGGGTCAGTATTGTGGCGTCACCTACAGGTGGACGTCAGGATTGAGAGATCCCAGAAAATGGAAGCGTTTCCAGCACGCAATTTTAGGTAGCTGGGCTAGCGCCTGTCAAGGCGTGTCGTCGCTGACCTGGCGCTTTCCTCCATGTGCGATTTCATAGAAGTGAGGAGTGATATCCATCGATTTGAGGTTGTATAAATGTCATCAGCGGCGTAAAGTCCGGAAGAAGCCAAGCGGCACTTGAAACGATGAAACGCAAACCTCGCCCGACCCTGGTAGACATAGCGCGCGCGGCTGGTGTCGGTCTGGGCACGGCTTCCCGCGTCATCAATGGCGGCGAGAATGTCAGTGCTGCCACGCTGGACAAAGTCCAGGCTGCGATCCGGCTTCTACGCTACGAACCGAACCATACGGCGCGCATGCTGAGGGGCGGCCGCACAAAAATGGTTGGTCTGCTTGTACCGAGCATTGCGGACTCGTTCTTCTCGAGTTGTGCCGAGGCAGCGGAGGAGGTCGCCCGCCAGAATGATTCCCTGTTGATCGTAGCTGTGAGCAACAACGATCCGGCAGTGGAGCTGGAAAAACTCTCGGTCCTCACGCGACAGCGCCCGGATGGTTTGCTGATCGCACCTGCGGACAACATGGGCACACGGTTTCGCACCTTCGTGCGATCACTTACTTTGCCGGTAATTACATTGGATCGCCCGGTGCCGGGGATTCCCGGCGTCCTGACCGACAACTACGAAGCCGCAAGGAAGGCCACGGCCCATTTGCTCAACCATGGCTACCGGCGGATCCTCTGCTACACCGGTGAACCTCATCTGTTCACCATTAAAGAGCGCATGCGCGGCTACTGCGATGAGATGAAGCAGCATGGCCTGGCCACGCTCATGGATACATCCTTCAACGAGAATGAGGCCGAAGCCGAGCAACGAGTTGTCCGGTACATGCGTGGCCTTTCACGTCCTGACGCTATCTTTACATTGAAAAACAGCGCGACCATCGCTACGTTTCAGATTTTGCAGCGCCTGCAGATCGCTGTGCCGCAGCAGTTGGCACTCTTTGGCTTTGATGACTTCCTGCTTGCCGGGACGTTGCAACCCTCCATCAGCGTCGTACAACAACCTATTTATGACGTGGGCCGCAAGGCGGCCGAGCTTCTGTTTAAAACGCTGGAGACTGCACAATCCGGGGCTGCGATCCTGCAGGCAAAGCGCGTTAAACCCATTGTGCTGAACTGTCTGCTGGTGCCAAGAGCCTCGTGTGGCTGCCAGGCTGATGCCACCGCAGCAAGCGAATTAAGTTCACGCAGCCGGCAGGAGTTAAGCGCGTGACATCCCTGTAGTCTCGCGACATTAGGCAACGTGATGTCGGCCAACTCTGCCATGTGACGTAGGCTCGTGTCCACGCATGCACTTCCTCCGTGGGTGATAGCGACAAAGGCTTTACCGCTGGGGCAAGTCAACCATACGTTTACCCGCCGTTCATCATATTTTTACAGAGCAGCAACGATCTGTGGATTGCCCTGACGCCTAATGGAGTGCAGGAGGCACTCCTTGAAATACTTTGCAACATCGCTCACACTTGGCCTCGCGACCCTGTCGCTGGCCGGCGCCGCAACGCAAGTCCATGCGCAAAACAGCATGGAGAATAGCAGGATCAAGCACGTACTTTTATTGAGCATCGATGGGATGCACGCAGTTGATCTTAAGAATTGCGCCGGTGGGATCAGTACTGTCAATGGTGGAGACCCGTACTGCCCCAACCTTGCCGCTCTCAGCCACACGGCAGTTAACTATGTGGCCGCCAGCACGTCCAAGCCATCTGACTCCTTTCCAGGCTTGATGAGCATTGTGACTGGCGCAACTCCGCGCACCATGGGGATCTATTACGACGTGGCTTTCGATCGCTCGCTGGATGCGCCGGCCGAAACAACGGGCAACGGCCTGGCTGCAGGTTCCTGCACCCCTTATGGCCAGCCAACCGGCACGACCACGGAATACGAAGAAGGCATCGACAAGGACCAGACCAAGCTCAACGGTGGCAACGGCTCCAGCCTGACCAATGGCAATGAGAGTTCCATCCAGCCGAAGCGGCTGGTTCGTGATCCAGCCAATGGCTGCGCACCTGTTTACCCCTGGGACTTCGTTCGTACCAACACGATCTTCGGCGTCATCCACAAGGCCGGTGGGTACACCGCATGGTCTGATAAGCATCCCGCCTACAGCGCCGTGCAGGGTTATGACGGTAAGCTGGATGACTTCTACGCCCCCGAAATCAATTCGAACGTAGTCGCGCTTCCGGGCTACCGTACGCCACTTGGTGAGAGCTGCGCCAGTGTTCTTGACCCGTCATCCGATGTAACCGCGTGGACAAACAGCTTCCAGAACATTCGCTGCTATGACACGATCAAGGTGAAGGGCATCCTGAACCAGATTGACGGTAAGGACCACCTGGGGCAACGCGATACCAAGGTGCCGACTCTTTTCGGTATGAACTTCCAGGCCATCAGCGTTGGTCAGAAGCTCGTCGAGAAGAGCAATGGCGAAGTCGGTGGCTACAAGGACAACATCGGCACGCCGAAGGAAACTCTACTGAAGGAAATCGAATTCGCCGATGCGTCTGTCGGGGAGATGATCGATGAACTGAAGAGCCGCGGGCTCTATGATTCGACCCTGGTCATTGTGACGGCGAAGCATGGTCAATCGCCGATTGATCCAAACAAGTATGTTTCGCAACTGATCGCGGGAACGTCGCCTGCAACTCTTCTGGCTAATGAACTTCCTTATTCTGAGTCGCCGAACAATCCAACTGGCATCGGGCCGACAGAAGATGATGTCTCGTTGATCTGGCTCAAGAATGGGGGCTATACCGAACGCGCAGTCAAGACCCTTGAAGAGAACCTTGTGCCTGCCGGCATTGGCGAAATCTACTCCGGCAACCCGCTTGCACTCAACTACAACAAGCCGGGTTACGGCGCGGGTCTCGATCCACGGACGCCTGACATCATTGTGACGCCGAACATTGGAGTCACCTATAGCGGCAGCACGAAAAAGCTGTCTGAGCACGGGGGCTTCGGGCACGACGATACGAACGTCCTGCTGCTGGTAGCCAATCCAAGCATCGCGAAATCAACCGTGCACGCTGCCGTAGAAACCGCGCAGATCGCCCCAACGATTTTGACGGTTCTCGGTCTCGACCCGCGCAACCTTGATGGCGTTCGGGAGGAAGGCACAGCCAAGCTTCCGGCGATCGACTTCACGAAGTTCACCTACTAATTGCCAATGGACCGGTAAGTCGAAGGGGGTGCCATCCGGCGCCCCCTTTTGATGTTTCGATCGCTAGTAAACGGCTTCGTTTAATGGAACATGACTTTCTGAAGGTGCAGCGTCAGGCGGAGCGGCGGCAAGAATTGCCGTCACTGTTGTACCTGAGCCTGGCTGGCTGGCGATCTGGATCGTGCCCCCGCAGGATTCTACAATCGCTTTGCAGATGGCCAGTCCAAGGCCTGTGCCGCCTGTATCTCGCGACCGCGAGGCGTCCGTGCGATAGAACCGTTCGAACACGCGCGGCAGGTGCTCCGCCGCAATACCCTCGCCCTGGTCAGCAATCTCAACCTGGATCTGCGCGTCGCCGAGCGGTGTAAGACGAGCCCTGATGGTGGTCCCGGCACCACTGTGTTGAATGGCATTCATCAGAAGATTTCCAAACAGGGTTGCGACATCCTCTTCGGGAAGCATTGCCCGTCGCTCATCCGTTATTTCGGTGACAAGAGCAACGTGCCGCAGCGAGGCAGCAGATTCAAGTTGAGCAATCACCTGCTGCAGGACCTCAGCGACTGCGGCGGTTTCCGCAGGCGTACGGGTTATGGGCGCTGCAGGTTGCTCTACCCGCGCCAGCAAAAGCATGCGTTGCACCAGCTCTTCCATCCGTCCGCAATCGGAGAGGCAGCCCTCGATGCCGAGCATGTACTCGCTCTTTTTCCGATCGCGAAGCGTCATCAACTGCAGCGAAGATTTCAACACGGTCACTGCCGTCTTCAACTCGTGCGCAGCATCGTTCACAAAGGTGCGTTGCTGCTCATACGCCCTGTTCAAGCCTTGCAACGCGATGTCAAGCGCGGAAGCGAGCGGGGCCAGTTCATCGAGTTGATAAGCAGAGGCCGGGGCATGGAAGACCCAGGATCGCGGCGACAGCAGCGATGCCTGCGCCGCGAGATCGCCTAGCGGGTGCAGGCCGCGACGGATAAAGATGCCGGCAGCAGCGACGCTCAAGAGAATAGCGAAAGTGTCTGCGAACAAAAAGAAACGGGCAGCGCGCCACAGAGCCTCACTTACCGGACGTGTAGGTGCTGCGTAATAGATGACGATGTGATGCAGAGTTCCTTTGCCGCCTGCAGCGGTCCCTGGTTGATCCGGGTCGATCAACCGCAGGCCATGCATCACGATGGCCCGGTAGCGATTTCTACCAATCTTCAGATTGCGTGCCTTGCCATTGTCTCTCGGTACCTTCTCCCACCCTCCGCCCTCATTTGTCGAGGTGGATGAAAGGTCGGTCTGCAGGTGCTTTGAACTGCCAAGAAAACGGCCATTTTCTTCGCGCACTTCGTAGATGTCCTGCGGCGGTATGTTGATCGAGCTCTTGTCGAGAAGCACATTATCGCCTGCATCTTCTGCATCCTGCACCGCGCCGAGGACTGCGTCGGCCCGGCCCTGCAACATCACGTCAAACGCCCTGAGAGTTTCACGATGCTCATAATAAAGCGCAGCTGCCGTTACGGAAACGGCGAGGCATGCTTCAATGCAGAGGACGCAGGCAACCAGGCGTCCTGTGAGAGAACGAAACCTCATAAGCCTTCATCCGGAGTGGCCTGCAGGTCGGAGCCAGTCTTGAGGGTTGCGGAGAGGTTGGATTGTGTCGGGGCAGCGACCAGGCGATAGCCACGGCCCCGCAAAGTTTCGATATAGCTGTCGCCGATAGAAGGCGAGACGTGAGAGGAAAGTTTGCGGCGCAGGTTCGACATGTGCGCTTCAATCACGTTCGAGTGCCGCTCCCAGTTGTAGTCATACAAGTGCTCGAGCAGCGTCTGTTTCGAAACGATACTTCTTGGATGATGCACTAGGTATTCAAGAATACGGTATTCAGTGGGAGAGATTTCTACCGTTTTTCCGTCGAGATGGATCGTTTTCTCTATCGTGTCCAGCCTTAAATTACCTATCACAATCTGTGGATGGGCAATACCCTTCCCACGCCGGATTAGTGCCTTGGTGCGTGCGATCAGTTCGCCCAGATCGAATGGTTTCGCCATGTAGTCATCGGCGCCGGCGTTCAGCAGGGAAATGGTGGAGTCCTTTTCGCTTCGAGCAGTCAGCACAAGCACAGGAACGCCATTCTTACTCCGTCGCAATTGCTCGAGTACCTGCAGGCCGCTTAGTCCTGGAATCATCAGGTCAAGGATGATCAGGTCATAGGTTTCTTCACAGGCGAGATCGCTGCCACGCACGCCATCATGGGCGATGTCGACTGCATAGCCTGGGCCCTCACGCAGTGCGGATGCTATGTTCGCGGCCACCCGTTGTTCGTCTTCGATGATCAACACGCGCATGGCTTACCCCGCTCCTTGTAAGTCTATGGCTTCGAACTTAAGTCAAGCTGAAGCCATGCCGCCTCGCCTACTAGAGACCCGCGTACCAGTCGTATCCAAGTTTGGTCCAATAATCGTCGGGTTTTACATCGGTGTAGGCGATCAGGCCTATCCGTTTGATCTGCTTATAACCGTACTTAGCGGGGGTGTGCAGGCGCAGGGGGGCACCATGCAATTGCGTTAACGGCTCACCTGCCATTTCTGTTACCAGCAGCGTCTGGGGATGACGACAGACGTGCATGTCATAACCGACATAGTAATCGCCGCTCGGTGTCTCCATGTAGACGTAGCGGGGAAGGGTGCCATCCGCTTTAGGCCAGGGCGGATAGGCTTCAATGAAGTCAGACATACGCACACCTTTCCAATGCGCAATCTGGCTCCAGCCTTCGACACACTTGAACTCCGTCACCAGTTCGTGCTGCGGCAGCTTCAGGACATCAGCCATCGTCAGCAGCAATCCCGGCGTGCCGGCAGCAATGGTCGAATAGCTCGGCCCCGCTTCTTCAAGGCCGCGCGGCAGCTGCCCGGCAGGGCGTGAGATCACGGGCCGTCCGGTAGTCGGCGGCTCCAAGGGAATGCTGGTGAAGTGGTCGCCTTCGGCTGCCTTCGGCGGATCCATGTACTCATACTTCCAGCTGGTCACATCGGCAGCATACTGAGGAAAACTCTTCGCGTTCGCTGCGCCCACTAGCTGCAGTCGCCAGCTATCGGGGAGCAACGCATCCTTGAGCCCGACGAGGCCGTTGATGCGGAGCTTCTCAGCCCGACTGACCGGATACGTGGGTGCGAGTGCCCGATCGTCAAAGACTGCTCTGGAGACATCTGCGTTCGCTTCCAGGGCGCGACGACGCAGCACAGGCTGATCGCCATCTGCGGGACTGTCATACACCCAGCGGCAAAAACCGTATCCCGCCGCAGCAGCCAGTGCGGCGATGGCAAAGCTGCGACGTGTGTGTTTGCGCGAGGCTGCTAGCACTTCCTCGTCAGAGGAATAAGGACCGAAGTTAGGTTGGCTCATCGCCAGCTTCTCCTCTCCGCTTCAAGAGAAGGCTCATCGACAGACTGAATTTCATACCCGCTCACCATACCTCGGAAATTATTCCAACCTGCCCTCGCAACCTGCAGTACATGTACCAGGAAGAAGAGACAGAAGCCGATCGTCAGCCAGAAATGCTCCCACCGCGCCCACTCATAACCGCCAAGGAGTGTTGTTACGTAATGCACTTGTGTCGGTTTGTAAATGGCGAGTCCCGTCAGCAGGCTGCCCGCGCCCATGGCAATGACAAAGGAATAGGCGATCCTCTGCGCATCGTTATACTTCTTCTGCGGTGGCAAAGCTTCGCGGCGTTTGAGGTACACGAGCAATACGTGGAAGGCATGCTTCACGCTCTCCCGTCGGGGCAGCAGGAAACGCCATTCACCGGAAAAGAGCAGGAAAAGCACATAGGCAATGCCGTTGACAGCGAAAATCCACATGAAGAAAAAGTGGTCGCCCATGCCCTGCGTTACATGCCAAGGAATATCCAGCGCCTTCCATACCGGCTCGGGAAAAATGCGCAGCAAGGTGAATGAGCCCAGACCTATGCGATACACCGCATGTGGATGAAGATGAGCGTTGTCAGAATCGTTCCAATAGATCCGGATGCCGCTCAGGATCATGATGAAGAGGACCGGAAAATTGATCCAGTGCATCCATCGAATGGCAAGCGGATGCTTGCGTTCCAGACGAAGCGTCAAGAGGGGCGATGGCGATTGCCCACTCAATTCTTCTGCACTCATGGCTTTGTGGACCCAACCCGCATACTTGAAGGCTATGCGTACAAGCGTCGGGATACAAGGCTCTCAGTGAAGATGCAGCTTATCGCCCGCGACCTTCAAAGAAACCCGGTAGAGATCAGGTCCGGCAGCGATGTAGAGTGTTCTGCGGTCCGCACCACCCCACGCCACGTTGCCAACCGGGCTGGGCATATCGATGGTGCCAAGATGCTTGCCGCCAGGGGACAAGATCCATATTCCTCCAGGCCCTGCACTGTAGAGGTTTCCCCGCTGATCGACCTTCAAGCCATCCGGCGCACCATGATGGCTGTAGGTCCCGGCTTCGCAGATCAATTTTCCGTTGCGAAGCGATCCATCCTGCTGCACGGAGTAGCGCATCCAGAACATCTTTGGCTCAGAGTTATCAACGTAGAGGTACTTTTCGTCTGGTGAAAACGCGATGCCGTTCGGTCTCGGCAGGTCTTTGATTAACAACTGCAGTCGATCTCGCGCCGGTTCTTCGCCGGCTCTCTGAGCATTTGCGGCAGGAATGCGGTAGACTCCACTTACCTTCAACTGCTTTTGCGGGTCAGTATCGCTCTGCATCGGTAGACCATACGGCGGATCGGTAAAGTACAGGGAGCCGTCCGATTTGTAGACGAGGTCATTCGGGCTGTTCAGGCGCTTACCCCGGTAGCTGTCCGCCAGTAGCGTGATCTTCGCCCGGGCGTCCATGCGTTCCAGTCGCCAGACATCGCGCTGCGCATGCCCAGCCACCGTAAGTCGGCCGCGGCCATCAAGCGTCATGGCATTTGATCCCGGCTCGGGTCCAGTGAATGCCGCTGTGCCTTTGTAACCGCTGGGCTGCATAAAAATGCTCACACCTGCACCGGGCGTGTAGAGACGGATGCTGTTACTGGGGATCTCGGCAAAGACCAGCTTGTTTGTAGGCAGCCACAGTGGACCTTCAGTCCATTTAAAACCGGTCGCGACTCTTTCCAGTACAGCATTTTCAGGAACGAGTTCGTTAATGGACGGATCCAGTCGCTCCACTTTGGCTGGGGTCGTGACGACTGCAATGGAATTATTTTCCGGGGGTAGGGGTGCCGCGTCCACGAGATTCACAATGCCTGCAAGCAACATGGTCGCGTAAAGCAGAACGCTGGTGCGCTTTAGTTTCTTCATGAACACTTTCCTGGGCCTGCTCTGTGGACCGTTCCGCAATGGCTAGAGTGAAACGCCGCGCTTCCACGGAATAAAATCATTCTGGCCCAGCATCTCGGCTTTACTTTGAATCTCTCCACTCGCCACCCTCAGGATCGTCTCCAGGATGGAGTCGCCAACCTGTTCAAGCGTCGCCTCGCCGCGAATGACCGCTCCAGTATCGATGTCGATGATGTCTGACATGTGCTCGGCCAGCCGGGTGTTCGTCGCTACTTTAATGACCGGCGTTACAGGATTACCGGTCGGCGTGCCAAGTCCCGTTGTGAACAGTACGATATTCGCGCCTGCTCCTACCTGTGCTGTCACGCATTCAACATCATTGCCTGGCGTGCAAAGTAGATTAAGCCCGGACGCTGTTGCGTACTCCGGATAGTCAAGCACGCCGTTCACCGGTGAGGTGCCGCTCTTACGGGCAGCGCCGGCAGATTTCATCGCGTCCGTGATCAGCCCGTCCTGTATATTGCCGGGCGAAGGATTCATCTCGAAGCCGGAGTGCACGGCATGTGCGCGAGCGTTGTAGTCGCGCATCAGCTGGATGAAGCGGTCGGCATCTTCGGGCCTGGAGCAACGATCAATCAGGTTCTGCTCAACGCCGCAGAGTTCAGGAAACTCGGACAGAATGGACCGTGCGCCAAGAGCGGCAAGAAGGTCGGAAACCTTTCCCAGCGCCGGGTTGGCCGATAATCCGGAGAATCCATCCGAGCCGCCGCACTTCAATCCAACGGTAAGTTTGGCGACTGGAGCGGGCTTTCGCTCAAGTTTGTTTGCTTCGATTAATCCCGCGAATGTTGCTTCGATGGCCCTTGTCAGCATGGTGCTTTCAAGGCCTGACTGCTGCTGATCAAACAGCAATACCGGCTTGTCGATGAACGGATCGCGCTTCTTCAATTCCTCGAGCAGGATGGATCCCTGCGCATGCTGGCAGCCGAGGCTGAGCACCGTGGCCCCGGCGACATTTGGATGATGAATGTACCCTGCCAGCAAGCCGCAAAGGGCTTGCGAATCCTGGCGTGTTCCGCCGCAGCCACCTTCATGCATGAGGAAGCGAATGCCATCGACGTTTGGAAAAATGCGCGAGCGTGGTGCCGTCAGCCGGCTTTCCGGTTCGGTCGCCTGACGCATGTGGCGATCGACCATCGACTTGACCATCTGGCTGTATTTCTTAGGCCTGCTATAGCCAAGCTCTTCTTCGAAGGCTTCGCGCAAAGCCTCCACATTCCGGTTTTCGCAGAAGACCAGCGGGATCACCAGCCAGTAATTGCGTGTGCCTACTTGCCCATCTGTACGGTAGTAGCCAGCGAAGGTGCGATGCTGCCATCGCGCGACGTCGGGTGCTGCCCAGTGAAATTCAACTTCGCGTCGCGCGAACTCTGTTGCATCATGCTCCACATTCCGGGTACTCAGCAGTCCGCCGCGTGCAATTGGTTGCCGAACACGTCCCACGACGCCGCCATACATAATGACGTGCGTTCCAATCGGCATGTCTTCGACAGCAAACTTCTGCTTCGCAGGGATGTCCGTCAGCGGCGTATAGCTTTCCACGCCATATTGAACAACCTCCCCGGCAGGCAGTGGCGCCAGGGCAACCAGTACGTTGTCGCGAGGATCAATCTTAAGTAGTTTTTCGAAGGCCATGGTGTGTTCTCTCTTGCTCGTAAACCTTAATCTATCGCAAGTTATGTCAAGTTTTTCGCAAGCCCGCAGCTTTGAAAGCCCGTCTGATGGGTCTACTCTTTAAGTAGAGAGCTCCAGAACGTGTGCACAGGAAGGTCTGAACCATATGGCAGCTATTACTCTCACCGCGCAAGCCGTGTCAGAAGTCAAGATCGCCAAGACACCCACCATGCCCACCTTTGCGACGGCAGCCGAAGAGCGCCTTCATCGCAAGCAGCGTCTGGCCTCCGCGTTCCGTCTCTTTGCTAAGTTTGGATTCAGTGAAGGCGTCGCAGGACACATTACTGTTCGCGATCCTGAACAGCTTGACCATTTCTGGGTCAACCCTTTTGGCATGCACTTTGCCCACATCCGGGTGTCTGACCTGATCCTGGTGAATGAAAAGGGAGTGGTTGTCGAGGGTGATCGTCCGGTCAACGAGGCGGCATTCGCCATCCACTCGCGTTTGCATATGGCGCGGCCGGATGTGGTTGCCGCCGCCCATGCCCACTCCCTCTATGGAAAAACCTGGTCTTCCCTCGGCCGCCTGCTCGATCCGCTTACGCAGGATGCCTGCGCGTTTTACGACGATCACAGCCTCTTCGCGGATTACACCGGTGTGGTGTACGACATGTCAGAAGGCGACCGCATTGCAGAATCGTTGGGACATCGGAAGGCCGTGATCCTGCAGAACCACGGCATGCTGACGGTCGGTAGCACGGTCGACGAAGCAGCCTGGTTCTTCATCACCATGGATCGTTCCTGCCAGTCGCAACTGATGGCAGAAGCGGTCGGCAAGCCCGTTTTGATTTCACATGAGAGCGCGCTGGTTGCACAAAAACAAGTCGGGAATGCCCGCGTTGGATGGTTCCAGTATCAGCCGCTATGGGACCTGATCACCCGCGAACAGCCCGACCTTTTCGATTAGCCTAGTGTAGTTAGTTCCTGCCCGCCAGAAATGCAGCAATGTGTTCGTTCAGGAACTTCTCATCTGCCGGGCTTGCTCCCGCACCGGCAGGATGGCCCCACAGTGAAGGAATCGGCAGCAGCGTGCAGTGCGGAATGAACCGGGATTCATACCGGGCATCTGTCACCGGGAAATACAAATCGGTCGCCGAAGGCATGTAGAGCACCGGCGCCTTGATCGATCGCAATGCCGCTTCCGCATCGCCGTGAAAAGGCGGAGTGTTGCCGACATCGTTGCTTTCCCAGGTGCGCATCTGCAGGATCAGGTTGTTGGCATCGGCACCCGGGATAAAGTTGGTGCGATACTTCTCGACGACCTGGGCGAAGGTCGTGCCTGCAGGTTCCTCAGTCTTCCATAACTCCTGTCGCCACCATTCCTGCGAGAAAAGCCAGCCCGTCCACACCATCGAAAAGGCCTGGATGCCCTTTACCGGCTCGGCTGTATAGTCGCCGCCCTTGAAGTTTTCGTCCGCGGTCAGCGCGGCGATCTGGCCTTCCAGCCGCACAATGCCGTGTCCATACGTCTTGGCCGTGCCGGAAGTCGCCACAATGCGGTCCATGTAATCGGGGTAGCTGACAGACCACTGAAAAGCCTGCTGCGCGCCCATGGAGAAGCCGATGACGGCGCGTAGATGCTTCACATGCAGCTGCTCCGTCAGCAACTGGTGCACCGCGTTGACATTGTCGCGAATGGTCATCACCGGAAAACGCGGCCCATGGAAGGGTTCGGGGGTGTTGCTGGGCGAAGACGACCGGCCATTGCCGAATAGCTCGCTGGTGACCAGGAAGAGCTTATCCGGATCGAGTGCGTGGCCGGGTCCGATCAGCCATTCGTATCCATGCATTTCTGCCATGTAGTGGGAAGGCAGCAGGATGGCGTTATCGCCAGGATCGTCCAGTCGGCCGTAGGTGCCGTAGAAGATGTGCGCTTCCGGTAGAACCACACCGCTTTCCGTGTGGAAGTTCCTGATGACATACTCATGCTGCGTTGGCTGCGGGCCTTCCGGCTTCTGCTGCGCCACTGCAGAAGCTAGCGTGGCGAGCAGGCAGGTGAGAAGCCATGCAGCGCTCCGGACATTCTTCTTCAGCATAGGTCGATCCTTTGCGATCACTCAGTATGTGGATTGTATGCATGGGTGGAGAGGCTTGCGAACTGCAGGTTTCTGCGTTGTTCGATTCTGCTTATCGACTGCGGTCTTTACCTGATCGTTATCAAGCCGCTTCGCCGTGTTTCGGCGGCTGCGGATCGCATCAGTACCGGAGACGTGCTGAGTAATTAGCTAGAAAGCCTACCGTGTACTTTCACGGACGTGTTTTTAGAAACTCCTGGCACTCGTTGACGCCGGAAATTTCCCGCGCTGCCGCGAGGACCTGCGCGGCAAAGCGGATCAGTGGGGCATTTCAATTGGAAGCCTTCGGCTACATGGATGGCAAGGGACTTTTGCTTGGTGCAAAAATGTCGTCGAGCCGCGCGGGCGAGCCTTCCACTCGCTGCAAGGATGGGTAGCGAAGTCCTCCATGATAGTCAATGGCAAGCGTCACGACCTTATCTCCGCGGTTGAAGAGAAGTTCAATCGGCTTCGCGTTTTTTTCTGCATTGACAATAGCTTTCTTGAGGACGGCTGCGGAATAAACTGTGCCGTTCACTGAGAGTAGCTCCATGTCCGGGGTAACGCCGGCCTTGAAGGCTGGGCTGTTCCACCACACACTGCCGATAGCACCTGCACTGCCTGTATTCACGCCGCGGGCGGAACCGATCGAGAAGCCCAGCGACGTCGAGAAGTCGCCATAGCCGTTAGCCGCTTCCGCTTTCTCTACCCACTTGGCTGGCGTGTCGGTGTAGACCAGTTTATAGCCGCCGCGAGTAAATCCGTCCTCGGGGACTGAGGGGTGAAGATCGTAAACCCGAGTCTTGAGAAAAGTATCCCAGTCAAAGGGTGCTACCGTGTTCAGCGCCTTAACTACGTCTTCAAAGTGATAAGTGAAGGTAATGTAGCTTCCGTTATAGACGCCATAAAACAGCTTCGCAAAATCATCGAGCGACTTTTGATTATTCGTCAGCTCGCGGATCTTGGTGTCGGCATCGAGCCAGATCAGCTCGCCTTCCGTGTAATAGTCTTCCGGCCGCTGCCAGCTTACCCAGGTCACTGGACTGCGCTGGGAAACGGTAGGCTGATTTGTCGTGTCAACGAGAGGGCGCCAGGTGCGGCTTGGGCTGATCTCGAACCCTGCAGCGACACGGGCGAAAACGTCGCGGGTTTCTTCCGGCGTCCGCATGCCAGCCCGCGCAGTCAGTACATTGCCGAAATACTGCGTCATCCCTTCGTACACCCAGAGCAGATCGTCGCGCATGGGCACGTTGAAGTTCGGTGTCCAAAGATCTGCCGGCCGCCGGAACTTACCATCCCACGAATGTGTGTATTCATGGCCAAGCAGATCGACGCCACCTACGCCTGCAGCCCAATCGGTAAAGTACTTCGCACCATGGCCGTCTTCGCTGGATTGATGATGTTCCAGGCCAACACCGCCTACTTTGTCGCTCAACAGCAGCAGAAAGTCATAGTGGTCATAATGATGCGAGCCATAAAGCTTGTCTGCTTCCAGGGCAAGCTTCTTATGTGCCGCAAGTTCGTCCGGCGTGATCTCAAGATCTTCCGGAGCATCTGCAAACACATCCAGGTGCACAATGTCGGTCGCTGAGGGTGACAGGTCAATGCGTTTGAAGTTGACGCCGCCATAGAGCGGGGAATCAACCAGCGTGTTCAACGGCGTTGTCTTGAAACTGATGGTGCTGCCCTTTTCAGCAGTGGTTTCCAGGGCCGTCGCATATTTCCAGCCATCAGGAAGCTTGAGTGTTGTGTCGAAGGGAATGTCCCGCGAGAAGTAGCCCGCGGGGTACATCAACACTTCATTCCATGCCAGGTCCGCGATCTCGTTCGAGACTTCAATGCGACCTTCCGTTTTCTTGACAGGCGTCAGATATTGGAAGTCCAGGCCGACGCTCTTGGCCGTAACCGTTAGCGGCACGTGGAAGGCATAGACGTTCACCCGATCTCGTATCCATTGCACGCGCTGCCCATCGACCGTCGTCACAATGCCGCCAAGCTTCGAGATAGGTCCAGTGGGTGAATGATTGCCGGGAATCCATTGCGGATAGAGGAGGATAAGCTCTTTTGCACCCTTTTCGACAGGAATCTCTTCGTGCACGTTGGCGATCCGACGGGCGTTATCGCTGATGTCGACCGACAGTTTGACCGGGCCAACGTAGGGTTTATCTACGGGCGCGGGAATTACCGGCGGCAGAGGAGTGGGCTGCGGGAGTGGCTGAGGAATGCTTTGTGCAAAAACGGGCAATGCGCAAGCAAAGACGGCAGCCGCGAACAGACGGCTTGAACGAGAAGGAGAATGATCCATGGCTGACTTCAGTTTAAACACGAATGTGCTGCGAGCTTCGCCAGCGAAGGCGAGAATCGCAGCCAGGAACTATTCGTTGCCTGCGGCCAGTTCAATTTGCTGCTTCAACGGCAGCGATTGCGAGGAGCCACCAACAGCAAAGGTGTAAGTACCCTGCACCACTTTCATCCTGCCGCTCGCTTCGTCGTAGATCGACAGATAAAGCGGGTCAATGTCGATGGAGACTTCGCGGCTTTGTCCAGCTTCGAGCATCAGCTTTTCGAAGCCGACCAGGCGTTTGGGAGGCTCATCCGTAGAGGCCGGCAGCATTGCGTAAACCTCCGCAACCTCAGCCCCGGCGCGCTTGCCGCTATTCTTTACCGTGAAGGATAGCTTCGGACTTTCTCCTGGAATTACCTTCAAGTGCGAGTACGCAAAGCTCGTGTAGGAGAGGCCGTAGCCAAAAGGAAACAGCACCTGCTTTTGTTCGCTGTCATACCACTTATAGCCTACCTTCAGGCCTTCATCGTAGTGCACGCTATACTGCGAGCGAGCATCACCGCCGGCATTGACAGCGTGCGTGCCCTGACCCTTGTCTTCTTCAGGCAGCGGAGGAATGGTGGTGTGTGGCAGGTCAGCGTCCGCCAGTGGAAAGGTGTTCGCGGTCTTGCCTGATGGATTGACGACGCCGGTCAAAACATTCGCCAGCGCAGTCGCCCCGCGTGAGCCGCTATACCAGGCTTCTACGATGCCTTCAACCTTGTCGGCCCACGGCATCAAGGCGACCGAGCCAGTTTCAAGCACGACGATCGTATGACGGTTCGCTGCGGCTACTGCTTCGACCAGCGCGTCCTGGTTGTCGGGCAGGGCGAGCGTTGGCAGGTCCATGCCTTCACTCTCCCACTGCTGCACAAAGACGATCGCGACGTCTGCACTTTTCGCTGCGGCTGCCGCTGCGGCAGGGTCCTCTCCGGCGTTATACGTGACTTCAACCAATGGCATGGCTGCGCGCATCTGCTTAAGCGGCGAAGTCGGAAACCAGATATGGTCCTGCCAGTGTGTAGCGCCTTGTCCAGGCGGTGCGATGGCATTGCCGCCTGGAGGATCCACCTGGGCGGAGCCTCCGCCTGAGAGCATTCCGACATCCGCATGCGCGCCGATAATCGCAATGGAATGGACTTTGTTGCTCTCCAGCGGGAGGATGCTCTTTTCGTTTTTCAGCAGGACGATCGAGCCTTCTTCTATGTGCTGGGATACATCCAGATCACGCTCGACATCGACGACACCTTTCTGGACTGGATCATCGATGACACCGTCCGCGAAATAAGAGCGCAGCATCCGGTGCGCGTGGTCATTGATCTCGGCCAGGGATACCTGTTTCGTCGTCTCCACTGCCTTCTTAAGCGCGGGGCCAAAAAAGTCAGCCATTGGTTCTTCATTATCGAGACCCGCATGCGACGCCTTGACTGTTGAGTGCGTCCCACCCCAGTCAGACAGCACAAAGCCCGGAAACTGGAAGTCGCCTTTAACCACTTCTTTCAACAGGTATTCATTTTCGCAGGCATAGTCGCCATTAATGCGGTTATACGAGCACATGACTGCACCAGGATGGGCGTCGCGGATGCCAATCTGAAATGCCAGCAGATCGCTTTCGCGCATGGCCCGCTTCGAAATGATGGCGTTGACGATATTGCGGCCAGTCTCCTGATCGTTGATGGCGTAATGCTTGATGTCTCCGATTACATGCTGTGCCTGTTCGCCGGTCATCAACTGGCCGACGAGGGTCCCGGCAAGTACAGGGTCTTCGCCTAGATACTCAAAGGTGCGGCCGTTGCGCGGCTCTCGCGTCAGGTTTACTCCACCGCCCAGCGTCATGTTGTAGCCCTGTGCCCGCAATTCTCGACCGATCAGTGCGCCATATTCATAAGCGGCCTTGCGGTCCCAGCTTGCCGCAGCCCCGGCATTACTCGGCAGTGCTGTCGAATAGCGCCCGTTTTCCCCCGACGACCGTACGCCGTACGCCGCATCCGACATATTGATCCCCGGAATACCCAGGCGCGGAATTGGGGCGATGTAGCCTGCGCCACCGTTCGACTGATTCGTCAGCGGCATCTGCCAATTGCCGACGTGCGCCATGCCGTTCCCATGCAGCAGCAGGATCTTTTCATCCAGCGTCATTTGCTTCAGTACCAGGTCAGCACGCTTGTCAGGACTCAGACTCTTGTCCATCCATGGCTGCGTCTTCAGGTCGACGGCTACGTGCGAGCCTTTCTGACCTGCGTGGCCACTGGATGATTGTGCGTGTACTCCATAGACCGCTGCGGCTGACAGCGTGCCGGTCAATGCCAATGCCCTGATGATGGCCAAGCTGCTCTTCATGTTGCTGCCTCAATTTCCTTGTAATTCTTGCAGGCCAAGTCTATGCAATGCCGCAGGAATGTGCCAGAGCACGAATGGTTTCAAGCATGGTGGCAAGCTGCATGCAGCCTTTTTGCCGGGGTGATTCGGTCCTATCGGTTAAACTGCAACGCATGGCCCGTCCAATCCTGCCCGCCTTCTTGTTCACTCTTTCTCTTGGTCTTACTCCGCTTCTGCAGGCTCAAGCTGCAAGGCGCCCGATGGTTCCGGATGATGTGGCCAAACTTATGCATGTCGGCAATCCGATGCTGTCGCCCGACGGGGTACACGTGGCCTACACGCTGTCGACCGTTGATACAGAAGAGGACAAGAACATTTCGCAGTTGTGGATGGTCAATTGGGATGGAACAGCCGACCTGCAATTGACCTACGGCACCGATTCGGTCAGTGCGCCGCGCTGGAGCCCGGATGGAAAGTATCTCGCTTTTACTTCATCGCGACCTGGCAAGGCCAAGGGTGACCAGGTATGGGTGCTCGATCGCCGAGGCGGCGAAGCTCGGCAGTTGACGGACGTCAAAGAAAATCTCGAAGACTACCGCTGGTCTCCTGACTCGAAGCAATTGCTCCTGACGCTGCGAGCGAAAGACGAACCGGACGACGATGCCAAAAACGCCAAGCCCAAGCCGCCAAAGCCAATCGTCATTGACCGCTACCACTTCAAGCAGGATGTTGAAGGCTACCTGACAGACAAGCACGCTCACCTGTTCCTGTTCGACATTGCAACCAGGCAGTTGAAGAAGGTCATCAATGACGACAAGTATGAAGAAGGCGAAGCAGAGTGGTCGCCGGACGGCAAGCAGATTGCCTTCATCAGTAATCACGACGCGCCCGATCCCGATCGCACCCAGAACAGCGACGTCTTTGTGGTGGACGCGCAACCCGGTTCAACCCCGCGCCAGTTGACGACATTCACAGGCATGGACAATGGACCGCTGGGCTGGAGTCCGGATAGCAAACTGATCGCCTACCGGCAGGGTGTGGCCACAAACTACTCGATGTATGACCTGCCGCGCCTTGCAGTCGTTCCCGCGGCGGGCGGCGGGCCGAAGGTGGTTGCAGCTTCGTTGGATCGTACCGTCGGACGGCCGCTCTTTACCGAAGAGGGCCGTGCCTTGCTGACGACGGTTGAAGATGACCGCACAGAGTATGTGGCCGAAGTCAGCCTTGAAGCTTCAGGCAAGAGCAGCGCGCCCACCATGCTGGCTCCGCGTGAGGGTGTTGCCAGCGGCCTCGCGCAACAGGCGGGCCACGTCGTGACGTTGTGGTCGAACGACGCCGGGCCTGCGGAGCTTTTCGCCGTGGATGGAGGAAAATTGCGTCAACTGACCAGCCACAACAAGGCGCTGGTCGACCAGCTTGACCTGGCGGCTACGACCGACATCTCCGCGAAAACGAAAGACGGCAATGAAGTGCATGGCCTGCTTACCATGCCTGTCGGTTACAAGCCGGGCACCAAGGCGCCAATGCTGTTGAGAATTCACGGCGGCCCCACTTCGCAGGATGCGCATGAGTTTTCAGTGGAGCGCCAGATGTTCGCGGCGCACGGTTACGCCGTGCTGAACGTGAACTATCGCGGCAGCACGGGTCGCGGGCACGACTACTCCAGGACGATCAATGCAGACTGGGGCAACAAGGAGGTCAAGGACCTGCTGGCAATGGTCGATGCGGCAGTTGCGACCGGGAATATCGACGCGAATCATTTAGGCATAGGCGGCTGGAGTTACGGCGGCATCCTCACCGACTACACCATCGCCTCGGACACGCGCTTCAAGGCAGCCTCGAGTGGCGCCGGCACCGGCAATCTCTTCGGCATGTATGGCATCGACGAATACATCCAGCAGTACGACAACGAACTCGGGCCACCATGGAAAAATCCTGATGTTTATATCAAACTGTCCTATCCGTTCTTCCACGTTGAAAAGATCAACACACCTACCCTCTTCATGGGCGGCGACAAGGACTTCAACGTCTCGCTGGCCGGTGGAGAACAGATGTACCAGGCGCTGAAAAGCGTAGGTGTGCCGGCGGAGTTGATCGTGTACCCCGGCCAGTTCCACGGCTTCACGCGGCCAAGCTTCATCCGCGACCGCTACGTGGCCTGGTTCGGCTGGTATGACAAGTATGTAAAGTAATCCGTTCAGAACACAAGAAAAGGCCGCCATGACTGGCGGCCTTTCTATTGCTTACATGCAGCTGTGATTAGAAGTTGATCTTCGCACCAAACTGCAGTTGACGCATGTAGGGCTGACCGCTGTTTGAGATTGCGCTGTCGACGCTGGTGATGAGACCTGCGTCGCCAGTGGTGCAATCCACGCAGCGTGAGTTAGTACCATTCGGCAGGCCGAGGGGTACGTGGTTAAAGACGTTGAAGGCCTGGAACTGGAACTGGCCTTTCACGCCTTCCGTGATGCTGAAGTTCTTGAACAGCGATGCATCCGCAAAGTAGTCCGTCGGTCCATGGAACGCATTGCGTCCAATGTTACCGATGGTCCCAAAACCGGGACGAATGAACGCGCCGGAAGCGGCACCGTTCGTTGTGAGTGGATCAACCGGTGTAAAGATGCGCCGGCTACGTGTGGTCGCATCGTAGGATGAAGCATTGTGGACGAACGCCTGCGTGGCCCCATCACCAGCCTTGTCGGGCCGGCAATCGCTGGAGGAACCAGGGCTGCTCGAGTTGGTGTCAATGTCCTGATCAGAGGCACATTCACTGTAGGTTGGCGTAAATGGAAGGCCGCTTTCCCAGGTCGTGGTACCGGCCAGCTGCCAGCCACCAACGGCGTAGTTCATCCAGCGATTGCTGCTGTTGGCGAACATTTTGTCCTTACCGAAAGGCAATTCATAAATGCCGCTCAGGACGAACAACTGGCTGCGATTGGTATCGCTCGATCCCTTTTCAACATGCGGATCATTGTTGAAGTACGTGGAACCATAGTTGAGGGCGTGGGACCAGGTGTAATTCGCTAACAGTTGGAAGCCATGAGAAAAGCGCTGTTCAACTGTTGTCTGCAGGGCGTTGTAGGTTTCACGTGCATTCGGAGCTACGGAGTTAATGTCCTGGGTGCAGCATGCTGTGCCAG
This sequence comes from uncultured Acetobacteraceae bacterium, assembly GCA_964658035.1. Classification (GTDB taxonomy): domain Bacteria; phylum Acidobacteriota; class Terriglobia; order Terriglobales; family Acidobacteriaceae. The sequence goes on from CAZZXL010000002.1 coordinate 42,164, forward strand.
GGAAACGGTTGTAGTAAGGACGACGCTGATCGCGGCTCCGTACGCCGGGCGTTGTGTTGGCGTCGGTCGCAGTCAGGTCAGCAGAGTTAGTCGGAAGCACAGGCTCATTCAGGTTGTAGCCTTCCGTCTCGCCCGGATACACACGCTCGCCGATGTTGCCGATGTAGCCCAGGGTGAAGGTCATCTCCTTGGTGATTTCCTGCTGCAGGGTCAGGTTGAACTGGTCCACCTTCGGAAGAAGCAGTGTGTTCGGTCGGACGTTGTAGCCAACGCCATTCACGATCGGAATCAGACCATTCGCCGGGATCGGCGTTGCCGCCGGGCGAGCCGGTAGCGTAGCGAACGTGTAGGCAGGAGTGGCTGCGCTGGTGCTGCCGACGTTCTCTGACGTCAACGCTGGAATGTTGTGCGAAAGAGCCGAACCAAAGATGGTGCCGAAGAAGCCGACGTTGTCATAGACCTGTCCGATCGCCCCACGGATCACCGTCCCCTCACGAACCTGGTAGGCAAAGCCAAAACGTCCGCCCAGGTTCAGCAGGTCCACCTTCTCGTTGCCATTCGTGCCGATGCCGCCAATCCCGGCGACACGAATCACGCCGTTGGTCAGGTCGGTAAAGCCGCCCTGCCCGGCACTGGTGACAGTTTCAGGGAAGATGATGTCCCAGCGAACGCCATAGTTGACCGTCAGTTTCGGAGTCACGCGCCAGCTGTCCTGCCCATAAAACGCACCACGCTTCTGGTGTGTTGCTGCGTTGGGATCGAAGACGTCAAAGCGAAGGAAGTTTGCGACCTGTCCCGTAAGCACGGACGCGAGACCCAGCTTCGTCGTGCCACCCGCTTCATTGACGACCGGCGTGCTGTTGCTGAACTGCAGTTCGCCTGCACGGTTGTTGTCGCTGGCATTCCGCAGGTTAAAAGCGTAACGAAGATCGCCGCCGAAGCGTACCGAATGATTGCCAAAGGTCTTGGTCCAGTTGTTGTTCACCTGGAAGACCTGTTCACTCTCGCGCAGAGGGCAGTTGCAGCCCTGGTCGCCAAAGTTGCTGACGCTGCCGTCCACCACGTTGTAGGTAGGTGAGCCGGAGGTATCGGCATTGCCTGTGTTCAGGTTCGGCAGGCCGACCGCAGTTGCGGGAAAGGTTCCGGCATCGATCTTGTTCTCATCGACATGATAGTCAAGGAAGCCAAAACGGAAGTCAGTCAACAGGCTGGAGCTTAGCGCGTAGTCGAAACCACCGGCTGCGCTCTGGTTCTGGACGGTGTCGGTTCCCGTCGTACCACCAAGACCGAAGCCGGTGCCGCCTGCCGCGCCGAAGACCGGCTCGCCAAACAGGGTAAAGCGGGAATAGTCATAGCGTGCGAAGGCATGCAGACCGCCGCTCACCTGGTCATCCAGGCGGACATCAGCCTGGTCGCCGTTGTTGTTGCCGTTGCCTGAGCCTACATAGTTGTTGGTGATGGCACCTGCCGCGCCTGCATTGGGCGTTGGCAGTGCGCTCAAAAGGGCGCGGCCCTGTGGGGTGATCAGGGTACTGGAAATGACGCCTCCGCCATACTGCGTCAGATCGCAGGTACCGCTGGCTGCGTTCAGGCAGGTACTGCGCACCAGTGCTGTCGGCACATTCTGCTGCTGACTGCTGCCGATCTTCTGCCGCGTTCCCTGGTAGTCGCCAAAGAAGAAAGCCTTGTCCTTGATAATCGGACCACCGATGGACCCGCCGAACTGGTTATACAACTGGCTCGGAATGTACTTGCCGGTAACTGGATCGGGCTGCGACTGCGTGAAGGGATCGCGGGCTTCAAGAGCGGCGCTGCGCCGGAATTCAAACAAGTCACCATGAACGGTGTTGCCGCCTGAACGGGTCTGCGCCGAGACGTTACCGCCAATTGCGCCGCCAAACTCCGCTGGAAAATTTTCGGTGTCGATCTTCGATTCGCTGACCGAATCAAGCGTCGGGTTGACAACAATGATGCCGTCGATCGGCTCACGATTGTCCGTGCCGTCCAGGTAATAGCCAAGGGAACCGTAGTTCGAACCGTTCACTTCGAGCGACTGGGTGCCCTGCGGGTTCTCGGTTGGCGAAATGTTGAAGGAACCGCGCTGTACGCCCGGGGTCAGCAGGGCGAATGTCGTAAAGTTGCGGTTCTGGTTGGGCAGGTTCTGCAGCTGCGTGTTGTCGATCACACTGCCGACGTCGGCCCGGTCGGTCTGCAGGGCAGACGCTGCTCCCGTAACGGTGACGGTCTGGCTGCCGCCCGCTGCCTGGAACACCAAGTTCACCTGGGGCGACGTGTCGGCAGAGACCACGACATTGTCAGCCTGGGCAGGCGAAAATCCCTGCGCGGTGGCCTTAATTGAATAGGAGTCAGGAATGAGCCGGGAAGCGGTGTAGTTACCGCTGGCATTCGATTGCACCGTCTGCGTAGTGCCTTTGTTGGTGTCCGTAATGATGACCGTCGCGTTGGGCACGGCTGCACCTGTTGAATCCGTGACGGTGCCGACGATGGAGCCGAATACGGCCTGCGCCTGCAGGCGTGCTCCGGAAAAGATGGTCAATGCGCCCAAAACAAGGGCGGATGTTAGGGGATTACTGCGGGCTGCCTTGAAAAGCGAGGATGGTGACAGCAGAGAACGTGCGGTTAAGGTTGAATTGCGTTGAATCACTGCGGTGTTGCCTCCGGTTATTTACTGCGGCGGCAGAGAATTTGCTCTTCATCCGAGGGTTCAGCCGGCAAAGGTAAGGCCGGCGCGGATGCGCATCCCTGCACAAAGAAAGAGAATCTTACGTAGAAGAAGTTAGCCTGCGTAAAATGCTGCCCTTTCCAATACGCACGGCCATCTTGGGCCGGCGCTCATTAACTACTTGGCAAATGGGGTAGTTCAGCTTGCTATTAGCAGAATATTCATTTGCCGTAACGTTTGATGACAGCTTCGGCCAAAATGAAGCCTGCAAACTCTAAAAAGCATCTGATCGTATTGATGACTCCCACGCAGGTACGCAACACCAGGTTCGAGCGGACACTGGCCAGTGCAAAACGCACGATGGTGTTAAGCGAGATCATCAGTCTCGCCTTCGACAGTTTCCGCGCAAACAAAGTGCGCTTTGCCCTGACGGCTTTAGGCATGGTCATTGGCTCAGCGTCATTGATCCTGGTAACGACCATCGGCCTGACCGGTAAGAATTATGTCCAGAAACTGATCCAGGGCATTGGCACCAACATGGTTGAGGTGGACTACGCGGGAGGCGGCGCCGGTTCGATCGGCGATACCTACCGCAACGACCTGCTGACGCGCGATGACGAAAGACAGGTAGACGCCCAGGTACCAAGTGTGTCGGTTTCGTCTCCCATGATTGAAATTAGAGACCGAATCTCTTTCCGGTCGGGGGTTTCAAAGGACATCCTCGTTCTGGGTGTGTCACCTGAGTACCGCGACGTGCGCAACCTGGTGGTCAAATCCGGACGTTTCTTTGACCAGGAAGATGACGAGACTCATGCCAAGGTGGCCGTTGTGACGGCCCCGTTTGCACAGGAGATGTTTGGTGGAACTGACGCAGCCATTAATCAAAGCATTCAGCTAAGCGGCATTCCTTTTACCATCATCGGGATTTTTGCAGAACGGGTTGACACTTTCGGTCAATCTGAAATCGCTGACCAGACCGTGCTCATTCCTTATTCCGTAGGCCGCTACTTCACTGGCACCGACACCGTGAAGCAAATCTTTTTTTCGATCCGAGACCAGAGCGATGTAGAAGAAGCGACCAAACAGATTCTTACGGTCATTCGCTCACGGCACAAGTCAGATTCTGTCTACAAGGCCCAGACACTTACAGAATTGATTACTGTCGCGGGCAAGTCGGCGGACGCTCTGACAGCTGTCCTGCTGCTGGTTGCCCTGGTCACGCTTGCAGTCGGCGGCGTTGGCATCATGAACATTATGCTGGCCAATGTTCGAGCACGGATCCGAGAAATCGGCATACGGAAGGCGCTGGGCGCAACGTCGCGCGAAATCAAGCTTCAGTTCCTGGTAGAAGCGGTACTGATTTCGCTCGCCGGCGGTATTGTCGGCTCAGTCGTCGGCATGGCCATCCCGTTGTCTGTACGGCTTTTCACTAGTTACGCGATTCCGATCAAGGGATTGTCGGTCATCATTGCATTGCTGTCTTCCATGGTGGTGGGCGTCATCTTCGGCACGCTCCCGGCGACCCGCGCCGCGCAACTAGATCCTGTTGAAAGCCTTAAGTACGAGTAGAGCAAGGGCTTACATCACAAAGGCAACTTTTTCCAGTTCTTCCTGCATGCGCAGAAAATTACGGGGTCCGCCTTCAATGCGCAGCATGGCACTCCGGATCTGGTGAGCACAGGCGCCGTAGCCGCGACCGGTCAGGAAGTCGCTGACAATGTCGGCTGCCTGCCATGAATCAATGGAATCATTGTCCAGTTCTGTACGGAGGCTCTGCAAATCCGCGGCAGTGAATTTCTCAACTTTTGTTTGCTCAGCCATGCCGTCCTCTTCACCCCTGTGGACCGTTGTTGTCTTCAGTATGTGGAAGGTTGGATACGGAAATCGTCTCTATCGCCGCATGGGCGTGTACAAAAGTTTACAACTGCTGCTCCGTGGTACTACTCTGCTCCAGCGCAGTCGAGCAGGCGTGCAGAATCCGCTGCCAAGATCTGGCTGGGAGTTCTTGCGTTGGCGGGGCGAATCGCCCGCAATACCGGGCTTTTAGCCGACAGTCAAATACTTCGCGAGGAGATGAGGACAGGAATACCGTCGACGATGGGGTAGGTTTTGCCGCAATCTACGCAAACGACAAAGACGTGCTCCCCATCTGGCTTAGTGGCTAGCCCACCCCGGCAAACCGGGCAGGCGAGCAGGGCCAGGGCTGCAGCGTGCGGAGAAACCATCATGCAACCAGTCTAAAGCCAGCCATGATGTTCTGCTTCCGGTGATCAGGCCTCAAACTGGTGCTGTGGCGGCATTTCACTGGAGAGCAGCCGCATCAAGTACCATGCAAATTGGGGGATTTTCAATCGAAATGGCTCAAACGATCAGCGCTACCCAGGCCGTCGCGCGTATCTTGAACGGGACCGGCATCGCGGCTGACATCCAGCAGGAAGTGGCTGCCGATGTCGCTTCGCTTGCTGCCCAGGGCATTCGTCCTGGATTGGCTGCAGTCCTGGTGGGACACGTGCCGGCCTCAGAGATTTACGTTCGCAGCAAGGTGAAAACCTGCGGAGAGCTTGGAATCTACAGCGACCTGATCACCCCTCCCGACACGGTCACGACCGACGAAATGCTGGCGCTGATCGCGAAATTGAATGCTCGCGATGACATCGATGGCATCCTGCTGCAGTTGCCACTGCCGCCGCAGGTAAATGCCAAACGATTGCTTGAGGCCGTAGCACCGGAAAAGGATGTCGACGGTTTCCATCCCGTGAGTGTAGGGCGGCTGCAGACCGGTCAACCGGCACTGGCGCCCTGCACAGCTGCCGGTATCATCGAAATTTTGAAGCGGAGCGGTATTCCCATCGCCGGCAGAGAAGCAGTGGTGCTGGGGCGGAGCGATATCGTCGGCAAGCCGACGGCCATTTTGCTGCTGCAGGAGAACGCCACGGTCACCATCTGCCATTCGCGGACGCAGGACGTCGCCGAACACTGCCGCCGTGCCGATATCCTCGTCGCGGCCATCGGCCGGGCGGGCTACGTAACTGCTGACATGGTAAAACCGGGCGCTACCGTGATCGATGTCGGCATCAACCGCGTCACTACCCGGGAAGAGTTCGATAGCTTCTTCGCCGGCGATGCGCGACGGGAAGAGATGTTCCTGCTGAAGGGCTCGACCCTGGTCGGCGATGTCCATCCCGCAGCCTTTGCGGTTGCGGGAGCCTATACGCCGGTACCCGGCGGCGTCGGCAAGCTGACCATTGCGCTGCTGATGGCCAACACCGTACGCGCAGCCCGTCTGCGTCGCGGACTGCCGGTCTAGCGTCACCATGTTGCGAGTTGGACTGACAGGTGGCCTGGGAAGTGGTAAGTCGACCGTTGCGGCCATGCTGCGCGATGGCGGTGCCCATGTCATCGAAGCCGATGCCGTCGGACGCGCGCTGATGGAACCTGGCCAGCCGGTCTTCGCAGCCATCGTCGAGCACTTCGGCGAAGCTGTTGTCCGCGCCGACGGCTCCCTCGATCGCCGCAAACTTGCCGACCTTTCGTTCCAGCAGGGCCGTGTTCGCGAACTGTCGCTGATCGTGCATCCGGCAGTCATCGCCGCACAGGAAAAGTGGATGCGGGAACTGTTCGCCCGCGAGCCGGAAGCCGTCGCTGTCATTGAGTCAGCGCTGATCTTCGAAGCTGAACGCGACGGGACAGTTCCGGGCTGGCGCGACCGCTTCGACCGGGTGATCCTGGTAACAGCGCCGCGCGAACTGCGGATCGAGCGCTTCATCCAACGGGCCGGCCTGCCGCAAAATGATCCGGCTAAACTGGCAGTGCTGCGCGCGGATGCCGAGTCGCGCATCGCAGCTCAGATCCCGGACGAAGAAAAAATTCCGCTCTGCGATATCGTTCTGCAAAATACCGGGTCTTTAGAAGACATGCGCCTGGCAGTCGAGCAGGTATGGACCAAGCTTTCAGCCCAGTCGAGCCCGCAGCCGCTTGTGCAAGGCGGGCGAAAAACATGAAACACGAAAGGGACGTTCCATGAGACGTCAAAGCACGCTGCGTCGATTGTTGTTGATCTGCCTGTTTGTCGGCGCTTTCTGGTACATCGTTTCCGGCAAGAACTTCATGAGCATTGGCCAGCTGCCAATCACCAACGGCGAACTGCCGAAGTTGAGCCTGCCCGTGCACCTAACAGAGGCAAGCGCCGACCAGGCCTACGACTCGGAAGAGCAGAACAACATGAGTGTCTATCACCATGTGCTGCCCGCGGTCGTGAACATCACCTCGACCTCGGTCTCGTACAACTTTTTCTACGGAGCCGTACCACAGCAGGGCCAGGGTTCCGGCTTCATCATTGACAAGCAGGGCCACATCATTACGAACTACCACGTGATCGAAGGCGGCCGCGAGATTGAAGTCACGGTCGGCGACAAGCGTCGCTACAAGGCCAAAGTTGTTCTGCGCGACAAGGGTGACGACCTTGCGCTGCTGCAGATCGACGCGCCTAATTTAACGCCAGTTGTCCTCGCCGATTCGAAGAACCTGCAGGTCGGTCAGAAGGTCTTCGCCATCGGTAATCCCTTCGGACTGAACGGCACCATGACGACCGGCATTATCAGCGCATTGCGTTCTGTGCGTGGTCCGGAGGGCAACCTGATCGACAATGCCATTCAGACCGACGCGGCTATCAATCCCGGCAACTCCGGCGGTCCGCTGCTGAACCTGCACGGTGAGGTCATTGGCATCAATTCCCTGATCGCCACCGACCCAAACGCGCAGGTAGCCGTAGAGCAGAGCGCCGGCATCGGCTTCGCTATTCCCATCAACACTGCGAAAGCCGTGCTGCAGGATTTCGCGCAGTATGGCCGCATTCGGCGTCCATCGCTCGGCATCGTGTCTTTGCCCGTCGGGCCGGATCTGGCCGAACAGATGGGCCTGGCAGCCAATGCGGGCGTCCTGATCCAGCGAACCCTGTCGGGCGGCGCGGCTGACCGCGCTGGGCTGCGTGGCGGCAGTGAACAGGCCTATCTCGGCAATACCCTCATCTATCTCGGGGGTGACCTGATCGTATCGATTGCCGGCCAGTCCGTCAGCAATACGCAGGACATCAACGACATCATGAACCAGCATCGCGCAGGCGACACCGTGCAGGTCACCTTCTATCGCGGCAAAGTCAAACGCACCATCAGCCTCACCCTCGGCGAAGCAGGCGAGCAGCAGGAAACCCAGGCGTAGAGCAGCATTCCAAGAGTTAAACTGAAACAAAGAGAGAGCAAATACATGAGCCACTGGATCGCAAAAGATATTCCTTCGCAGGCCGGCAAATTAGCCATCGTCACCGGCGCGAACAGCGGCATCGGTTACCAGGCAGCGCTCGAGCTGGCGCGTGCCGGCGCAACGGTGATTCTCGCCTGCCGCAATGAGCAGAAGGCCGCGCAAGCCAAAGCGAAAATAATCGCGGCGGTTCCCCAGGCCCAGGTTGAGGTCGCCAAAGTCGACATGGCTGACCTGGAATCCATCAAGACCTTCGCCGAAGCGTTTGTCGCCCGGGATCGCAAGCTCGACATTCTCATCAACAACGCGGGTGTGATGTCCTTCCCGACGCGCCAGGCGACGAAACAAGGCTTTGAGGCACAATTCGGTACTAACCACCTGGGCCACTTTGCCCTTACCGGCGAACTGATGCCGGCACTGTTGAAGACCCCGGGCAGCCGAGTCGTGACTGTCGCGTCGATTGCGCACAAAGGTGGCCGCATGCGCTACGAAGATCCCAATTGGGAGCGCGCTTACGATCCACGCAAATCCTATTCGCAATCGAAGCTGGCCAACCTGCTCTTCGGACTGGAACTCGACCGCCGTCTGAAGCGCGCCGGCAAGGACGTCAGCAGCATCATCGCGCATCCCGGGGTGGCTTCGACGAACATCGTGGCCAATGGTATGGGGACCGATCTGAAAGCCAAAGTCGTCGGCGTTGTGATTTCGCTGTTCGCCCAGTCGGAGGCACGCGGCGCCCTGCCGCTGCTCTATGCCGCAACTTCGCCGGACGCGAAGGCCGGCCACTATTACGGCCCGGATGGGATTGCCGAGATCAAGGGTAACCCGGTAGAAGTCAAGCCGAAGCCGCAGGCGCTGGATGCAGTCAGCGCCGCGCGACTCTGGCACATTTCCGAGCAGATGACCGGCGTCGAGTACGTCGGCGTATCCTAAATTCTCGCTGCACGTATGCAAGGAGCTCCATTGGCAACAATCCCTTCTCTTTTCGATCTGACTGGTAAAACGGCAGTCGTCATCGGCGGTACTTCGGGCATCGGTCGAGCCATCAGCCTCGGCCTGGCTCATGCTGGCGCCGATGTCGTCGCCTCCGCGCGTCGTCCGGAGCAGGTGGAGAGCACTGCCGCCGAGATCGAAGCCATCGGGCGCAACAGCATCCGGCAGCCCAGCGATGTACTCGATGCAGCATCCCTGCATGCTTTGCTCGCGGCCTGCGAAGAACGCTTCAAGAAAATCGACATCCTGGTCAACTGCGCCGGCATCATCAAGCGTGCGCCGACGGTTTCATTTCCCGAGAGCGAGTGGCAGAAGATCGTCGACGTGAATCTGACCGGAACGCTGCGCGCCTGCCAGATCTTCGGCGCACACATGCTGGCGAACAAGGCGGGAAGGATCATCAACATCGCGTCGCTGAACACCTTCGTCTCGCTGATGGAAGTGGCTGCCTATGCTTCGTCCAAGGCAGGCGTCGCAGCCTTGACTCGTTCACTCGCGGTCGAGTGGTCTAAAGAAGGCGTGCTGGTGAATGCGATCGCGCCGGGCGTCTTCCGCACCGAACTGAATGCGAACCTGCTGGATAATTCACCCCGTGGCAAAGAATTGCTGATGCGGACACCGATGGGACGCTTCGGCAAGACTGAAGAGTTGCAGGGCGCAGCCGTCTACCTCGCGTCAGCCGCCTCGTCGTTTGTCACCGGCCAGATCCTGGTAGTGGATGGCGGCTTCCTCGCGAGCGGTGTCAATCAGTAGGCTCAATACAGACGGTTTGGCACGTTGCCACAAGGCTTTGGCGCGGGAATGGCCTGCTCGTGAGTATTCTTTCGTATGGCACTGCCTGTGCTTCTGCTCTAGACTTCCCCCAGCAGCAAAGCTAGCCGTACGGAAGGTACATGTCGATTTCTGAAGAGCCGAAAAGACCTGCGCAGAAAACCAAAAAAGCAAGTGGGCCTGCCAGGAATCTGAAGTCAATCGTGGTTCCTCAAACGCGTCCAACCAGGAAGACTGCGCCGATGAACCTGAACCGGCTCGCCGAGCATCTTGGTTTGTCGCCTACGACCATCTCCCTGGTATTGAATGATTCACCTGCCGGCCGCGCCATTCCGCAAAGGACGCGCGATCGTGTAAGCGAAGCCGCGGAACGACTTGGCTACCGTCCCAACTTCTTTGCCAGGTCGCTGCGGATGAGCAGCAGTATGTCCATCGGCGTCATCTCTCCGGACCTGAGCGAGGGTTACTTCACGCAGGTGATGGGCGGCGTGGAAGAGCAGCTGCTGAAGGCGCAGTACTTTTATCTGACAGCCAGTCATCACTGGGATGAGAAACTCATCGAGCGTTATTCGACCATGCTCGAGGAACGTGCTGTTGACGGCTTTCTCCTGCTGAATACCCCATGTGTCATTCAGAGCGCGCGACCGGTGGTTACCATTTCATCCGACCGGCAAGGTGCCGCCCATACCAACATCGCGCTGGATCATGACAAAGCGGCCCAGCTTGCACTCAGCCATCTCTATGACCTGGGTCATCGACAGATCGCCTGCATGCGCGGGCCAAAACAGATTGTCGATTCCGAATACCGCTGGAATGGCATCGAGCGAGCGGCGAAAGCGCTGGGGCTGGCGCTGGATAGTGACCTGTGCATGCAGCTTGACGACAGCCGGTCTTCGCCGCAGGTCGGGTTTGAAGCAGTAGAAAAACTACTCAAGAAGGACAAGCCTTTTACTGCCATTTTCTGCTTCAACGATATTTCGGCCATCGGCGCCATGTCGGCACTCCGCAATCATGGCATTGCCGTGCCAGGCGATGTTTCTGTCGTCGGCTTCGATGACATTCTAGGTGCGTCCTACCAGGCGCCAAAGCTGACGACCGTGCGACAGCCTCTGCGCGCCATGGGCATTGAGGGAGCGCGAATGCTGCTCGAACAAATCAAAACGCCGGCCAATGAAGTTGTGGCGGAAGTCTTGATGCAGCCTGAACTTGTCGTCCGCGAGTCTACTGCGGCCGTTTCAACTTTGCCAAAGAATTAGTTTTAGCTTACTTCGCGTCAGGCGCGTGTGTAGCGACGTCCCTCGATGCGGTAACCGCCTGAAAGCACCTGGGCGATTGCTTCTGTGTAGGCTAAGTGCTCTTCTGCGAGCAGTCGACTTGAAAGCGACTCGACGCTGTCGCTGTCTGTAATGGCGATTGTCCGCTGCGTGATGATGACGCCATGGTCTAGTTGTTCATCCACAAAGTGGACCGTGCAGCCGGCCACGCGGACGCCATAATCGAATGCCTGTTGCTGCGCATGAAGACCGGGAAACGCGGGTAACAGGGAAGGATGTATGTTCAAGATGCGCTGCGGAAACTCCTGGATGAAGCCGGGCGAAAGCAAGCGCATATAGCCGGCCAGGCAAACCAGGTCAACATGACATCGTCGCAGGGTCTCGACGATCTCAAGATCGTGTTCGGCACGTTTGCGGCCCTTGGCTTCTATTGCTATCGCTTGCAGGCCATGCTCCTTTGCCGCCGAAAGGCCGGGAGCGTCGGCAAGGTTCGAGATGACGACGGCGATTTCCGCGTCCGGTAGACGGCCCTGGTCAATCGAATCGGCAATCGCCAGGAAGTTCGAGCCGCGGCCGGAAAGCAGGATGCCGAGCTGGTGTTTGCGGACACCTGCCATTACGTGTAGATGACCTTACGGTCCTGTGACGGATCATTCTTGACAGTGGGTTTCACAATACGGCCAATGACGTAAAATTTCTCATCGGCGCGGCTAAGCAGCGCCTGGGCTTTCTTGAACTTGTCCGCAGAAATCACCGCGATCATGCCAATCCCCATGTTGAAGGTGCGCAGCATTTCGTCCTGGCTGACTGAACCCAGTTCGCGAAGATGTTCGAAGATTGGCAGTACAGGCCAGCTGCCGATTTCGACCTGGGCCACACAGCCTCGAGGCAGGATGCGCGGAAGATTCTGCGTAATGCCGCCACCGGTAATGTGTGCAAAGCCAACAGCAAGATCTGCAGCCGCGAGCTTTTTGAGGATGCTCAGGTAGCTGCGATGCGTTTTCATCAGTGCCGTTCCTGCTTTTTCATGGAGAGCATTGACGAAGTGATCGGCGCGATAGCCTGCAACCTCAAAGAAAAGTTTTCTTGCGAGCGAATAGCCGTTGGTATGCAAGCCAGTGGAAGGCAGGCCTACCAGTACATCGCCCGGCTGGATCTTCGCGCCGGTAATCAACTGGTCTTTGTCGACAACACCGACAATGAAGCCGGCAAGGTCGTATTCACCGTCGGCATAAAAGCCAGGCATTTGCGCTGTTTCTCCACCAATCAGAGCGCAGCCATTGGCTTTGCAGGCATCGGAGAGGCCAGTGACAATTTTCTCGATCAGTTCATCGCCGGTATTGCTGTCGAGCTTGCCGGTAGCCAGGTAGTCGAGGAAAAAAAGCGGCGTTGCGCCTTGAACGGCGATGTCGTTCACACAGTGGTTCACCAGGTCGGCGCCCACGGTGTGGTGAATGCCCAGCTCAAAGGCTACTTTCAGCTTGGTGCCGACGCCATCCGCGCTTGAAACCAGGACGGGCTGCTTGTACTTGGCAGTATCCAAGCCAAAAAGCCCTCCAAAACCGCCAATTTCGCTCAGAACATGCTTATTAAAGGTCCTTTTGGCGAGCGTTTTTATGCGCTGTTTCGCACGGTCGCCTCGTTCAATGTCCACGCCTGAATCGGCGTAGGTAACAGGATTTTTCTCAGTTTCTGACAAGGGGCCTGCTCTTCCAAAGTTTGCGGATTAGGAAAATCCAGTCTACCAGCGGCCCAGCAACCTAACTGGTGGACCTGCCGAACTTCTCAACTTTTGCCTTGAAGGGCCCGATTCGAAGACGGCGAAACGGTTTTCCATCTCCCATTGCATGGCGGCTTTTTCGTTGGCAGCGAGGAATTTGGAGCAGGCCTGATCCGGAGTGGTTTGAGCATTGCGTTCAAGCTTTGCCAGCGACAACCTACAGGGCCCTGCTGCTTCGCGGTACATTGCGTTCACAGGTGCGATTGGCCACAGACTTTCGCCGGGTAAAAAGCCGTAGGTAAGGCTGTTGCGGGCCATGTTTTTCAACTGTGGATACGACAGTCCATAGAGAGTGGCGGCTTTTGCGTATTCGTGGGTCATGTTGCTGCGGTTCACGCCTTCATCGTCCGTGGAAAGAGCGACCGGCACCCCGGCCGCCAGGTAATAGGGAAGAGGACTGGTCGGGCCACCAACCTCAAGAATGCCCTCGTTTGACGTGAGATTTATTTCGACCATGACGTGCTTTGCCGCCATTTCCTCCAGCAATTTCCCTGGATTGTCTTCATACATCACGTCTACACCGTGCCCAATGCGTTTGGCCCCCGCGGTCTCGACGGCTTCACGGATGTGGAAGCGCAGCCCATCGGGTGGAACGAGCCCGGGCGCCAGTTCGCCGGCATGCAGAGTGACGTGGACGCCCGGATAGAATTTGTGCAGAGCGGCGATCATCTGCATATGCAGCCGGTAGTCCCGCATGGCGTAGAAGTCGTCTTCCGGCTGCACCAGGTTGATGGCCACAAATTGTTGCGGATCAGCCGCCGCCACTTCAAAGCCGAGGAGGATCTGCGCGAAGACGACGGGCGGCGGAAAATTCCGCAGCACCTGGTAAATGAAGCTTACCTTGACCGCGCATGCCGCCTCCGCCTGCGGGGTGTCGCAATGTTCCATCGCACGCTGTGATTTGACGTAGCCATCCATCTCGGAGCGGATGGGCTGAATGTCGTTGCGTAATCCCGCATCCAGCATTTTCTGGCGATAAGCCGAGAAGTCGGCTGTATAGCCGGTGCTGACCGCAAGTTTCGCGGCCTCGACAAACGGCGGTGTGTGCATCAATTCGAGGTATTGTTCGTTCTGTGATGCAGCGCGGGCGGCCACTTCATCCAACCATTCGGGCATATGCGTATGACTGGTGCCGCCAAACTTGTCAAAGGTCGAAAAGAAATGGTCGTGCCCGCTATTTCCGGGGGTGGCAACGAAAGAGCGCATGGAAAAGGCATCAACCAGCTCGTCGTAGAGTGGTTGATTGTCAGCCAGCGATGCCGCTGGAAATTCGCCATCCCTTCCGGCAACGGCAGCCTCGCCGGAGATCAGAGGATCGCAATGAGGAGCTTCCGGCCTGGTCGCTCGATCGACAACATGTTCAAAGGCAAGCTCCTTCACGTTGATGCAAAGGTGATCTTCACTGGCAGCACGAAGCCAGGATTCCGCGTAGATTGCGCCTGACAGATGATTATGCAGATCGCCTCCCTTCGGCATGCCATAAAGGAACGCATACAGTGCAAGCTGGCCATGCGCGCGCGCTTCATCGTAAGCCTTGATCGTGCGAGCCTCGTTTGTTGTCATGGCTGCGCTAACCTTTGAGGCGGGAGAAGGTTGCGCATCCACTGGGCCCAGCGCTACAAGCGCGCATAGCAGCAAGGAAAGAGTGCGAATTCGTTGCATCGTCATGGGCAGCTCGCTTGAGTAGTGCTCCTGTAGGTATACCCGAACGCTCGGTTTGCATCGGCCTTTTTCTCGAAGAAACCGCAGACTTGGACAGGAATGGCAAGGCGCGTGGAAAGAGGAGAGCTGCTCTACTGAATGAGGGCTGTGTGTTCTGCATCCTATCGCCATATCGCCGCGGCGCTCGGGATCCAGAAAACCTTGCTCGTCGGGCGCGGAGAAAAAATGTACATCAGGCTTTTTAGTCAGCTTGGACGGTTGATGCTTGCGCCGGTGACCGCTCTCGTCGTCTGCAGCATGGCCGTGGTCCAAACGGGGAGCGCAGGTCAGAACTGGCTGCAAACCATTCCCGCATTTCCGGTTGCAGAAAGCCCCATCACACTCCGTCAGCATGTGGAAGCAGACAAACCCTTCACCGTCGCGGGGGAATGTGGAGCGCTGCTGGGCCAGCAGGACGGCAGCTTTGAATCTTGGATTTTTCCGGTCAAGCTGTTCAGCCATCTCACCATCGAAGCGCATGTTGACGGCTACGATGTGCCCATCGACGTGAATGGGAACGCGGCCGAGATTGAAGTGTCGCCCGACCACACCACGATTACGTACTCTCACATCGCCTTCACGCTCAAGGAGATTCTTTTCGCGACGCAATGCTCACAGCAGGGTGGTCAGTCGGGATCGAATGGTGGAGTCATGGCGCTTTTCCAGCTCACATCTATCCGGCCCATGTCGCTGACATTTTCTTTTACGCCGGAGGTGAAGCCGATGTGGCCGGCGCCCCTCTCCGGTGATGTGAGTCCTGAATGGGTCAAAGTCAATGCTTCAGACGCCGGCATGAATGACACAACCAGGCCCGGCGGCGCGGGGGCGCAGTATCCTGCAGGCTGGTACATGCTGCACACCGACCTGGATCATCTTGCCGGCGCTGTCGCCATGCCGGGCACGGAACCTGGAATCCTGGCACCCTACCAGGAGAAGCCGCATACGTATCCGCTGCAGTTTCTTGTGCATTTTGATCCGAAGAAAGACAGTGGCCGCTTCTACCCGCTGTTGATGGCAGTGGGGACAACAGGGGAATCCGCAACCGAGCAGGCGCTTGCCGGAAAACTGGCGATGCTCAACCAGCAGGCCGCCGCCGAGTACAAGAAAACAGCTGAATACTATGCCCACTTCTTCGACACCCGTACCACAGCTGTGACGCCGGATGCCGCATTTGATCGTGATCTGCAATGGGCTGCCATTTCGATCGACCAGGTGCGGGTGCGGCATGGCAGCGAAGTCGGCATGGTCGCCGGCTTCTATTCGTCCGGAAGTTCTGCACGCCCCGGCTTTGGATGGTTCTTCGGCCGTGACACCCTGTTCACGACCTGGGGCATCAACAGCTACGGCGACTACAAACTCACCCGTGACGCCTTGACCTTTTTGATCAAACGGCAGCGCGCCGATGGCAAGATGCCGCATGAATATTCGCAGACTGCCGAGCAGGTGGACTGGGCGCACCTGCCGTACGAATATGCAGCGGCTGATGCTACGCCGCTCTTCCTGATGGCAGTGGCTGACTATGTAAAGGCCAGCGGGGACAACTCGTTTCTTCAGGCAAACTGGGGCGCCATCGAGAAGGCGTGGACGTTCGAGTCAACCCACGACACGGATGGCGACGGTATTTACGACAATGCACAAGGTACAGGCTGGGTAGAAAGCTGGCCGCAGGGTATGCCGAAGCAGGAAATTTACCTGGCATCGCTGGATCAGCAGGCGAGCACGGCTATGGCAATGCTCAGCAAGCTTTCAGGTAAGACAGATGACGCTGAGAAGGCGCAGCAACGCGCCGATGCCATCCGAGAAAAAATATTGAGCGAATACGGGCAGCCGGACGGCATGTACGCCTTCAGTCACAACCCGGATGGCACGCCGGACAAAACACCGAGCATCTATCCTGCGATCGCCTGGTGGAGTGGAAGCGCGTCACTGCCGAAGGCCGACGCGATGTTCGAACGATGGGCGTCGCATGAATTTTCAACCGACTGGGGGCTGCGCGATGTCAGTGAGCATGCGAGTGTGTATGACCCTATCAGCTATCACCAGGGTTCGGTGTGGCCGCTGTTCACGGGCTGGGCGTCGCTGGCGGAGTATCGTGCCGGCCACGAACTGGCAGGTTACGCGCACTTGATGCAGAATACGAACCTCACGACGGAGCAAGACCTCGGAGCTGTGACGGAACTACTGAGCGGCGCTTATTATGTACCGTTTGGACGAAGCACGAGCCACCAGATGTGGTCCTCTGCCATGGTGCTTGTGCCGGCAATCCGCGGCTTGTTTGGCGTGACCGTGGACGCCCTACAGAAAACCGTTACAGTTGATCCACATCTGCCGGCGCAATGGCCAGGTGCTGTGCTGAACCACGTAGAAGTCGGACAAAGTGCTGTTGATTTGAAATATGAACGAAAGGCTGGAGAGATGATCGTTTCGCTTGCAGGCAGCGGCGTAAAACTGGCTAGCACCTTGCCTGGTGCGATCGTCTCACGGGACGGACGCGAGTTGCGACTCCCACTGCCTGCAGTGGAAGTTGGGATGGATTTCACTGCGGACACCGCCCTGCCGCTGCCTGGCGCGGCGCCAGCAGAAATGAATGTGCTGGATGAAGCGGCGACTGCCCATCAACTCACCCTGACTCTGGAAGCGCAGGGCGGCAGCACCCAGACGTTGTTCATCCGGACGAACCTGCCAAAGATCCATTTGAGCGTTGATGGCGGAAGCCTGAGCGATGCTGAAGATGCACTGAAGACGCTAGCGATTCCGATGCAGGCAGGAGCTGGCTATCAGAAGAAGGTGGTGACGGTGCATTGGTAGTTGCGTGGGAGCCCGGGTTGGCGATTGTGCCCAGGCGTTGCTATACTTTGAAAGTTGTTTGCCGCAGTGTTGAGCTTGTGCGCGAAACCAGCGTGAGCGATTCCAGAAGGTCAGAGATGGCCCGGATCGAGCAAGCTTACCGACACACCCAACGCGATCGCGAATAGCCGCGCCGCTTGTGCGCTGTCCCTCGCCAGCAGGGGAAGCTGGGAGCGAAGTTTGGCCAGATAGCTCAGTGGTAGAGCGCGGCCCTGAAAAGGCCGGCGTCGGCGGTTCGATCCCGTCTCTGGCCACCACATTCTCAAGAACTTAGCGGCAACCACAGAGTTAGTGTTTTAGTCGTCCGAACAATATCCGAACATTCGTCATCCGAAGTTCGCCTTGTCGGTTTCCTCCCGCTCCATCAATTTCCAGACTTCCCGCGCTACGTTACCGGTTCTGGCGATGTGCTGTTGCCCCAGCTTGGCATAGCGTTCTGTCATTTTGATATTCGAGTGTCCGAGTATCTTTGCCAGTTCGTAAAGATCGCCGCCCTTCATCATGTACCAGGAGGCAAAGGTGTGACGCAGATCGTGGAAACGGAAGTCCCGAATATTCGCTCGCGTGAGCAAGTCTTCGAAGCTACCCTCCACTCGCTGCCGCCCGCTCTTTGCTCCCGGCTCCGGCGGTAAAATTCGATCCTCACCTATCACCGCCGGATACCTCCGTATTTCAACTGCCAACTCTGGAGGCATCGGGACATAACGCATCTTGCCGCCCTTCAGTTTTGCCCGGACTGCGATCAAACCTTCGCTGCCCATCACGTCCGACCAGCAAAGCCGGAATATCTCCGCAGACCGCATCCCTGTTCCGACGGAGATCAGCACCAGCAACCTCAGACGAAGATTTGTCTTATTGAGGTCCTTTGTGCCCTTCCGGTATATACGTTCATCGAGCGCTACTTTCAACGCGCGAAGTTCGTCTTCCGAAAGATAACGGTCACGGGCAGCGTCGGGACGCCTCACCTCAACATGGTCTGCCGGATTCCGGTCAAGACCGGTTTCCTTCGACCAGATCGTGGAAGCCTTCTCCATCATGTGGTGCATGACATTGAAGTGCCGTACAGCAGTGTTATCGGCCAGGTCGCGTTCTCCGGTAAGGTTTTCGTACCAGCGTTGTACCGCTACGCCGTCCACTTCCCGCACGAACAATCGGCCCAGTTCGGATCGAATACCCTCAACGATGCTTCTTTCCCGATCCGCTGAGAGCTTCTTCCTGCCGTAGTGCGTCCAGTAGCGGTCGATCAAATCCGACATGCGATAGTTGATCTCGCGCCTCATGTCGAGATGACGGTTTTCATCTCGATTCGACATCTTCTTGCGTAAGATTTTCTTCGCCAGTTCAAAGCCGCCATGAACTGTCTGGCTTTTGTTGCGACCTCCTTCTCTCCAGCGGACCTCATACAAGCCCTCAGATAATTTGTGAACAGACATTTTTAGCTTCTCCCTTCAGTCAATGGTTTCGATTGTGTGTTGCTCGATGTAGCGCTCAAGCGCCTTCACATCGAACCGCAACGCACGACCGACCTTGACGCAGGGAACCTCCCGCAACCTGGACTTTTTGTAGACCGTATCCACTTCAAGCCCCAGATATTGGGCGGCCTCCCTGACATTCAGGAGCCGCCTACCGATAACTCCATTTGACACCATTTCGACCTCATTTTTCCGCAGCATCTTCGTTTCACCTCGGGTGTCTGTCAGCGGGCAACGAACTATTTGTCTCGCGCCTCACGGGTTGGCTGCGAAGCGGATCTTCGCTCACAGAGCTCTGCCGACATCCTCAAAATAGGCGCGGAATGTTCCATGAGCCATTGCAGATTTGAAGGGGGATGTGCAGTTTCCGCACATCCCCCTGGTATCCGGGGCCGACAAGCCAAAACAAGAGCTAGGAGGCGCTGACGCGCATCTTGGCTCCACTTCGCGCAGCTCCGGTGGACGGCCCATAGAGCGGGCCTTTTCCGCCCGTTCGGATAAGCGCTGGCCGCGCGCCAAACGATAGTGCGAGTTTGTCACTTGCCACGCCCACCACTCCGGCCTCCCACCATCGCTGCACTCGTTCTCCCCTGTCTGCCAGCGGATCGTTTTTTGTCTCGCTGCGCTGTGAGAAACAAAAAACGCCCACCGGGCAGACAGAGGGTAAAAACAATGGAATATCAAAGCAACATCAACCACAACGGCAACAGCGCATTCACCGCCAGCAATGGCCTCACCAGCAGCATAGCCAGCACTCCGGCTCCCGGCAGTGAAAACCGGAAGCCTCTATCAGCCCAGCAGCTTGTGCGTGAGAACGTGCAATACCTCATTGAGCAGTTGGAGGCGGGAAACAGCGAAGCCCTGACGGCCTTTCTCCGCGCAATGGCAGTCTTCCGCGAATATTCTTTCGGGAACCAGACCGCTATCGCCAGACAACGCCCCTCGGCCACGCGCGTAGCGGGCATGTACGCATGGAACCAGCTTGGCCGCTTCGTCAACAAGGGTGAAAAAGGTATCGCCATTCTTGCGCCCGTTATCGGGAAGCGTAGCAAACACACGCAGGACGTGGGCAGCGAACAACCGGACACAAATCAGTCTGCCTTGCTTGGGTTCCGCCGCGTGTATGTGTGGGCTGAGGAGCAAACCCACGGACTACCTTTGCCGGAGTTGGAGCAGGTAACAGGCGAGGCGGGTGTGTATCTCGACCGGATGCGCGAGTTCGTCCACGCTCAGGGCATCACGCTTGAATACACCGAAAGCATTGCGCCCGCATTGGGCATGGCCTTCGGAACGACCATCCGTATTCTGCCGGGACAGAGTAAAGCAGAGGAACTTACAACGCTGGTGCATGAGGCGGCGCATCTTGCCCTGAAGCATCAGGAACGCCGTACGGCTACCACCAAGACGGTACGGGAGACAGAGGCTGAGGCCGTGGCCTTTGTCGTTGCCCAGGGCATCGGCATCAATGCGGCCCAGAGTGCCAGCTACATTCAGCTGTATCGGGGCAACGCATCGCTGTTGCTCGAAAGCCTTGAAGCTGTCCAGCAGACAGCAGCCGTCATCCTCGCTGCGATCCAAACGGAAGAAGTTGCTTCGCAGGAAGTGGCGGAAACAACGGAAGCACAGCCCGAGGCAAAGCGGGTGCAGCGTTCTCGCAGACAACCGACAGTCACCACGAAAGCGGCGTAACCGCCGCTTTCACCACCACCGCCCATGAGTGCGGACAGGTGCGGTGTCTCTGTCCGCATGACCTCCACGTTTCTTTCACCTAAAGGAGAATCGTCATGTCGAAAGCAATTACTACCGTCAACGAATATCGCAACCTGCCACTCGCTCAATTGCAGGAGTCACCCACCAACCCACGCCGCCGATTCGATGAGCACAGCCTCAATGAGTTGGCCGCGAGCTTTACGGCGCAGGGAGTTTTGCAGCCCTTGCTTGTCCGTGCCGTCAGTGATGACAAGTACGAAGTCATTGCAGGAGCGCGTCGGCTACGCGCCGCGAAGCTGGCCGCACTCAAAGACGTTCCAGTACGCATCGTTGCGTTGTCGGACTCTGACTGTGTGGTCGCTCAGTTGGTCGAAAACATCCAGCGAGAAGGGGTGCATCCGATGGAAGAAGCCCTCGCCTTCGATGCGCTTTTGCGGCTGGAATCGCCACGCTACGACGTTGCAGCCGTGGCGCAGAAGGCGGGCAAGAGTCCGGCATTCGTGGCGCAGCGTCAGCGTTTGGTCGAACTGATTCCCTCAATTGCTGAGGCTTTTCTGGCAGACCAGATCGGCGTCGGTCATGCGCTCGAAATCGCCAAGCTGCCGCAGTCGCAGCAGGAAAGAGCGTTCGATGCTGCGTTCCGCTCAGTCTGGCACGGCGGTAAAGACACGCGCGTGGCGATCCCGCTGCGCGACTTCACCGCATGGATCGAGCAAAATATCCTGCTCTCACTCGATAAGGTGCCGTTCGATAAGGCCGATGCAACGCTGGTGCCGGAGGCGGGAAGCTGCGCCGACTGCCCCAAGCGGACGGGCTTCAACACGCTGCTCTTCGGAGATATGGGCAATCGCCATGACTGCTGCTCAGATGCAGGTTGTTTCAATCACAAGCTAGGAAAATTCGTAGAACAGCAGATCGCTGCGAAGCCCAAACTGGTACAGATCACCACCGCGCACGGTACGGGCAGTAGTGGCATACTGCCACGCAACCGCTACATTGCCTTGCACCTCACCAATCCCGCAAAGTCGAAACAGCCGCTCTCGCCCTACCAGAAGCCATGCAAGCACATGGCCGAGGCGATTGTGGTGGACGGTGTGGAGCGCGGGCGTACCACTAAGGTATGCGCGGAGCTGACCTGCGCAGTTCACTTTCCAGATCGCCGCACACCTGATCCGGCACAGTTAGCGAAGGAGCGGGAGCAACGCCGCAAAGAGCTTGAGAAGCGGAAACTCGAAACCACCATTCGTCATCGCACTTTGGCCGAAGTGCTCAGGAAGGTAAGCGCACCGCTCGACCGTGCCGACCTTGTACTAATCGCCAACGCCATACTCGCCAGGACGGAACCGTTGCGTCGGGAGACACTAGCGCGGCGGCACAAGATGGTCGATGGTTCTGCCAGCGAAGTCACTTACCCACAGGTACAGAAGGGATTGGCTCAGTTGCTCCGTCAATCGGACGAGAGCGGCCTGTCCAAGCTCATCGTCGAAATCGTCTTGCTGGGAGGCGTGGAATCCGTTTCACAGGAAGAGACAGATGTACTGACCACTACGGCCAAGCGGCATCGCGTGGATGTGGTCAAGGTACGCGCAACCGTCGTGGCCGAGTTTGCTGCAAGACAAGCGAAGGTGGCAACTCATCAAAAAAAGACCATGACGAAAAGCATAACGAATGCCAGTAAAGCAGCGTAGAAGGCTCGTGTTTCATTCAAGCGTCCGGCTTCGGCTGGACGCCCTTTTCTTGCTTCGCAAAGCCCGTCTTTCAACCTTTTGCTGAGCTCCGCTATCGCGGAAGATTGCAATTGCGCACCCCGACGGGCTGAAGATGCACTCCTTTCTTTTGATATTCGGGGGATGTGCAGAAACTGCACATCCCCCTCCGATTCTGCAATGGCCATGCACCCGTTCCAGCCTTACCTTCGCTCCATACATTGCAACCGGGGAGTGCCACTCACCGAACGCAAATGAAAGGAGCACATGAAAATACTCATCCAAACGAAACGCTCACGTCTTCAGGCGTTGCGCACGCGCTGGCGGAGGTGGTTAACACCTTCGCTGCTCTTTCTCACGGCACTTCCCGTGTATGCCCAAAGCAGCAGCGATCCGTGGGAGAACGCCGTTGGCGTCCTCAAAACCGCCTTTACCGGCACGATTGCGACCGGGCTATCGCTGGTCGCAATCGTGGTGGGAGGACTGATGTTCGCCTACGGCGAAGGTCAGTCCAAGAAGACCCTCGCCGGGATTGTCTTCGGCGTCGGTATGGCCATCGGCGCTGTCAACTTCATGTCCTGGCTCTTTCCAAGCTAGAGAGGAGGTGATCCATGTCTCAGTCAGTGGGTAGCAGAGTGAACCCAGTATTCAAGGCCATGAACCGCCCGTTGACTGTCCTGGGAGCAGAGCGGCGGTTGTTCTTCGTCGCTCTGATCTCGGGAGGAGCCATCTTCTCCTTGCTGCATTCGTTATTCGGCGGGATCGGCTTGTTCATCGTGGGCGTCATCATCGCCCGCATCGCGACCAAGCATGACGTAGAAATCCTTCGCGTCCTTTTCAACTCAAGCAAGTTTCGCAGACGCTACGACCCCATGAAGTGGGAGCCAGCGCAGATCACCATCAGGAGCCGCCACCGTGTTCAGGACTAGCAACATCACGAAAGATTGGAAGGATGCCGGTTCGTTCGCTGCGCAAGTCAACCTGTACGGCTTCTGGGATGAGCACTGCTTTTTGACCAAGACAGGCGACTTAGGTTCAGCGCTCCGTATCGGCGGTATCGACTACGACAGTCTCGACCATGCCGGACGCGATTACGCCGTGAAGCGTCTCGAAGCCGCTTTCCGTTCGTTGGATGACAAGACACGGCTGTATCAAATTCTGTTCAAGCGGAATCGGCCTGCAATCCCGTTCGCAGAGTACGAGAATCCGTTGGTGCGTGCGGCTGTAGAGCAACGGAGTGCGTTCCTCCAGTCCAAAGCGGATCGTCTCTATTCGATTGAAATTTTCTGGGTCGTCATGATCGACGGCAGTTACCAGAAGACCGGATTGCTGCACGCACTGGCACAGTTGCCGAAGCAGCCGCGCTCGTCGCTCCGCGACTTGCGCGCCCTATTCTCCGGCAGTAAGGAACGCTCTCTGCTGTACGAGCAGATCGAGCGAGACCGGTTGTTGTTGCAACAGAAAGTAAACAGTTTGAGTGGGCAGCTAAGCGACCTCACCACGGTCGAGCTGCTAGGGGCGGAGAAGACCTTCCGGCTTGACCGGCGTCTCGTAAACTTCCGCCCCTCTAAAATCGATGCCGCGCCCCTGGCCGGGGCGCGGCATCTGGACTGGCAGGTCTGCGGCTCGGAGTTGGAGGCGCATCGTGGCTATCTACGGATGGATGACGCTTACTTCCGTGTATTAACGCTGAAGGAGCTTCCGAGCGAGACGCGGCCATTGATCCTCAATGCCTTGCTCGACATCGCGGCGAACTTCCATGTCGTCACCGAGTGGCATCCCGTCGATAACGCGAAGGCACGGAAGGAAATTGCCAGCCGACGCCGTCATTACCACAACTCAAAGACCAGCTTCGTATCGAACTTGCAGGATCGTCAGAACACCGGCCCACAAGACGAGCTGGTCGATGATTCAAAGGCCGCCGCTGTCGCGGAGCTTGGCAATGCGTTGACTGCGATGGGCATGGAAGGCAAGTCGTTCGGCGAGTTCACGCTCTCCGTCGTCGTCTACGACGAAGACCGCGTGAAGGTCGAACATGCCGTGGCGGAGTTCCAAAAACTGTTCACCCAGCATGACGGCCTGTTGTATGAGGAACGCTACAACTTGCTCAATGCGTTCTTCGCTACGGTGCCCGGCAATCGGCAGTTCAATCTCCGCAAAGAGTGGGCACTCAATTCCAATTACGCCGACCTGAGCTTTTTGTTCACGGTCGATAGCGGATCGCAGTGGAACCCGCATCTGGAGCGGGAATACATCGCTGCGCTGGAGACGACCCACGGCACTCCTTATTACCTCAATCTCCATAGTGGTGACGTAGCGCACACGCTCCTGCTAGGCGCTACCGGGTCAGGGAAAAGTTTTACGCTGTCCTTCACCCTTCAGTCGCTCCAGAAGTACGACCCGCTCACCTTCATCTTCGATCTCGGCGGCAGTTACGAAACCGTGACGCGGGCTTTCAACGGGACGTACCTGAATGTCGGCCTTAAAACCCCCGGCTTCACGATCAATCCATTTTTACTTGAGCCGACACCCGAGAACATGAACTTTCTGTACCTCTTCCTAAGGGTGCTCATCGAAGCCGGTGGACGCTACGAACTGACGCCCGAAGATGAAAAGGCTTTGTTTACCGCGATTGAGCGGGCCTATAAGCTGCCCGCCGAGATACGGACGCTCACCAACTTCGCGTCCATACTCGGCCCGCTCGGTGAGCGGCTGCATCGGTGGACGCAGGCGGGGCAGTTCGGCCATCTCTTCGACAACGCAGAAGACACGTTGACGTTCTCGCGCTTCCAGACCTTCAACTTCGATGGCTGGTCGGACTACCCGGACGTCTTAGAACCGCTCTTGTTCTACGTCCTTCAGAGGGCATCGTCCGAAATCGAGAAGCCCTCGAACACTGTGACCTTCAAAGTCTTCGTCATCGACGAGGCTTGGATCTTCCTCAAGAACAAAACGATCCGTGATTGGATCACGCGTGCCGAGAAAACATGGCGCAAGAAAAATGCGGCCATGATCCTGGCCACGCAGTCGGTGGTGGAGCTGGCGGCGTCCGACATGCTCCACATCGTCAACGAATCCTGCCCCACCAAGATCTTCCTGTCGAACCCAAACATCGACCGCAAGATGTATGCCGAAATCTTCCAGTTGAACGATACCCAGCTTGCATTGCTGGAGTCGTTGGTGCCCAAACGCGAGTTGCTGCTCATCCAGCCGCGCGGCACGAAGAAGCTGGTACTCGAAGTTGACGCGTTGGGCTATTGGATGGCGACGAACAATGCCCGCGACAACATCCGCAAACAGGATTACTTCGCCCGCTTCGGGCCGGAGCAAGGCTTGATCCGGCTTGCCCACGACTATCCCACCCCCCTCAACTCATAACCCACTAACCCCTCAAAGGAGATTTCATGCGCCCTTCACCCATCGTCCCCCTCTTACTCGGTCTAGCTGCAACCGTTGCCCACGGTCAGCAGAGCGCCCGCCTCGTCAAGTACCACGCCAACGACATCGTGAGCGTCCGCGCGAAGATGCGCTACACCACGCTGATTCAACTGCCCAGCACCGAGAAAATCCTGGAGGTCGCCACCGGCGACAAGGACTTCTGGATCATCGATACCGTTGGTAACTATTGCTTTCTGCACCCTGCGAAGGAAGGCATCCACAGCAACCTCAACCTGATTACGGATAAGGGCAGCGTGTACTCGTTCACGTTGGATGAGGTCGAGTCCACTGAACCCGACCTGAAGGTCGTTATCGAGCCGTCCGACCCATCTTCGCTTGCCGCCGCCAACGGTGCCAGCAAGTTTGTGTCGGCGAGTGAAGTGGAAACGGCGCGTGCTCAGGCTCAGGTTGCTCAGACCCGCGCTGTGGCTGCGGTCGAACAGTTCCGCGCCGACTATCCCACGCAGGCGTTGATGTTCGACTACGACTTCCACAACGAGAAACCCTTCGAGGTCTCCGCGATCTATCACGACGACAAGTTCACTTACATCAAGTCGTCGGCTGCGGAGAAGTTCTCCATCTACGAGATGAAGGACGGTAAGCCCGATCTCATCACCTTCCAGTTGAAGGACGGCACCTACATCATCCCCACGGTGGTCGAGAAAGGCTATCTCGAAATCGGCAAGCACAAGCTGGAGTTTCAGCGGAAGGGCAGTAGGTGACGCCGATGCTGGAAGAAAAACAGATACCCGAAGTCCAGACGGCCACGACATCCCCGGCACCCGCGCTCCGTGACAAGCGCGTATTGCCGGAGGGCGTGGTGCCCAAGCAGGCCCAGGGATATGTCATCGCGGGACTCGCGGTGGTCATCCTGATGGCCGTCCTGTTCTCCAATAACCATGCCAGGCCTGCCGCAAAGCCTGCCGCGTCCAGCCCGCTGGCAGTGTCCACGGAGATGAACCAGCGGAAGATACAGGAGCTGGAGCAGGACTTGAGCGCCGACCAGCGACAGAGCCAGCAGGCGCAGCGGATTGGAAACAACAGCACTGCATCTTCAGTTAACGGCCCCACTGCCCCAAATGTTGTTGCGTCTCCTGCTAAGCAGTTGTCGCCGGCCCCAGCCCAAAACACGGAACCGCCCCGCGATCCCGTTGCGGATGCGGAGAAGGCGATAGCGTTCAAAGCCCGCTTTGCTTCCAACCTCGTCTCCGCCACCGATGGGGCTTCGCACGCATCATTGGCGCAGTCCTCCGATCTCGTTGAAGGAGTTCAGGCTCGCTCTTCGAGCTTGCCGCCGACTGCTCCCACGCTGGCCACTACTGCTGTGACTGGCACGACCGGCAACAAACGTGCGCCGGAGGTGAGCGTCAACTCCGCCCACGGTCAACCCTATGTGGTTTTCGAGGGAACCACCATCGACACGGTTCTGGTCAATCGTCTTGACGGTGAGTTCACCGGGCCGCTGAAGGTCATGGTGACGAACCCCATCTATAGCCAAGACCGACAGCACCTCCTGATCCCCGAAGGAACCTTCATTCTGGGCGATGTACAGAAGGTTTCCGGATTCGGCCAGAAGCGTCTTGCCGTCACCTTCCATCGCCTGTTGATGCCGGATGGCTACTCCGTCGATCTCGACCAGTTCCACGGTCTCGATCAGGCCGGAGCCACCGGTCTCAAAGACAAGGTCAACAATCACTACGTTGAAATCTTCGGTGCGTCGATTGCGCTTGGCATCGTCGCCGGAGCCGCCGAGGCTACGAACTCTAACTCCGGTTACAACCAATCGGGAAGCGAAGCCTACAAGTCCGGCATCGCTTCGAGCCTCTCGCAGTCCAGCGCGAACGTACTCGACCGCTTCATCAATATCCCACCGACAATCACCATCCGGGAAGGCCATCGCATCAAGGTCTACATCACCCAAGACATGCTCTTGCCCGCAGTCGAGAACCATACCGTCCCCGGCAATATCTGATCGCACACCAACCCACACAGGAGGTTCCACCATGAAAGTTGTAAGGATTTCTAGTTTCATTTTCGTCTTGCTATCCACGCTCGCGCCTATGGCGCACGCCCAGTTCGGGTCGGGCATCGTCTATGACCCCACGCAGAGCGCCCATGCCATCCAGCAGATCGAGCAGGGGTCGCAGATTTATACGACGGCGGTCGCTACCCGCAATCATATCGTCACCATGTACAACCTTGCGTACCAGATGTCGAAGCTGCCGCAAAACCTTGAGGCGCGGTACAAGGCGGACTGGTCGCAGTGGACCAGTCTGTCCGCACCATCGAACACCTACGGCAACACCTCTGCGTTGGTGAACGCGCTCAACTATGGTGCGCTCAATCAAGCGCAGCAGGGATACAGCAGCGCCTACGTGCAGGCCCAGAGTTATCCCTCTGGCAATTACTCGTCTCTCGATTCGAGGTCACAGGCCACCGTCGCCAATCAGTACGCGACCTCGGAGCTGGCACAGACGACCACCACCAGCACCCTGTCCACGCTTGGCACCATCCGCACCGATTCGCAGGCGTTCTCCACCAAACTCGCCAACCTTGAATCCGATACGTTCTCCACCGACCCCAATCAGCAGACGGAAGCGGCACTGCTGGGCAAGATCAACTCCGCCACGCTGTTGCAGATTCACTCGCAGCAGGACACCAACCAACTTCTCATGGCTTCGATACAGCAACAGTTGGTCGCTCAGAAGCAGCAGATCGACGCGCAGAATCGCGCCCTCAATAACGCCATCTACTTCCAGCAAAATTTCCCCACCGCCATGCAGAACGTGACCGGCGGTGTTATCCAATCCATTCAGGCCATCTCACTCAGCCCCAGCGGGAGGTAGCCCATGCAGCAGAACTATCTCACCTATCTCGCGCAGGCTATCAACGAACTGCTCACCACCAGAAGCGCCGCCATCCAAGCCACGGGACTCAACATCTTCCGTGGTCTGGCGGTGATGCTCATCGTCTGGTTCGGCATCAAGGCCGCCCTCTCTGCTTCGCAGGGTGGGGGTGGCTTCAACTTCGCCAAGTTTGCCGACCTGATCCTGATGATTGCCTTCGGGCTGGGAATGCTGACGTATTATTCGACGCCCATCCCCGGTGTGGGCTATAGCTTCAGTGACCTCGTCACCAAAGAGGCCATCCAACTCTCCGCCACGATCCAGTCCGACAACGTTCAGCAGATCGTCGATTCCATTACTACCGCCGAAACCCAACTTGGCAATCCTCCAGGCATGTTCAGCTTCTCCGAAGACCTGACCTATCTGGTTGCCCGGATCTCCCTAATGGTCATGCAGGCATTCGTCTTCGCTGTGATTGCTTACGGCTATGTCGCCACTGCCGTCTGTGTGCTGATCGGCCCGATCTTCATACCTTGGTTCATCGTGCCGAAGATGGACTGGCTCTTCTGGGGATGGTTCAAGGCGTTCATCGGCTTCAGCTTCTATCAAGTCGTTGCCTCGGCTTTCATCTTCATCTTCTCGAAGGTCGTCATCGGGATGTTCAGCGTGATCGGCACGTTAAGCCTCTCGAACATCGTCACGCTGCTGCCCGCGCTGGTCACGCTGATGTTCGTCTGCGTCTACGGGCTGCACAAGATACCGGAGCTGACCGCATCCATTCTCGGCGGACGCTCCGGAACCTGGGTTGACCCCAGTGGGAAATAACACCATGACAAAGACAGACTTTTCTACTACCGATGCCGGACACAGGTTCCTCGAACTCTATGCGGAGCCTGTTGTCACCAACACTTACTTGAAGGTCGCGCTGCTGGTGCTCTCCACCGTCACGCTCGCTATGCTTGCGCTTCTCTATCGCGCCGAGACCGCTGCCTTGCGGCTGAAGCCGCTCGTCATCTCCATCACCGATGCCGGACGCGGTCAGGTGATGAACTACGCCGATTTCTCGAAAGTCCCCGTCGAGCGTGTCGGGAAATACTATCTAGCACGCTGGGCGCAGCTCTACTATGGCCGCAATCACGCTACTTTGCAGCGTGATTTCTCCGAGTCGCTCAACTTCTTTTCGAATGACTTGCAGGGTGCCACGCTCACGCGTGTAACCAAAGCCAGAACTCTTGAGACCTTCCTGCTCGATCCCAGCGCCCCCAACGTGGACATCGAGGTCAAGGCCGTGGTGCTCGAAGACACGCGGCAGGCTCCGTATCGCGCCCACGTCGAGTTTGAAAAAGTCTTCTACTCGCTCGGCGATCAACAGGAACAGAGCCGTGAGCGCTGGACAGCGAACGTCGTGTACAGCTTCCGTGACGAAGTTCCGAATGGAATGCTCCTGACCAATCCTCTTGGTCTTGTCATCAGCTACGTCCACGAAGACCAGGCGTTCGGGAACTGACGCCATGCTCGCCAACGCTGTCTTCGTCGCTACGCTTCTATTCCTCGCGCTCGGCTTCTGGCTCATGCACTCCCTGCACTTCCTCACGCCGTGGCGCAACCTCATCCTGCATAGCTACCTCCAGAGCATCGCGCTTTACTGCGCTCTGCTCTTCGCCAACATCCTCGGCCTCACCATCTGGGTTGAACGCAAGTTCTTCCTGCGCGACACGGGCCGGAAACTCAAACACCTCGACCAGGAGATACACAGTGGACACTCAGAACTCTCAGAAGAGATCACCGCGCAGTTCGGCGAAGAGTAGGCAGGAGACCATGCCAATGCCGCACGAACCCAAAAGACCATACGAAAACCCGGAAGGTGAGCAGTATATCGACCGTTCGGTGGATCACGTCGCGCGTATCCGCGCTGCGAAAGAAGTCGCGCAGCGGGAGATGGAAGCGTTCGGAGATGTCTCCGAGTACGACGTGACAATCATCCGAGGTCAGTTGAAAGAGGAATCGACTTCAGCATCCCAGCCTTCGCTTAGCTTTGACGCGCAGGAGGAGGACTGATGCGGCACGAAGTTCCCCAGGATCTTCCTATCCGGCGTGCGCCGGAATCTTCGCGCCCGACTCCATCGCTTGAGCCTTCGCCCGTTGAGCGGCGGCGCGAGTCCCTTGCTGCACGGGCTATCGACCGGCGTACGATGCCACACGCTCCGCAGAACCGTCCCCGTCAGCCTGAGCGCCCCCATAAAGCTGAACGGCCTTCGATTGCGCCGATGGATCAACGCCCTCGCAGAAAAGCCATACCGCAACAGGCCATCGGTCTCTCTTTGCGCGAAGAAGAACGAAAAGTTCTTG
>CAZZXL010000003.1:0-69047 GCA_964658035.1 uncultured Acetobacteraceae bacterium
GCTTAGGTCGTCGACGGCATTGTTGGCAGCTTTGGCACCGGCCCCTGTATCAAGTGATGCCGTATCTCTTCCGGCCATGGCGCGGGAGAGAACGCCAACCTTAAAGAAGCTGATGAACTTCTCCTGCTGATCGATCTCGTGCCGGGCCGTTGCAGAGGACTTGGGCCTCCATGTAGAGCAAAGAATGCTGTCGCAATCGAACTTGAGCAGGTCAGCGAAGAGGCAGGGCCGAGATGCTTCCGGCGTCGTCTTCAGCGAATACATCTGCACGAAGCGTCTGCCGATGCGCAGATGATCGCTCTCCCAAGCCACGGGAGCCTGCACGATCTGGCGGTCTACGTTTGTGTCTTCACGAAGCTGTCCCCATTCTGCCCAATCTTCAAGATTGAATAGGTAGCAAAATAAGTGAAGCGTGCTTTGTTTGTCGAGTAGACGAAGCCCAATGGTGCTGTGGAGATTGCCTGCAAGCAATGCAGCAGTCTTCTTTAGCTCCGCCAGCATCCGTGATGTGTCGGCGGCATTTACATCAGGCGTTTTGTCGAAGGCTTTTACCTTCGACGGCTCCAGCGTCAAGCACCAGTGAAGATCGATCCGGCGGAAGCCTGCTGTCTTCTCCAGAAATTCAAGCCGGTCGGTCACAAACGTGTGCGTAACAGGATTTTCATAAAGCAATTGCCGTGGAAGGTCATGACCGGAGCGGACGCGCGTGTACTGGTACAGGCAAGCGCCTTCGGGCAGTCCGCGCAACGAACCTTCGATCATACGGAGCTGCGACTCAAGCTCCTGGTCGGTCAGTCCTTCTTCGTCCACGCCGGTGAGCGCAAACAAGCATCCATAGCCGCCGCCTTTGAGCGCAAAGAAGTTGTCGCTGACGAAGCGTGCAACCGGCACGATGCTGCACGCCGCGCCTGCCTTGGCAAACCACGGAACGAATTTTGAGTGCTCAGCGCTTGCGCGGGTCATAGTAACTCTTCTGGTTGAGGCTCAGGCCCCATAGTTGGAACATCTTTGGGTGTTTGCGAATGATGAGCCACGCGCCAACGGCCAGCGTGGGAAACGCCATCATCGCGACCAAACGAAACCCAACGAGGAAAACCGTTACGCAGACGAATATGATCGCCATCCATGCTGTAAGATCGAGACCAAGTTTGGCTCTCGGTCGATTCAGCGCTTGGTTGATCG
Organism: uncultured Acetobacteraceae bacterium; assembly: GCA_964658035.1. Classification (GTDB taxonomy): domain Bacteria; phylum Acidobacteriota; class Terriglobia; order Terriglobales; family Acidobacteriaceae. Next base: position 1,183 of record CAZZXL010000003.1, read on the forward strand.
GTAACGGCTCTCCCCGCTTGGTCATGTCGATGCACCTCCTACATCGACTGCCCGGTTAAAGAGCCAATCCAGCCAGCTCCCCAGCCGAGAACTCCGGCACCGAAAAGGGCACCGAAGAGTCCTGGAATGGCGTCCTGAAATCTTCCGCTCATCATGCGAATGCCAGCGAAGATCAAGCCGCCGAAGCAGATGACAGCGCCTGCATAAACGGCAAACGTTTTGAACGTCCCCATCAGCGTTTGCGCGCCTGAGAAGTCCATGGTTCCTTGAGCGTGGGCAACGCCCGCAAATGACAGCGCAACGAGCGTTGGCGCCATCACACGAATGAGTTGGTTGAGCTTGTGACGGAGTTTCCTTGCTCGGAAACTGGAACGAAGTGGCATCGGCATTCTCCTGATGGCGTGTTTCGTACCGCCATGTCAGGAAAATTAGGCCGATTCCGCGCGCTCGTCCAAGATGTAATTCCTATAATCCCCAAAGTTCGACTTATGGATGCGTAGTTCAGCCAATCAGTGTGAGTTGTTCGGGTCGAACCTTTTCCGCCTGAGGGAGCTTCCGCTGAGGCTTAAGTCCGGTCTCTCGCAAGAACTCTTCAAGCAGAGGAAGAGCGATGTGGTTATTCGATTTGCTGGTCACGAACGCCGTGTCCGCGGTCCAATTTACCCCTGCAATGGGCCGCGTAATCAGGCCCGGTTCGAGTGAAGACAACTGGTCAATCAGAGCGAGACCGTAGTTCTGTTTGACCATCCATTGCATGTCGGCTGGGGTAGCTGCGGAGTTTGCGAGGTGCAATGGAATATCAGCCTCAGTGAACATCTCAGCCAGACGAGAATGCGCAGAAGGTTGCAGCTCTGGATCACGGAAAATCGTGATTCGTGGAGCGGCTTCATGAATATCGATTTGCGAGTGTGCAGCGAGAGGGTCGTTGGCCCGCATGCAGAGTACCAATGGCGACTGCGCTACTTGAAGGACATTCCACAGGTCTCGATCGACCGGTAACGGTAGGATGGCGCAATCTAATCCCCCGTGATCGAGCCGTTGTAGTGTGTGCGCTGTGTTCCCGCTGGACACGTGTATCTCGCATCCAGGAAAGAGATCCTCGTAGGAACTGCGGAGGGATTCGAGGAGAAGCGGGTTTACAAAGGAAGAAAATCCGAGTCGGAGTGGAGGCACATTTCCCTCATAAATCGCTCGCGCCATCAGGAAGATTTCCCGGCGTTCTTTGAGGACGCGTCGTGCCCAACGAAGAATGAGTTTGCCTGGACGAGTTGTGGAAATACCGCTCCGTCCTCGTCCACGCACGAAGATCGGGAAGCCGATGTCATCTTCGAGTTCGCGAACCTGCTGACTCACTGCAGGCTGCGAACGATGAACTCGCTTCGCAGCCTTGGTGAAGTTCTTTCCTTCATGGATGGCAAGCAGGTATACAAGGTGGCGGAACTCCACAGTATCGGACATGGCCTAGGTACCCCTCTGATTCGGCGTTCGAACCCACAGGCCACAGGGGGCTGTGGATAACTAATCGTTCGCGCGTGTACCACAAGTGTCAATTAGTCACGTGCGCGTGCCTAGAAACCTCAGTGTGTCTAGGTACGCCGAAGTGCCTACCCTTCCGTAGCTTTTATAAGTGAAACCTTGGGTGGTATTGGTAGGAAGTATTGGACTCTAAAAGCCGCAAGAGGCAGGCTTGGTCATCGGATGCGCTCCGTAGAAGATTGCGACGAGGCGCAGTTCGAAAGGTTCTCTTCTAGTGTGAGGTTTCCAATGCCGTCAGAGTTCGCTCAACACATCGATCCGCCCACAGCCCAAAAGAAGCCCCCGGCCAGCGTCACCACGCCCTTTCCTGAACGGCTGCTCGACAGCGAGGAAGCCGCGTCGATCATGAACGTTCATCCGAAAACGTTGCAGAAGCTCGCGCGAAAAGGCATTCTTCGTGGCGTGCATGTCGGAAAACTTTGGCGCTTTCGTGCTTCCACAATCGAGGAATGGATTCAGCGTCAATTAGCCAGTTAATCCACACGATAAAGTTCTCGACCTCTGCCCGGCGCAGCGTTAGCCTAGTGATAGCCATCCGGTGCGCCTGAGACAGGAGAAAATCATGTCAAGGCGAACACGGTATCAACAAGGAAGCGTGCAACGCGAAAAGCGGCGGAGCGGGCCTGATGTATGGGTTTTTCGATGGTATGAGGTTGGAACCGACGGGAAGAACAAATACCGTAAGGCAATCGTCGGTACGGTCGATACACTCGCGAACGAGACCTCAGCCCTCAAAGCAGCTCAAGCGTTGCGCATCGACGCCAACCAAGAAACCCCGCAGGCAGGAGCCGGGCCGAGCACGATTGCAATGCTCGTTGCGCATTACAGGTTGAAAGAATTGGCCGGTGATCGTAACGGGAGGAAAGCGTTCTCGACGCGATCTGCCTATGAATGCAATCTGGAGAACTGGATTCTTCCTCGTTGGGGAGATCACGCGCTCGACCAGGTGAAACCCGTCTCAGTCGAAGAGTGGCTGGACGGGATCAAGCGGGCGAAGGGTACAAGGGCCAAGATTCGGAACCTCATGAGCGCACTCTTCACACACGCAATGCGATACGAATGGTCGGACAGAAATCCGATCAAGCTCGTTCGCCAAAGCGCGAAGCGAGAGCGGATTCCCGATGTTCTTGAATTGGCCGAGCTTCAGATGTTGCTGAGCAAGCTGGGAATTCGGGAACGGACCTTGGTTCTGCTCGACGCTGGCACGGGACTTCGAGTGAGCGAACTTCTGGCACTTCGCTGGCGTGACGTGGACTTTGACGCTCTCGAACTCAGTGTGACTCGTTCGATCTGGCACCAGGTAGTGGGTGATTGCAAAACGGAGGCCTCGGCGAAGCCGGTTCCGCTCGATAGCTACATGGCGGAAGACTTGCTGCGCTGGCGTCGCCAGAGCGCCTACGCGCTGGATGACGATTATGTCTTCGCCAGCGAGACTATGAGGGGAAAACAGCCGTACTGGCCGGACAACCTCATGAAGCGGCATATACGGCCGGTTGCGAAAGCAAACGGCATTCACAAACGAATCGGCTGGCATACCTTCCGTCACAGCTTCGGCACCTTGCTGAAGGCGAATGGGGAAGATGTGAAGACGGTACAGGAGCTTTTGAGGCACGCGAATAGCAGGATCACGCTTGACGTTTACACGCAGGCGACGAATTCGCATAAGCGAGCTGCACAAAGCAAGGTTGTAAGGATGATGGTTCCAAATCTGGGTGAAACGAAGGGTGCTACACACCCTCAAAAGGTAGGGTAGGGTGCTTATTGCACCCATATCAAACCTTAGACCTTTGTCTTTTTGGGGTCACCCATCATCCTAAGTGCTTTAGAATGATGGCGGGGACGACGGGGCTCGAACCCGCGACCTCTGCCGTGACAGGGCAGCGCTCTAACCAACTGAGCTACGTCCCCAGCTTTGATTTACTTCTTGCCTCGGCCTGATCGCATGAGCCGTCAACAAGAACAACTATACCAGAAGCCAAAAACGATGCAACGCGGCTCCTCCAGTCTTGAAAATCTTACGCTTCGCCCTAATTGCAGCCCTGCGCTTATGTCCTCAACACTCAATTATGTTTTCGATATTACCAGGAGGCTAGCGACCAGCATCACCTATCCAACCGGCCATGCGCGGGTTAGTGGGTGCGGATAACGGTGAGACGAGAGTGACCTGAACCCGGAACTTCTTCAGACAGAGCGCTCATGACCCGCGTCAGTACCTCGTCAACGGTGATCGATAGAATGCACTTCTTTTTCTGCTCGATGCAGGTTTGCAGGTGGCAACCCTCGCAATCAACGTGATGGTAGAGAACATGGTGGCCTTCGCCGTAGGGGTACCATATGCCGGGAAGATTTCTCGCGCTGAAGACTGCGATGCATGTAGTCTGCACACACGCAGCGAGGTGCATTGGGCCAGAGTCATGGCCAATAAAGGCTGCCGCGCGGGCAAAAACGCCGGCACTCTGGCGCGGTGTCAGTTTTCCGCAGAGATTTACGCCAGGCGTGGGCGTGCGCCGTTTCCAGGCAGCAAGTACCTGCTCACTTTCCTGAAACTCAACTTGCGCTCCGCATAGAACCAGTGAATAGGCCGGCAGATATTCGCCAAGACACTCAAGCAGGGCGCACCAATTGTCCGTACCCCACTCGTTGGCCTGGTTTTTCGTTCCGAGGCTTACAGCCAGGAAAGGCCGGTCTCCGAGCGGTGCGATCGCTTCTTCGCCGCGGGCTTTCTCCTCGGGCGTCAGCTTCAGATCCCAGCTCGCCGGATCGTCGAGTCTTGCAGCGCCAAGGCCGGAAATGTTTCTGGTCAGGCGAGAGCTCTCGTACTCAAAGATGAGGTCCTTCAAACTACCGCCCTGGTCGTAGATCTCCCGATTCTTGCGTGAACGCTGCATGTCCTCCGTTACCGGAATGCCGATGAGCTTGGAAATGCCGCAGAGACGGAAGAAGATCGCATTTCGTTTTGCATCCGCCACGCCGGAGCCAGGGTTCACGTAGACCAGCACTTCCGGGCGCCATCGAAGAAGTTGCCACCACAGCTTGATTAATTCAAACGCGCTCCGCGTGCGCAATGTGTACCGAAAGTAGCTATGAACCAGTCCGGTATTTTCGAGGATGGCTGAAGACGCCGGCGCCTTCGCATTCGGAGGGAAGCTTGTAAGTAAACGTCTTTCTGCCTGGGGAAAGGCGCGGGCTATTAGATGAAAAGCCGGCAACGCTATTACTGTGTCCCCCAGACTGCCGAGGCGATAAATGAGTACCTTCCTGACTGACTTCTGCCAGTCAGAGTCTCCAATAGTCATCGTGAGCTCGATTCAAGGGATGTGTCCACGCACCAAAGGGCGCCGACTGCTGTTGAACTCGGGAACTTCTAAGGTAAACCATCCAGCGAAGACCTTTCATCCTGACTGCTATCCTCTGTCAGTAGCGTCAACCCACAAAAGTCGCAACAAGTATTCGCGGCGGCGACGTGGCTGGCCAGTTCAACATAAATGATGGATGCATGATACCCAAGCAGTCGCTTGCCGCAATTGAAAAATTGTTAATCGCCGCCCGTCAGCTCAACCCAGACAGGACCGCGGATCAGCCGCGTTGTTGATTGCGACTTGGCCGCTAGAGCTTTTTAACGCTCGTAGAGGTGGATTCCTGACTCGAAAAGGCCGTAGATCGATTCTGAACATCAAGAGATGAACGATATTATTAGCTATCATGTCCATAATGCACTCAAGGAGCACATGGCTAATCCTCCAGACCGAGACAGTGTCTTCAATCAGGCTATCGCGGATCACCTTGAAGTAATTGGCACGATAGCGAAGCAGGTCGAGTTGCTTGAAAAGATTGCTCGTCTGATGGCATCGGCCTTGCATGCCGGCAACCAGATTTTGTGGTGCGGGAACGGCGGGAGTGCCGGCGATTCCCAGCACCTTGCAGCCGAGATTGTTGGCAGGTTCCGCCGCGAACGCCGTGGTCTTCCCTCAATCGCGCTGACGACAGACACTTCTATCCTGACAGCGGTGGCCAACGATTACGGCTACGAGGCCGTCTTCTCGCGACAAGTGGAAGCGATGGCTCGCCCAGGGGATGTGCTGGTGGGTATTTCAACTTCAGGAAACAGTCATAATGTTATCGCCGCAGTCGAAAAGGCACATGCACAAGGCGTAATCACCGTTGCCTTCACTGGCGAAGGCGGCGGCCGGATGGGATCGCTTGCCGATCATCTGTTTGCTGTCAATTCCCGCGACACTGCCCGGGTACAGGAGGCACACATGCTTGCAGGCCACATGATCTGCGATTGGCTTGAACTTGACTGGCTCGCTTCTGAGGCTCAACCGGCGAAACAGGATCCAGATACCGTGCCGGTCCATTCCATGGAAGCGAGTGCCCGCTAGTCATGACACAAAGCCAATTGGATGTGCATGAGGCAGTTCAGAAGATCGAACACGAGTGGCCTCGCAAGCGTCTGCTGGTAGTCGGGGACGTAATGCTCGACAAATACATCTGGGGCGACGTCGGACGCATTTCTCCAGAGGCGCCAGTCCCTGTCGTCAGGGCAACCCACCAGACCCACCAGCCGGGAGGCGCAGCAAACGTGGCGGTCAACCTCGCCAAGCTGGGTGCGTCAGTTGTGCTGGTCGGATTTACAGGTGGAGATGCGGACGAATCGCTGCTGGTTGCAGGCTTGGCCGCTTCCAACATCACTCCTTTGTTTGTAGCGTGCAGCGGCTTCCCGACCATCACGAAGATGCGCATCGTGGGCGGTCGCCAACAGATGCTGCGGCTGGACAGCGAAAATCTAAATGAGCGCGAGCATGCTGATCATCAACGTCTCCTCTCGAAAGCGCTGCAAGAACTGCCGAAATGTGACGCACTTGTGCTTTCGGATTATGCCAAGGGTGTGCTATCAACCACGGTTTGCGAACAACTGATTGCAGAAGCGCGGCGGCTGGCCATACCGGTCCTGGTTGATCCCAAGACCAAGAACTTTGCCCGTTACAAGGGCGCGACAACTATTTGTCCAAATCTCGCGGAACTTTCTGCTGCTTCCGGCGAGCATGCGGGTGATGTCGACGCGATGCTCCAGGCAGCCGAGCAAATGGTCACCCAGTTTGATCTGGAATACATGACGGCTACGCTGAGTGAGAAAGGCATTGCGGTGGTTCGGCCGGGCTCGCGTTTCCTTGCTCCGGCAGTCGCCCGCCAGGTGTTTGATGTCTCCGGCGCGGGCGATACTGTCATCGCTGTACTGGCCATATGCCTGGCTTCCGGGTTGAGCATTGAGCCGGCGGTTGAACTGGCGAACATAGCCGCAGGGATCGTGATCGGTAAAGTTGGTACGGTACCAGTCGAAAAACATGAATTGCTGGCAGCGTTGGAGCCCGACCTCGCGCTCCATGCGCAGGATAAGGTGCTGGACCGCGAGGCACTGGTAAGACGCGTAGCAGTATGGAGGGCGAGTGGAGAGCAGGTGGCCTTTACCAATGGATGTTTTGACCTATTGCATGTTGGGCATATAGCGGTACTCGAACAGGCCCGCCGGCAGGGCGATCGGCTGATTGTTGCGATCAATTCCGATGCTTCCGTCGCAGCTCTCAAAGGGCCGAGCCGGCCGGTGGTGAACGAAGATGCCCGGGCGCATGTGCTGGCTGCATTAGCCGCAGTGGATGCGGTGGTTGTGTTTGGCGAAGCAACACCGCTGGACTTGATTCTCGCAGCGCGGCCTGATGTGATCGTGAAGGGCGGCGACTACGATGAGTCAACGATTGTCGGTGCGCGGGAAGTCAAATCCTGGGGGGGAAGGGTAGCGATTGTACCCATTGTTGCAGGCCATTCAACAACGCGGTTGATCGAACGCTCGCTAAATACAGCAGTTCCTGCGAAATAGGGCGAGTGCAGCGTCCACTGCGCAGCACCTCATGCACGACTTCCTTCTCTTTTGGGCTGCATTTGGAAATACGTCATCATCAAAGCGTTGGATAGACAAATCCTCGTTCAATCTTCCCAGCATCCGGTACTTTGTCTCCTTGACAAGCATCCGATGCAGTAAAGCGACATGGTCGGCGAATGATCAAACGCGTCCTCATTGCCGTTACTATGGGCATGGGGGATGTAGCCTGATTGTGAGCGTAGAGAAGAAGGGTGAAGAACGAGTGAAGCGGGAAGAACAGGGTTTGCAGGCGATGATGGAGTTCCATATTTCCAAAGGCGCGCGGGAACGATACGGCGTAGAAGAGACGTTGTTCTCTTTCAATGGAAACGTGATCTTTGCAGATGCGGCGGCAAGCCGACGTCTGGCGCACCAGATGAATACGGTTCGCCAGAGCTCTGATCATCCTGAACTGGTGGTCAATCCCGGCGCCCTCTTTGCGATGGGGCTCCTGGATGAGATGACCCATGTCTTGTTCGCGCAGTATCGCGAGGAGATTGATCCGCTCGTTATCACCGACGCACTGCAGTGGTTCAAGGAGAAATTGGGAGCGGAGAGCCTGGACGAGCTCTTACTGACCTTTGTCGAGAACTTTCCCGGTTCAGAGGTCCACCGGGGCAAGGTGCCGGCTGACGAATGGCTGGCTGGATCGACAAACGACTACCCAAATCGTCACTCCGCCTTTGAAGAATTGGTGTTGTTGTGGCTGGCGAACAAGAATGCTGCCTACAGGCCGTTCCAGGAGCTGTTCGACGAAGCGAACCTCAAACCTATAACCGCCTACGAAGCCCTGACCTCGCAGCTGCGTGACTACTTTGACACCCGGCCTCCGGCTGCCCCCGAATTTCCAAACCTGCTCGACATGATGAGCGCACCGGCGCTAGCATCGCCTGATTCGTTGAGCGATCAGCTTGAATATGTTCGGCGCAAGTGGACCAGCCGTGTGGGCGAGGTAATGCGCCGGTTGATGCTCGCGACGGACGTGTTGAAGGAAGAAGACGTGGCGATCTGGATGCGCTTTCATCCACCCTCAGCAGCTGCCGAAGCGGCTAGACGGAAAAGGGACCAGGACAACGCCCCGCGGGACCATCGTGGTGAGGTACTGGAGTTTGGCGGCCAGCAGAACGAGTACGAGCACTTTAGTCCGGACCAGGACTGGATGCCGAACACCGTCCTGATCGCGAAAAGCACTTATGTCTGGCTCGACCAGCTCTCCAAGCGCTACAAGCGGCATGTCCACCGCCTCGACCAAATCCCGGATGAAGAACTTGCAAGCCTGGCGCACCGAGGCTTCAATGCACTGTGGCTCATCGGCGTATGGGAAAGAAGCAAGGCTTCGCAGACCATCAAGCGCCTTTGCGGCAACGCGGAAGCGGTCGCCTCTGCCTACTCCCTCTATGACTACAGCATCGCTACAGACCTGGGCGGCGAGGAAGCTTATCGTAATCTGCGGGACCGGTCGCAGGCACACGGCATCCGCCTCGCGAGCGACATGGTTCCCAATCACATGGGCATCGACTCACGCTGGGTCATCGAGCACCCGGAGTGGTTCCTCTCGCGTGACGATTCGCCCTACCCCGCTTACCGCTTCGATGGTCCTGACCTTTCAAACGATGATCGCATCGAGATCAAGATTGAAGACCACTATTTCGAACAGAGCGATGCCGCGGTGGTGTTTCGACGTCGGGATAAGTGGACGGGCAGTGCGCAGTTTGTTTATCACGGGAACGACGGAACCAGTTTTCCCTGGAACGACACGGCGCAGCTCAATTATCTGAGTGCCCAGGTTCGCGAGCAGGTGATTCAAACCATTCTGCATGTTGCCCGCTCCTTCCCCATCATCCGGTTCGATGCCGCGATGACCCTGGCAAAGCGGCACATCCAGCGCCTGTGGTTCCCTGTTCCGGGGACGGGAGGCGCGATTCCGTCGCGCGCTGAATCGAGCATGACGCCAGCCGAATTCGATGCTGCCATCCCACATGAGTTCTGGCGAGAGGTGGTGGATAGAGTTGCCGTCGAAGTGCCGGGAACTCTCCTGCTGGCCGAAGCTTTCTGGCTGATGGAGGGCTACTTCGTCCGCACTCTCGGCATGCATCGCGTCTATAACAGCGCGTTTATGGTCATGATGCGCGATGAGGACAATGCCAAGTACCGCTCCGTCCTCAAGAACACCATGGAGTTTGATCCTGGGATCATGAAGCGTTACGTGAACTTCATGAGCAATCCTGATGAAAGGACTGCGATTGACCAGTTTGGATCAGGGGATAAGTTTTTTGGCGTGGCTTCCCTGATGGCCACTCTCCCCGGTCTACCGATGTTCGGGCACGGCCAGGTAGAGGGCTTCACCGAGAAGTACGGCATGGAGTACTACCGCCCTCGTTATGATGAAACGCCCAACGACTGGCTGGTAGAGCGTCATCAGCGCGAGATCGCCCCACTTCTGCATCAGCGAAAGCTTTTCGCCGAAAGCGATCACTTCCTGCTGTATGACCTCTGGCGACCCGATGGCATTGTGGATGAGAATGTTTTTGCTTACTCGAACCGGAGTGGCGATCAGCGAGCACTGGTGTTGTTCAACAACAACTATGGCTCGACGAGCGGCACGATTCATCATTCAACGAACTTTGCCGACAAGGCGACGGGCTCGCTGCGCCAGCTTGAACTTCATGTCGGACTGGGACTACCCACTAACGGGGACCTGTTTATCGGCTATCGCGATGTGAGCGGCGGCCTGGAATACATCCGCCGCGCCTCGGAGCTGGCAGCTAATGGCTTCACCATCAACCTGCGCGGGTACCAGTATTGCGTACTGCTACAGTGGCGAGAACTACGTTCGGATGCGCACCATCCCTGGGCCGATCTCCACGATCAGCTTCGCGGCGAAGGTGTGCCGAACCTGGAAGAAGCTTTTGTCGATCTACAGATGAAGCCCGTCCACGACGCAGTGTATGCCTTGCTGGAGCCATCGCTGATGCGAGCATTGGTGGAGGCTTCGAAGCTCGCTACGGCATCACAGACGGTCGAACCATCGCTTAAAGAAGTTGAGGCTCCTGTAGAGGCGCCTGCCGGCGCGGACAAGGCCACGGCTTTGAATCCGGACCAGGTGACCGAGCAGTTGGTGAAGCGCACGCTGAGCTTGTTCGAAGCCTCTTCAAGAGTGTTGGGTGTCGGCAGCGCTCTTACCGATACTGGCAAATCAACCGCGCCTAGAGCTGAACGGTCACTTCAGTCAAGCTATAAAGCAATTGTCGACCTGCTACGAGCTGAAGCGACACTGCGTTCTCCGTGGCCGGACGCGGCTCGTCAGGTGCTGCCATCCGTCATACCTGGAAGCAGCGAAGAAGGCGCAGGTGTCGCTCCGGTCGTTGCGGTGCAGGCGATACGGTGGCTCCTCCCATTGCTGGAAACGTCGGCAGGAAGCCAACCGCTGGATGGCTTTGAAGCACTGCACCTGCGGAAGGTCATGGCTAAGGCATTCAGGATGCTTCAGATCGATGGCGAAGACAGCTGGCGATGGGCAGCCCGGGTCAAACTTCTGGTTCAGCCTCCGCCATCCATCGTCAAAGCTACAAAGAACAAGGTGTTGACGACGCTGACGGACTGGATGGGGCATGACCCGGATGTACGCTGGCTTGCGGGCGTACACGAGTCTGACGCCATCAACTATTTCGTGAAGGAGCCGTTCGAGCAACTGCTGTGGTGGCTCCATCTACCTTTGCTGCTCGAAGGTACAGCCGACGCTGCGTCGGCTCCTGCGATGAAGTCTGTCAGCGATGAAGTCGCAGCCGGCTTGGCCGTGGCTGAGAAGGCCGGCTATCGCCTAGGGAGGTTGGAAGAAGCCGTCCTGCCACCGAGGAGCGTACAGACCGAAGAAGTGCTGCCCGGTGCGAGCGACAGTCCCGCTCAAGGCGGGGGCGGCAAGGCTACTCCGGCGGCGAAGGAAAGTACGGTCGTGAAAGCGGTTGCGAAAGAGGATCAGCATGTTCCTCTCGCGGAAGTGGCTCTTACTCCCGTTGAGAGCAAGGCACCACCTGTTGCTGCGGCAAAAGCAGCAGCGCCGGCAACAGACGGGGGTACGCCGGTAGAGGCTATCAAAAAGGAGTTAACCGGGAAGTCGAAGAAACCGGCAACCCCAGCTAAGAGCGCGAAAGGTGTGGCTAGCACTCCACGCAGCCCGAAGAAGAAGAAATAATTTCTTAAGGCAGGCGAGGGATCACAGTGCGTCGCTGTGTCCCTCGTCCGGCGACTAGAGCAAATTACCTGATGCTATGGTGTTTCTGGCTGGATACACGGGCCTTTGCTTGGCGAAAAGGCTCGTGTTATCGTGTCTGCGCTCTACACCTTCAGGTAATTTGCACTAAGGTAGAGTGGGCCAACCGATGAGACTGTAGTTGATAAGGACGAATCGTCCGTCGCTCTGATACTCTCCTCCCAAGCCTATGACCATCTCCAGCCGCTAATCTGCCGCCCTGCTTGCGCTTGCCTCGTGCAAGTGCGACAAAGTTGTGCCTCGAAACGGAATAGCTACAGATAGCTATGGAGATCGCTTGTCCATCCCTGACCTTCTTACGTCTCGTCTACGCCTCGTGGCAGTTGCCCCCGAACATCTGGATGCGGAATCTATCGAACCACAGAAGCTTGGCTCCCTGCTCCACGTGCGGGTTCCTTCTGAGTGGCCCGAGGCAAATTGGGACTCTAATGTATTTGCCCTCATTCAACAGCAGTATACAAAGCACCCGACCACTTGCGGTTGGCACCGCTACGTCATCCTTCCTGCTAAGGATCCAGTGCTAATTGGAACACTGGGGGCGTTTCCGAAGACCGACAGTGAAGCGGAAATTGGATACGGGATCCTTCCGGACTGGCAACGAAACGGTTATGCCACTGAAGGCGTACAGGCCCTTATTCAGTTGCTTCTTGAGCAGGGTGTGAACAGCGTCATTGCACACACGGCGCGTCATATGCAGGAGTCAATACGCGTAATGGAAAAGTGCGGTCTGGATTACGAAGCGCCCGGCGAAGAAGAAGGCACCGTGCGCTATCGGCTGAAGAGGAAGCTGATCTGTGAATAAAAGCTTGACAGCCAAAGCCCGCTCACCCGTTGATCGAACAATTTGGCCTGAAAGTCGCATGATCGCAGGTTTGGGTTTTGCGCGCCCTGGTGTAGCGACCCAACATCCAGCCTTCAAGAAATGCGCCGCTCTTCCGCTGTCTGACGGCTGCTGCTAGATTTTCGCCGCGCAGCAGTCTGCCTTGCGGCTAGCAGGAGCGTAAAGAGGGTAAAGCTCTACCTCTACCGCAAGCGCTGGGATATGCTCACTCGATGATCCTTGCGAGTCCTATCCAGTTCACGTCGCTTGCGCACCTGCTGCTGACCGCTTCGGCGACCAAACGTCTGCTTGCCGCTTGCGCCCTGGGCGGCGCCGTAGGACTGGAGCGGGAGTGGCGGCATAAAGATTCAGGTCTGCGTACCAATATGCTCATTTGCATGGGCGCTGCCTTGTTCACCATTATGAGTGCCGTACTTGCCGGAGAGGCAACGCCGGACAAGAGCCGCGTCGCCTCAAACATCGTCCAGGGCGTTGGATTTCTGGGTGCCGGGCTGATCCTGCATACCAAGAACCGCGTGCTGGGACTTACGAGCGCGGCCACCGTTTTCGTAGTGGCTGCAATTGGCATTACCTGCGGGGCGGGACTGTACCTGGAGGCCCTTTTCGCCACGGCAGTGGTCCTGCTCGCGCTGCAAACCATTGGTGCGCTTGAAGGCAAGCTGGGCTGGAAGCGCTATCCGATGCTCTACGAGGTTCGAGCGGACGTTGGCTCCTCGGCGGGTGATGTGTTAGCCGAGGAACGGGAAAAGGCAAGACATCGCATGTTTGCCGCCATCCTCAAGGTGCTGGATGCTGCGGGACAGCGACTCCAGATTCTTGATCGCGATAATGTAGCCGGTCTTGAACGAATCTCGTTTACGGTTGTGGCCATCAGCAAGGTGCATGCGCAGGTGCTGCGTGACCTTGAACAGAGTGATGCGACGGATAAGGTCGTTGTCTTCCGCGACCCGGACGAAGAATGACGCCAAAGCCTCCAGCCCGGAACTGCCATGGTGGATGAGGGCAGGAAAAAAAGTTGCGGACCATGGAGCATTTCAGCCGGATTGGCCGTATCTGTTTGAGGGCCCGCTCATCGAGAGATCGCACCGGGTGACCGCTCTCGGCTGGCCATTTCGTCCATGGCATGCCAACTTTGAGGCTGCAAGAAACAACACAGCGACGGGAAAGCCGCTCTGGCCGTTCGGTATGATGGGCTCGACCAGAGAAAACAGGGACAATGATCGACCGCACACTCACGAAACTTCTATATCTGCTGCTCGGCGTGTTTATCGCCTGCAGTGTTACGTATGAAGTTATGGGTGTCATGGCGCTCTACCAGTCTGCCATCGATGGAAGCAGCCATGTGCGGCCGCCGTTTTCTGTCGGCGATGACGATCGAACCATAGACACGCTCCAGCCGGAAGCTGAAAAGGTCGGCCTGCTGAAGGGTGACAAGATTGTCGCTTTTGACGGACAGGCCTACGAGGGCAGAAACCAGTGGCTGCGCACGCTTGCGGGCGGCCGCGACGCACTGCGGCCCGGCGATGTGCTCTCGCTGAGCACCCTGCGCAGCGATGGGTCAGTCCACCTGGTGCGCATCACGCTCACCACTGCCAAGCACTTGAGTGCCAGCCAGATCGCGACGTATATCGCGGTCGACATCGTGCCGCCGATCATCTGCCTGCTCATCGGCTACTGGGTTGCCTTCGCTCGTCTGCGGGACTGGAACGCCTGGCTTCTCCTCATCATTCTGACACTGCCTGAAGTGACCTACCTGATGCCAAACTGGTGGCCGGATGCCTGGCTGGCCTTTCTCGGTCTCTGGTTCATGGCCTTTCAGTCACTCGGTCCCCTGGGTTTGCTCTTGTTTGGGATCAACTTCCCCGAACGCTGGCGCTTCGATACGCGTTTTCCGCTGCTGAAATGGCTGCTTATTCTTCCTACCTGCGTGGGTTTTTGTTTCCTGATCTATGTACAGATCATGCAGAGTTTCTATGCCGGTGAGGCCGGGCCGGCCCTGGGGACGCTTGCGACCTGGACTGCCGGCATACTCAACCCGATCGAACTGGCGTGCACTTTAGTCTATATCGCGGCCATCCTCGATAAACTAAGGCATTCGGCGACTGCGGACGCGCACCGGCGCATGCGCGTCATCTGCGTGGGATCGGTTGTAGGCCTCGGTTCCCTGCTGCTGGTCTTCGTCCTTCTTCCCCACGTGTGGCCTGCTGCTTTCAATTCCAAGACTGTGCGCGTTGTCGCCGCAGTGCTGATACTGGCGCTGCCTTTCTCACTGGCCTACGTGGTAGTCGTGCAACGGGCGCTCGATGTGCGCATCCTGCTGCGCATCGGGACCAGGTACGCCCTGGCCCGTGCTTCTATCGTTGTCCTCGAAATAGCAGTCGGGATTCTGGTCGTCGTGCGCTTTCTCATTCCTGTCTTGCAGAAACGAGAGGAGCTGATCGTGTCCGTTCCATTGTCCATCCTGGTAGCGATCGGTTTGTTCAAACTATTTGTCACAAGGGACAGCGCCAGCAACGGTTTGCAGCAGTGGCTCGACCGCAAATTCTTTCGCGAAGCCTACGACGCGGAAATGGTGCTGAGCGAACTTTCAGAACAAGCGCGCGGCTTCACGGAAACCGGTCCACTGATCGAAACCATCTCGCGCCGTATCTCTGAAGTGCTTCACGTAAAGGAGGTCAGCGTTTTCCTTCGCGGCGGCAGCGTGTTCAGGATGCAACAAGCCGTGGGGTCAGCGGGCCAGGAGCCGCTCATGCTTGACGAGCGATCATCCACCATCCGCAACCTGATGCGCTCCAACCAGCCGGCCACCCTCTACCGGGAAAATCCCGATGGCTGGTTCCTGCTGGCGGACGAAGAAGAACGGCAGACACTTGAAACGCTTGGCGCTGAACTGCTCTTGCCCCTTGCCGGGCGCGAACGTCTGCTGGGGGTTCTAACCCTGGGTGCAAAGCGTTCGGAAGAAGCCTACTCACCGACCGACCTCAGGCTGCTGCAGTCCGTTGGCAATCAGACCGGACTGGCACTCGAAATCAGCGAGTTGGTGAGAACTCTAGCCCAGGAGGCCACCGCGCGTGAGCGTATTCATCGCGAAATCGAGATCGCCCGCGAGGTGCAGGAGCGCTTGTTTCCCCAGGAAATACCGGTATTTACAGGCGTTAGCCTGGCCGGGTCCAGTCGCCCCGCACAGGGCATTGGCGGCGACTACTATGACTTTATTGAGCTTGAGCATGGCGGTGCACAGAAGCGCTTGCTGGGTCTCGCGATCGGAGACATCTCCGGGAAAGGAATCTCGGCAGCGCTGTTGATGGCCAGCCTACGCGCCTCTTTGCGGGGCGTGACGATGGACTTTTCAACTGACCTTGCCAGCGTGATGCAAAAGATTAACCGGCTGGTATTTGAGGCTTCCGCGGACAACCGTTATGCGACGTTCTTCTTTGCCATTTTCGACCACCAGACGCATTTGCTGCGGTATGTCAACGCGGGGCATAATCCCCCTGTCCTGCTACGCGGTTCGTCGACTCTGTTGCTTGATGGTGGCGGCCCTGTCATCGGTCTTCTGCCCAGTGCTTTTTACCGAGAGCAGCAGATCAAACTGCAGGCAGGCGATGTATTTGTGGGCTACACGGATGGCATCAGCGAAGCAATGACGTGCAAAGAAGTAGAGTGGGGCGAGGAGCGGATGATTGCTGCTGCGATAGGGGCGAGTGCCGGGAATGCGGACGCCATTCTCAAAAGCATCTTTGACGGGGCAGATTTATTTACGGAAGGCGCATCCCAGCACGACGATATGACGCTTCTGGTGATGAAGCTGGAAGATTGAGTCACTGCACCAGCGCGTCTGCAATCGATAGATGCCGGTCAAGTGCTTCTATGCCAAGGTCGATTTCTTGACGTGTCACAATCAGCGGCGGCGCAACCACGAAGTGCGATACCCATGCTTGTATCGTTACTCCTTCGCCCATCACCCTGGCCGCAATCTGGTCGACTACCAATGATTTGCCGGCCACTTTGTCAGCATAGGAATTAAACGGTTCTTTGGTTGTGCGATTCTTGACAAGATCGATCGCCCAGAACAGACCCTTACCCCGGACATCTCCAATACTGACATGCTTTTGCTGCAACGCCTGCAGTTTGCTTTCAACATAGGGCGCAAGTTCGCGGGCGCGCTCAACCAGGCCGAGACGCTGCATCTCATGGATGGTCGCGACTGCCGGCGCTAGCGTCATCGGATGCGCTTCGTAGGTATGCCCATGGGCAAAGTAGTGATCTTCAAAGTAGGCGGCGATCTTTTCACTGGTGGCGCATAGACCAAGAGGCATGTAGGCAGATGTAATTCCCTTCGCCGTGACCAGGATGTCGGGCACGACGCCCCAGTGATTCATGGCGAACCATTCGCCGGTGCGGCCCCATCCAGTCATCACTTCATCTGCGATCAACAACACGCCATTGTCGTCGCAGATACGCCGCAGCTTGGGCATGTATTCATCCGGCGGGACGATCACACCGTTTGTCCCGACGATCGGCTCAACGATCACCGCAGCCACGTCCGATTCGTTACGGATCATGTGCTCGACGTAATCCGCACAGGCAATGCCACAACCAGGGTAGGTATGGCGAATGGGACACTTATAGCAATGAACTTCCGGCGCAAAAATGATGCCTTGGCCCTTTCCCGCCGGCTCCATGGCCCAGCGCCTGGGATCACCTGTGGCCGCGATCGCGCCTGAAGTCGAGCCGTGGTACGAACGATAGCGGGAGATGATTTTCGTCTTCCCCGTATACATGCGGGCTATCTTGAAGGCTGCCTCGTTCGCCTCTGTTCCGGAGGTTGTAAAGAAAAATTTGGTCAGACCCGCAGGAAGGACTTTCGTCAACAGCTGCGATAATTCTGCACGGGCGGTGGTTGCATACCCGGGCATGGCATACGCCAGTTCTTCCGCTTGTTTCTTGATGGCGGCGATCACTGCCTGGTTTTTGTGACCAAGGTTCGAGCACATCAGCTGCGAAGAGAAATCAAGATATCGCCGACCGTTGCCATCGACGATGTAACAGCCATCGGCATCAGCGATGTGCATCGGGTTCCAGTTCTTCTGGAATCGCCAGGTGCCGTAGTTATACCGGCGCGTCAGGTTGACGACCTGCTCTGTGGTTAAAGGACATTCTGCAATCAAGTTTGCCGTGTTCAAGGCTGAGTCCTCTGCTCGTTCGATTCTATGCAACCGGCATAGAATCATACGTATCAATGAGGATCATACGGCAAGACCGCAATTTTATTGATCGGCCCGGCCGATGGAAGTAAGAACCCAAGCTGAGCTCGGCCATGACAGACTTGAAAGAGGAAGCACAACCATCAGCCTACATCTCCTTCGAGCCTGCGCCGACAGTCTTGGACCGCCGTCTACATCGCGCCTGAGCCACGCAGGACAGCCGGGATGGTCTGGGCCAATATTTTCACGTCGAGCCAGAATGTCCGTTGATCGATATATTGCGAGTCCAAGGCCATCCACTGATCGAACTTGATGGTGTTGCGCCCCATGACCTGCCAGAGGCAGGTAATACCAGGCTTGACGCTGAAGCGGCGACGATGTTTGTCCTCGGAGAAGCCCTCGTAGTCACGCAGGGGCAGCGGTCGTGGCCCGACCATACTCATATCGCCCACCAGTACATTGATCAACTGCGGAAGCTCATCCAGGCTGGTCTTACGCAGAAAGCTTCCCACCTTCGTTACCCGAGGATCATTCTTGAGCTTGAAGGTCGGCCCACCCATTTCATTCATGTGCTCAAGATCCTTGATCATCTCGCTGGCATTATCCACCATGGTGCGGAATTTGAATATTTTGAAGTGTCGCTTTCCGATACCAAGCCGGGTCTGCCGAAAGAAGACAGGGCCCTTACTTGTAAGTGAAATTGCGAGCGCTACAAGGACAAGTACCGGCATCATGATCAGCAGCAGAGTAGCTGAGACAATTACATCAAAGAAACGTTTCACGAATGCAGAAACTTCGCTCCATGCCGGATCATGGACGGTAATCGTAGCCGCGTTCGCTTCAATAGTCGCCAGGGTCGGCTGGTTGAAGTGCGTTTCAAACAGCTGCCCGATGACCCGCACACGGATGCCATGGGTTTTGCAAAGCGACACGATCTGGGCTGTTCGCTGGTAGAACGAAGCCATGGGCAGGGCAACCACAACTTCATCGATCGCGCGCTGCCGAAGCAGCACGGGCAGATCGTCAAGCGCGGCAATTCGCGGCACCGGAGATTCACTCTCGGGTGTTGGCGAGAACCAGCCATCATCGATAATCCCGACACACTTAAAGCCGCAATCAGGGTTGATCAACGATTCATGCACAAACTTGAGCGCCCTCTGATTTGTGCCGACAAGTAGGACCTGCCGAAGCTGCGTATTGCCGTACCAGAGATATCGTTTGAAAAAGGCAAACGCCAGGCGCGAGCACACCATGAACAAAAACAAAATAATAGCTGCCAGGTAGGTAATGACCAGAGCCTGGCGAAAGGTCGCATGACGAGTTTCCCGCGTAATCGCCCAGCAGATCAATACAGGAAGCGGATAAAGAAGAGCCGACCGTACCAGCTCGGCGACATGAATGTTAAAGAAAGATGACAGGCGCGCGCGATACAGTCCGCCCAGTGTAAACACCCCGTGCCAGCAGAACAGCAGAAGAACTATGAGGCAGCAATCCTGAAGCGATCGGCGCGTAGTAAAAAGAGATTGGTCGTAATAGGGACTGTGCTGCCAGGTCAGCACATAAGCAATCAGCAGGCTTATGAGCGCAACGATTGGATCTGAAAGCTGGACTATGGATTTAGATCTCTGAAGCACAGAGCAACTCCCTCCGATTCAAACGATCGCGCCAGGAATCATCGTCAGGCGCCGTGGCTTTGTAGGTACGGTCATTCGGTGCACCGACGTCATGCTTGACAAAGATCAGGCATGTAGCCTACAAAACTGATATCTGCAGCTACCCCAAACTATGCCTGAGTCCTAACTGAAAGTAAAGGACACTTTGGGTATGCACGTTCGCCTGGGAGTACCCGTATCACCGGCGTCACCTGGTTATCCCCGCAAAGGTAATGCCCGAATTTCAAAGCAACCTTGCAGATGAAAGCAGCATCAGCGTCATCATCCTGATGAATTAAATCTGGTGCGATAAAATGGCATTGGCTGAGCGAACACTGCGGCCTTTGAATGCTGCCGCTTGCGCCAGGCGAGGCCGCATCCACGACCGAATAGCAGATCGAATAGCAACTGAGTGCATGCCGAGTACTTCACATCTACTCAGACCGCCGGACAGCTCACGTTACCTTTGAGCGGGGGTCGACGCCGAAGTAAAATTCTCGAAGACGCAGCTGGGATCCATGATATTTTCTAGGGGACAATTCTCTAGGAGCCTTTGGAAATCGAGACCCGAATAAACTCTAAGATCCAAATCATTGAATGAGGACACTCTCTCGCCTCATGTAGACGCCTCCATACCTAATCGATGACGCTCGATCAAACAGCAGTTGACCGACGGTTCTATCTCAAAGGAGTTTCGACGATGACGGGCAGCAACCTCTATACAAATCTTTCCTGGTTACCGAAGCCGCCTCAAACGTTTGCCGCTGACTGCCGTGCCGCCATCGAGGGGGTCGGTGACGTCGGGACAAAGCTCCAGAGTCTCGCAAGATTCAGCCTTAGTGGTAACCAGTTGAATCGGCTGTCAAAAACGCTAGCCGCCGCACGCAAAGCCTCGCTTTCGCTTGGGAAACTTACGCCGTTCAAGCTGGGCATCCTGAGCAACTCCACGCTCGACTTCATTGTTCCTGCGCTGGAAGCTACGGCTTTGCGGCATGGCATCTCGCTCGAATGCATCAAGGCTGATTACGGCCAGGTATTGCAGGAGGCGCTCTCCGCAGATTCGGTGATCAATCGCGCCAAACCGGATGCCGTGCTGGTAGCTGTTGACCTTCGCTACCTTCCGCTCAGAGCGGTTCCCGGCAGCAAGGAAGCATCTGCTACCGCTGTCGAGGAAGCTCTTGGACATCTGCGTGCGATCCGCGACGGCATTCGTCACAACAGCGGTGCTATCACCATTTTTCAGACCTTCGCGCCGCTGCCTGAGGGCTTGTTCGGCAGCCTTGATCGCGTTCTTCCCGGCGCACCTCGCAACACTATCGACGAGGTCAATCGTGGCCTGGCAGCCAGCGTGTTCGGAACGGAAGATGTTCTGGTCGACGTCGCCGCTATTGCCGAAACAGTCGGGCTGGCTGAATGGCATTCGCCGGGCCAGTGGAACCTCGCGAAACTTCCATTTGCCGATGAACTGGTGCCACTCTACGCGGACCATGTCGCCAGAGTAGTGGGCGCCCTGCGCGGCAAAAGCCGTCGCTGTCTGATCCTCGACCTCGATAACACGGTGTGGGGCGGTGTGATCGGCGATGATGGTCTCGAAGGCATCAAGGTTGCCCAAGGCGATGCGACGGGCGAAGCCCACCTGACCGTGCAGCGCATGGCACTTGCATTAAGGGAGCGTGGGGTCGTACTTGCCGTTTCTTCCAAGAACAATGATGACGTTGCCCGGAAGCCTTTTCGCGAGCATCCTGAAATGTTATTGAAGGAAGATCACCTGGCAGTCTTCCAGGCGAACTGGAACGATAAAGCAACCAACATCAAGGCCATTGCAGAAGAGTTGTCGCTCGGTCTGGATGCGATGGTCTTCCTTGATGACAACCCGGTCGAACGCGGCCTTGTGCGTCAGATTCTGCCCCAGGTAGCTGTGCCTGAACTACCTGAGGATCCCGCTCTCTATGCACGCACACTTAGCGCAGCAGGCTATTTCGAGTCAGTCACCTTTTCCGCAGAAGATCTGAAACGAGCTGAGTATTACCAGGACAACGCCCGTCGCGTCACGCTTCAAAAACAGGCTGGAGATGTAGATGCCTACCTGGCGTCGTTGAATATGGAAATCACCTTCCAGCCGTTTGATAAGACGGGGCGCAGCCGCATCACCCAGCTCATCAATAAATCGAATCAATACAACCTCACCACGCGCCGCTACACGGAAGCTGAGGTCGCCGACGCAGAGAACGACCCGAAGTGCTTCACGTTGCAGGTTCGACTCGCGGACACCTTCGGGGACAACGGCATGATCAGTGTCGTGATCTGCCGTGAAACGGAAGCGCGAACGTGGGAGATTGATACCTGGCTGATGAGCTGCCGTGTTCTTGGCCGCCGCGTGCAGGAGACCGTGCTGCAGGAGGTTTTGCAACATGCGAAGGCACAGGGAGTGAAGACCCTCATAGGCGTGTATAAGCCGTCCGACCGCAACCAGATGGTCAAGGAGCATTACCCACTGCTTGGGTTTCAGCCAGCCGGAGAAGGGCCGGATGGATCGACGACCTGGGAGCTCGAAGTCGAAAGCGCAAAGGTCAACGTAGCACCCATGACAGTACGTTCGCTCGGCTTCGACCTCGTCACTACGTAAGGCACGGAAGCACAGCCTTGCTCCTTTGCCCAGGCAATACTTTGCAGTAAGTCACAGTCAACGATTAAGAAAGTCCGAGGCCCTAAAAGTGGAATCAAGCGAAGTGTACAGCCGTCTTACCACGGTCATGCAGGATGTATTTGATGATGATGAGATCGTAGCTCGACCGGAACTGACCGCCGCTGATGTAGAAGAGTGGGACAGCCTGAAACACATCCGCCTTGTCCTGTCAGTCGAGAAAGCCTTTCATATTAACTTCTCTGCCGCCGAGATCGGCAACCTGAAGAATGTGGGCGATCTGGCTACACTTATTCAGTCGAAAACCTAAGTCAAGCATGGAAAACACTGGTTGCTCCGAGCCGCACACTGAGATCATGCGTATCGTTCCTAGATTGAATGGCTGGAATTGAATGCTCCCTCCACTATGGGCCCGCTTGTATCGGTAAGTCATTATGACGCTGAGGTGCTTGGGTGATCTCTTCCAGTGACGGGGACAAGAAGCGACTACCTAAAGCAGATTTCATTCTTCTACCGGCTCTCTTCATTCTTACTATGCTGTTTTGTCTGGGTAGTTCCGAATTAACTGCCCGCCACTTTTTCTATGGCCAGGAAATAGATAGCTGCCAGGTAAAAGACGCAAACGTAGGTGTGCGCTTTAAACCCAACTGCACTTCTCGGACGAAGACGGATGAAGGTCCGTGGGTGGTGAATCACTACAATGATTGTGGCTATAGAACCAAGGAACCTTGCCAGCCAAAGCGCCCAGGCACCATTCGCATTGCGCTCATCGGATCTTCCGTCGCACAGGGATGGAGTACTCCTTACGAGCAGACCTTCGCTGCGCGCGCATCTGCAGAGTTGACCTCCCGTTGTAGACGTCCGGTTGAGATACAGAACCTTGGACGCGAGAATTGTTCCGTCGCATGCATGTTTCATCGAGTAGATGAAGCGCTTTCCCTTGACCCGGATGTCCTGCTGGTCGCAATCTCCCCCTTTGACATAGAGACAACCTCCCAGGTAGACGTGGATAATCGCTATAAGCCCATGTCCACTGGTCCAACGCTTGCCGAGGTCCAGCAGAAACAACTGCCGATCAAGCGGCTTGAGAAGCTCATTACAGGGAGCCGGACGGTCGTCGCAGCGGAACACTTCATTTTCCAGGATCCATCTACTTATTTACGCATGTACCTCGCGTATGGGGACAAGGCAGACTTTCTACGATCTCCACTTAGCGCGGCGTGGGAGCGACGGCTTCAAAATGTAGACCTGCTCTTGCACGAAATGGCGATCAAGGCCGCGGCTGCCCACGTAAGGATGGTCGTGGTCGAGGTCCCTAACCTGCCACAAGTCTCCGCTCTCAATTTAGCAAGCCCCCCTTCAGGGATTGACCCATACCTGCTGAACGAACGGCTCTCTGCCATCGCTTCAAGCCCAGGCCTTCAATTTGTGGATGTATTAAATACGTTTAAGAAAACGCCGCACTCAAATACTTTTTTTTACCTGACAGCAGGGCATCTGAACGGCAAAGGATATTCTCTCGTAAGCACGCCCCTGGTGAAAGCTTTGACAACTGGATCACACCCGCCAATCCAAGGTTGCACCGTCGCAACTTCGGGACTTCAGAATTAATAATGCCAGCAAAACTACAATGTCTAAGCCTAGTAGGCATGCCTAGTACTACAAATCGATGCAAACGAATGGATTCGATACCTTGGTCTACCGTATGAAGGCGGTGTTTGACCTGAACATTTTCACTTCTTCGCTGTATGCACATGAACGAACGCAGTTAAGCAAGGGAGGAGCGCACTACAGGAGAGAACTAGTACCCACAAATCAAGTGGTTACCATTTGGCTCTTCGGCTATGTCGGCACACCATTTAAGGTTGAGTCTTCTAATGTGGGAGAATAAATGAACATCGAGGCGCCAACCTCTGCAACAAAAAACGACCTTTTCCTCTTGCCGCTCTTAAGCCTGCTGACGATACTTTTTCTGCTTGTAGGTTCAGAAGTGCTTGCCAGGGCTCTCTACCCGGAACAGGAGAAAGACTCCTGTGAAATAGCTGATCAGCATCTTGGCTTCAGATATAAGCCTAACTGTTCTGTCCGGGTAAAGGCGGCCGAAGGAAATTGGGTAACCATGCAATATAACGATTGCGGTTACCGCAGCAAGGAATCTTGCAAGCCAAGAACCAGGGGCACGGTGCGAATTGCTGTAATCGGATCGTCCGTCGCGCAGGGCTGGTTAGTAGATTACGATCAATCCTTTGCGACCAGGACTGCAAAAGAACTTGAACAACGGTGCCACAGGCCTGTAGAAGTCCAGAATCTTGGTCGACAGCTTTGTGGATTGAACTGCTTTTTCCGGCTGGTGCCTGAAGCGCTTTCACTTAAGCCCGACCTTCTTCTCGTCACTTTGACAGGCAGTGATATCGATCGACTCTCGGATGAACAGGTCAGGGACCGCTATAAAGCTCTGAGCACGGAGCCGACCGGTGCGGCCGCATCCGATAAGCGCAACGTCTTCAGGCGGATCAAGGACTTGACGACCAAAAGCCGTGCCGTTGAGGCGATTGAACACTTCCTATTCCAAGACCCCTCAACTTACCTCCGTATAGCCCTCTTGAACAAGCAAACAACCGGCTTCATGAGTTCTTCCTATAGTCCGGCATGGCAGCGGAATATGAGGAACACTGAAACACTTCTAAGTGAAATGGCAGCCGAGTCTAAGGCGGCAGGCATACCCATGGCAATCGTTCCTTTCCCAAGTGTGGCGCAATCTGCTGCAATCGTATCGAAGGGCAGCCTCCCAGATGTCTATCCGGATGCGTTGAACAACAGGCTCGCTAAAATTGCTGAGAAAAACGGAATAATTTTCGTAGATCCGATGCCAACTTTCCAAAAAACGCCCGGTGTCAATAGGTTTTATTTCATAGCAAACGGCCACTTAGATGGAGAGGGGCAAGCTCTCATCAGCACACCTATCGTTGATCGCTTAACAACAGGATCGTCACCTGTGTTCGTAGGCTGCACGGCTCCAACACAGCAGAGTACGGGGAGCACATTTTAATATGACAATCGCTTCTTTCACTTTCCTCGGATTTTGTCTTGCAGTCATCCTGGCCTACAACCTTTTCCGTGGGGTCACCTGGCGCAAAATCATCCTGCTGATAGCGAACGTCGTTTTCCTCTCCACTTTTTCTCACAGTCTCTTAGCTTTCGTTCCACTGGCACTCTTTGTTGCTGCCGGGTACTTCAGCGTCAAGGCAATGCAGCAGAAACATAGCCGCGCAGCCTATCTCTGGATTGTTGGCGGCATTCTGCTGGCCTTTATCTGGCTCAAGAAATATACCTTTCTCCCGCATGCGAGCTTCCTGCATTTCTCTTATACCGTCCTCGGCTTATCGTTCATCTTTTTCCGCGTCATGCACATGATCATCGATGCGCACCAGGACAGCCTCGGCGAGAATGTTTCTCCCATCGCTTATCTCAACTACACCTTGAACTTCACGACACTTGTTTCCGGGCCCATCCAGAATTATCCCGACTTTATTGAACAACATCTACCTGCAGTCCGGCCGCCGCTCACCATCATCGACATGGGCAATGGGTTTGAACGCATCGTCGTCGGCTTCTTTAAGGTCAACGTGGTGGCGCTGGTACTATCCATGCTGCAGAACAATGCCATTGACACACTTTCTGCTGCTCAACCACTCCGCGAGCGAGCGTTTACCGGCGCGATCATCGCGGCAGCCTATCCCGTCTACCTCTACTTCAACTTCTCCGGCTATACCGACATAGTGATCGGCGTGGCCAGCTTCCTGCGCATTAAGCTACCCGAAAACTTTAACCGGCCATTTTCGACCGACAACTTCCTGGAGTTCTGGAACCACTGGCATATGACCCTGTCAGGATGGCTCAAGAAGTATGTCTACAATCCCCTCCTGATCTCACTCATGAGGCGCTATCCTTCGAGAGGCGCTGAACTCTCCTGCGGCGTACTCGCGTTCTTTGTCACCTTCTTTCTCATCGGCATCTGGCACGGTCGCACCTCAGAATTCCTTTTCTATGGCTTACTGCTTGGCCTGGGGGTTAGTGTGAACAAGTACTACCAGGTCAAGATGGCCCGAACGCTGGGGAAGAAAGGATTCAAAGCATTATCCAATAACTGGATCTATCAGGCAGTATGTCGCGGGCTTAACTTTACCTTCTTCGCGTTCTACCTTCTCTGGTTCTGGTCAACCTGGAAGGACCTCAGTAGAATGAGCCACGCCCTTCAGCCAAAGGCACAGCTGCTGGCATGGCTGATGATTTTTGTCTCCTCCACCATCGTGCTTGCGCTATGGGTATTCGCAAGAGATAGAGCTTTATCGATCAGGTGGGAAGATAAACCCTTACTGTTGTCGAGGTACGTCAGAACAGTATGGGACACAGGCCTGGCCTTTGTTCTGCTTGGTGTCATGGAGCTCCTGAGCTCTCCTGCTCCTGACATCGTCTACAAAGCATTTTAGACCAGTGACTTAGACGCATACAGAGTAGTACCACGCCCAATCGGAACAAGGTTGAGCTGACTTTCATCGGAGTTGCCTAAGGCACTTATGGAGCTTGAAGCTACATCACCTGGGAATTCATCCGGTTTTAAGCATATCGAAGCTGCGAGCAGGAACGTGAACTGGCCGTTTTACCTGCTTGTTTCACTTCTGGTGATCCTTCCCTGCCTTTGGTCTCCTCTTGTCTCTTCTGTCGATGCACAGAGCCACCTTTACAACGCCTGGCTCTCGACGCTTGTTGATCGCGGGCAGATCCAGGGACTGGTTAGTAGACCACAAACAACAAACATCGTTGTTGACATCTTTCTGTCGAAAATCATTGTGGTCGGTGGAGTATCGTTGGCCGAAAGGCTGGTCTCAGGCCTCCTTATTCTGACATTCTTCTGGGGGGCATTTCGTCTGGTGTGGGTGGTGAATGGACGGGCCATCACGTGGATATTACCTTGGCTAGCTATTCTGGCTTACGGATTTGTTTTCCAGATGGGCTTCTTGAACTACTACTTATCCTGCGGCATAGTTCTATGGGTGCTGTCCCTGTTATGGGGAGTAGTAGATAAGCGGCGATTGGCTCTAGCTTTACCGTTGACCGCAATCGCGTACGCAGCCCACCCACTGCCCGTGTTGTGGCTGCTGGGTGTCCTGCTTTATGTAGCTCTCCATAACCGCTTCATGAGTTCCAAACGCCTATGGCTGTTCATCGGGAGCGTGACAGTGATCGCGGCGATGGCATCTTTTATCTTGTTGAGAGTCAAATCAACCTGGATGCCAAGGCAGCTGTTTTACTGGTCCGGCGCCGACCAGGCCTTGCTTTACGGGCCAATATACCTGTTTGTGGCTTTAGCGTTCTTATCGTCAGCTGCTGCATTGATATTCATTCAGATTAAGGAATTATCAAAGAGCAAGTATCTTTTCAGTCTGCCGTTGCAGATATGGTTATTGATGGGTGTGGCGATTGTCCTTATCCCATTTTCGGTGGGAGGCTCAGATATTCACTCAGCCGCTTCGCACATACCTGATCGACTTTCGTTACTTTCCGGGGTGTTGCTCCTGGTAATCCTAGGCCGCTTGAGCATCGGGCGTTGGACTTTGCCGGTTGGGGTAGTAGCAGCTGGATTGTTTTTCTTCGCCCTTCATCATGACATCGAGAAAGATAGTCGAATAGAAGCCAGAATGCATCAACTTGTAGGCCAACTGGACGCGGGACAGCGGGTGGTTTTCTTTGACCACGACATCGCTTTAGGAGACACCAGCACCGGCGTGTCACGCCCAAGAGCTTCTAAACCACCTGGCAGAGAAAATCGTATAGCCTCAATGTTTACCGGTCGCCTTAACGACGTCCATCTACTTTCAAGGGCGTGCCTGGGTCATTGCTACGACTATATGAATTATGAACCCTCTACTGGACAGTTCAGGCTTCATGCGTTGCCAGGTAGCTTAGTTGTCCTCTCAAATACCAAGGATGACGAGGCTATGGCAATTGGACACTATGTTGTCAAGGCAAGTGACCTCCCACTTTTCGCCTTGATTAAATGCGGCGACCGGCCAGACGACATCCTAATGAAGTCTATGAAGGTTGGAGACACTGGAAGCACGCTTCAATGTAAGTAGATTCCAATGCTTCTTATCGCCACTTGCGCGTCATATGGGGCGAGTCTTAGAACGGAACACTTACGGCAACGATCTGGATGAAGCATGCAGGAAACATCTCACGGCTGCAACGACTGCTGCGTTCCAGTTGGGCAGGGAGCCTTTTTGACATTGCTCGCGGTGGCGCCAAATGAGTAGAACATACTGAGATTATTGCCCGGAGCGTTTGCATTGCGGTTCGGCAGAGACTGTGAACATCCTCCCTGTACTTCGTTCACCCAGTTTGGCGTGCCAAGACCATCTTTATTGACGAAGTCGAACAAGCCGGCGATAAAAAGGCTGGAATCCGTCAGTTTAATTACCGCGGAACCAGGGTCTGGAACGTTTCTGAGCTGGTAGAAAAATGCCCCGAAAATCTCAGCCTTGCAGCCATTTGATTCTGTAATGGACGCAGGATTGTGTTCGGTCTTATAACCAAGTACCCACAATTTGGCTCCCACGCAGCTAAACTTCTCCGAGGCCTGCGGCTCCAGGTTAAGCTGGCGCGCCCAGATACTCTGAGACGCATAAAATGTCGCAGGAGGATTGTTACCCCAGCCCGCATTCTCGACGAAGAGATTGCCAGAACCATTATGAGTCTCATAGGTATGGGCATCCATATCTTTGATCACGAGTGTTCTGTGACCTAAATGCTGGATGCTCGTAACATTGTGCGGAGCACCGTCCACAATCAAGGGCGAGCTGCCACTGCCATTAATGACAATGGTCATCATATGAGGACCGGCAAGCGAACCAAAAAAGTTAAGGTGATGGACCTTGTCAGGCACGACTAGTTGAAAGTCGACGGGGAAGGAATAAAGGCCCGGAGGTAGATATACAGTTGGCGAGGTTGAACTATCCAACTGTGCCTGCCATTGGCTACTATCTGCTTTTAGCTGCGTCCAGGTTTTTGGGTCAGGGTCGTTGTCAGCTGGAGTTTCTTCCACAGGCAGATGTAGAGCATCTGCCTTCTGCGAGGAGTTGAAAACACTTTGTGCGGAGCCACTCCAGTTTTGTAGCACATTGCCCTTCAAGCTGACGGGCTTCTCAGCGTTACGATCTTCAATGCTTGCCGCGTATCCGGTAACTTGGGTATTCTGAGCGAAAAAGCTTGACGTCGGAACCACGGTAACAGCCGTCTCCGTTCCGGCCCCATTCAAGAGTTTTGAATCCAGCATGACAACGTCAGTGTGACTACCCAGTTTAGTAAATCCACCTAAGTTATCGCTTAGAACATGCCGAAAGCTGAGCTTGATACCTCGGTCATCCGAGACAAGCCCTGTTTGTCCTTCGACCGTTAGCCCCTCCAGGGTCATGCTGTATTCCATCTGGTTACTGAAGAAGGCACTCGTGCAGCCGTAAATCGCAACATCTTTGAACAGGCCAGGCCCGGGGTAAGCTCTTCTGAAGTTCACCGCGTAGGGGCACATGGAATCATCAGCCCAGATCTGAACGTTCCTGAAGGCTGCAGCATTATTCATTTCAGTGGTAATTGGCAGGGCATCTGGATTACCGACACCGACCCTGAAACCGAGGTTCACGACATACTCGTGAAAGTTCTCATTACCATGCAAACTCTGGGGATGGAACCACTCTACGGGCGTACCTTTATGAAAGGCTGGGGTATTTGGCAATAGATAAAAGAAGCTTGTCTGGGGCCCAGAACCGTACAGGCTCCAATAGTTACCGTACAGCCGGATAGGTTGGCTTGTCGCATAACAGCCCGCGGGAAGATGGAAATACTGAGAGATATATCCGAAGCTTCCTTGACCAGGTTGGTCGGTGTAGAGGCTGGCATGTTTCAGGACCGGAGGCGCAACTGTCGTCTGCAAATGAGTGGCGTCTGTTACAGCTGCGACCACATACTGCTCGCCCGCAATCAGCACTTTTGCTCCGGCTGCCAGATTCACAAATGTGGGACCGCTGGCGGCAGCTACTTGGGTCGATCCATCAGTGTCGACAACGATCGGCGGTAGAGCCAGCTGGACCTTCTTCAAGCTTCCGGCGGGCATTCTAAGGGTAAGATGAGTTGCATCAAGAACCGACACAACATGGTTGATCACCCCGTCGACCTCAACCGGCGATCCCGCTAGAATACCTGTAAACGGAACGCCCTTTGTGGCCGTAACTGATGTTCCGTCTACGTTAACATCGTCGCTGTAAGTACCTCGTCCAAACGCTAACAACTCCAATAAGGCTGCTGCATTGTCCGTCGAGCAATCACCAACCAGGTTGGCGATTCCATTAGCAGTCATGTCGATCATGGGATGACCCGGAGCATCTTCCATGTGCGACGGAAAAACTATGTTGTTCCTAAGTTTGGCCCCGATAAGACTGGGGGTTTCAACCGGAATAACGTCTATCGATCCGTCCACCAATGTTTGTGAATCACTCTTGTCCGCAAGGATCCCGGCCTTGAGTTTGATCGGATATTTGCCGGCAGCTGTAGAAACAGTGACGATGCTCGAACATGTAGGCGGGGTCCTGAAAATTGAGATACCGGCGCCTACTTCATTCGTACCATTCAGCACTTGAAGAATGCAGGGCGGTGGCGGATCCCCGACGTGTGAGGTCAGGTGGGGAGTCTTAACCGTGTAAGAAGTAGCGAAAGCTGCGCCCGGAACCAGGAAGGCCATCAGCATGATGCACCCGGCTATTCTTAAAGATGATCCTGTCATCTGTGTACCAGTATCCTTGACGAGGTTATTGATCGTTATCCGTAACCTCGTTGGCAGAAGAACAACCATGAACGCAGAGGAGTAGCTCATCGACCTGTTCATAAATTAAGTCGCAATTTCAACATCCGCAGTTGCACCTGTTAGTTCACGCCGGGCAGTTACAAGCGCGCCCGCGATTACCTGGTTCATGTCGTAATATTTGTAGCGGGCAAGCCTTCCACCAAAGATCACGTTCTGTCGTTCACTCTGCAACTCTGCATACTTCGCATACATGTCTCTGTCAGAAGCAAAGTTAACTGGATAATATGGGTGTTCTGGATCGATATAAGAAAACTCCTTCACAATGACAGTAGTGTTCCGGTTCCAGCTTCGCTCAAGATGAAAATGCTTTGGCTCGTGAATGCGCGTGAAGGGTGTGTCTTCATCAGCGTAGTTCATTACCGATATGCCCTGATAATCCGCTGAATCTATGCGCTCCATCTCGAAACGGACTGAGCGCCAGTTTAAGTGTCCATAGCAATAATCAAAGTAGCGATCAATGGGACCGGTATAGACCACCTTGCGTGCCTTCTTTTCCCAATACTCACGATTATCAAAGAAGTCCACTTCCAATTCAATCGGAACTCCTTCAAGCATTCGCTCGAAGATAGGCGTGTATCCGTCAATTGGGATTCCCTGATACCTGTCGTTGAAATAGGCGTCGTGATAGGAATTGCGGACCGGTAATCGCGTGATGATGTTCGAAGGAAGTTCCCGCGGATCGCAGCCCCACTGTTTCCGGGTGTAACCGCGAATAAAGGCCTCATAGAGAGGCCTCCCGATCAGGCTTATCGCCTGATCTTCAAGGTTAGCCGGCTTACCTTGAAAGGTTCGTTGTTCATCCAAAAAGCCCGCCACTTCCTCCGGTTTGAGGTTAGTGCCAAAAAAGGAGTTGATTGTGCCCAGATTGATGGGCATCGAGTAAACTTTCCCTTGGTGGGTCGTCAACACACGGTGAAGGTGACGGTTAAATACCGTAAAACGATTGATGTAGTTCCAGGTCTCATCGTCGGCACAATGAAAAATATGGCTACCGTACTTATGGATGGAGATACCAGTATCTTCATACTCGTAGCTATAGCAATTTCCACCAATGTGCGGTCTGCGGTCGATCATCATGACCGTCTTGCCATTTTCACGCGCCTGTTGAGCAAACACCGATCCGAAAAATCCACACCCAACTACTAGATAGTCATACACGCTAGACTTGGCTCCTATGCTTAATCGATGGTAAGTACTCTATAACTACTCCTCAGCAATCAGATGCAGGAAGACTGTGCTGATATCTGTACCGCACCAAACACGCAGGTACCTTATCTTTGTTCCACAGTGCGCCCCAACTCATTAAAGTAGGAATAGGCCTTACCAATTACGTTTGGTGCAGTAAAGTCTTCTGCCCGGGTATATGCAGCCTCTCGCATCGCCTTCATTTCTGACTGAGGCATAGCACTGAATCGAATCAGTTGGACGGCAAGGGCTTCAGTCAATTCATTTATTGACTTACTATTTATATCGATACTGCTGCCGCACGTAGAATCAACCAGCACCTTGGTACCCGGGAGTTTGAAGCACAATACGGGAACGCCGCGCGACAGGGCTTCTAAAATCACCATGCCGCCGGCATCGCGCAAACTGGGAAAGATTAACAGGTCATGGCGGTCAAAAATCTCCATCACCTCACTACGTGGCACGCGTGGCACCCACTCAACACCCTGTTCGACCCCTTCGGTCTGGATGAGAGCACGAATGTCTGGTTCTGCCGGTCCGCTCCCTACAATGCTTAGCGTAATACCCGGCGCAGTTCTGCGCGCGGTAGCCAGGGCCTTGACGCCGAGGTGAAGGCCTTTCCATTCCAGTAGCCTTGCCACAAATAGTACGCGAAGCTTTCCCGTTGTTGCCTGCCTGGTCACACCACTGGTTCTTGTGGATGGAGGCGCAGTAACTGCCAGAAGCAATCTGCTCTTATGTCTGTGCTTTGGCGGTACCATGCCCAAGGTTTGTTCGGTAGTTGCCAGGATCAGCCTGGCCCGCTTCCAGACCATCCTAGTAATAGGATTGAAATACCCAAAGGCGTTAAACAACATGCGGGCAAACTCACGCAAGCGGCCAGCGGTAGACATCCCCTTCGTCAGCCTTAACGGGATAATTTCTCCGCCCGCCACCGGACCGAAGATAGAAGGAACCTTGAGCAGAGACAAAAAGAATGGCGTGCGATAGCTACCATAAGTCAGGTGATGGATGCAGTCCAGTTCGCCCACATTGACCAGCTTTTTGGCATGCAGGTAGATCTTTAACTGCCAGGCGAAATAGTAGGGATATACCCCCATACCCGGAGTGCTATGGGGAACACGGCGCACATCTTCGAAGACGAAACGAAGATTAGGCTCGGGACTTTTCAGCAAATAGGCCTCGATAGCCGCACGGTTCCGCTCCCTGGTTAGCACCGTCAGCTGGTGCCCGGACCGAGCCAGTTCCGCAGCCCAGGCCCAACCTGCTCCTGGTTCCGAACCTTGATTTGGATCACAAGCAAAGGCCGACAGCAAAATCTTCATTCAATCTCCCGAATTACTGATACCCGCAATTCTTTCATCTACAGCAGCAACTTGCTTGTCATTCCTTCGAATCTGAAATCATCCCGTGTGAATAAAACCACAACCTCACTCGTCCATTCTCTTTAGCTGTTCACTGGTATGGCAAATTGGCAATACCCGTGGGCCTCTCATGTACCCATGGTATCTGGCTTCCGAACAGTGGGAAAGAAGGGTTCTCTGAAGAATGGTAAAAAAGACATCCACAAAGAAGGACGAGATAGAACGCCAGCACAAGCTGCCCGCACCGTACACTCACGAATCTTCTAACGAAGGCCCGGGACGTCCACATTTCTGGAAGATCTTGCTGGCGAAAGCGAGAATGGATGTCGCCTGGTTGAGGCCAGATGTATTTGCGTCTCCTCGATCAGCCTCGTGACAGCTACCGGTCGGGGCAATGCTGCTTTGTCGAGAAACCATTCCACTCCTCATTAAGATCACTGGATCTTATTAGATCCTTCTCACTGGATCGATAGTAGCCCTTGCATCTTACGATCTCCGTCAGGAGGGGAAATCCACTTAAGACACGTTAGTCACCCGCCGACCGGAGCAAGGCTAAGTCTCCAGGTAGGTAGGTTTGATGGATCTGTTCATCGTTTTGATCCAGAACGACATTTCCATTCCACAATCCCGTGTCTTGTGTACCAGCAATCAAAGGGAATCGCAATGGATAGCCCTGCAGCTGACGGACTTTAAAACCATGTCGCAAGGCATTGACGTTCAGCCAGATATCGTCGGCTTTGGGACAGACACTCTTGAAGCCGAGATCAGCCCTTTTTAAGTGTTGTAGGAAGGCGGGCGGGTAGATACAGCCGGAGACACCCGTAACAAAGTTATGGCTACTTGGTTTATTTGACAGGCACTTGGCCCAGGTCCGATAAGGGGATAGTTCTCCGTGGACGACGTTAAGACGGTGTGCTCTAAAGCAATTCAAAACTGATGGATGTTCCTCAAACCCTTCAACCAGACTTTTCAACCACCATCGCGTGTACATCACGTCATCATCTGCCGTGATCAACGGCAGAATAAAGTCAGACACGGACAATAAATAGGGATAATACTTGGTATGTGGTCCATAGTTCGTGGTTAATCGAACCTCCAAGCCTCTATCTTCCAATCTGCGAATAGATACGGGACGGTTGATAAATTGATCTTCATCGTCAAGCCATAGTATTAGCCTTGACGGCCGTATCGTTCCAGCCGCGATGGACTCAACAGTCAGGTGAACAGTCTTCAGACGTTGTCCGTATGTTGTAAGCGATACCACAGCCCGACCATCTCCTATAACAGGTTCCTTTGACACAAGATTGTTGCGATTGAATTTCCATGCTATCAACCCAAGGTGGTTCGCCTCCTGCCTTAAGAGTGCGAGCTTGAAAACCCGGATTTGCTCTGCAAAGTTCCTTCGACCGACAAAGCCCTGATCATCACTTGTATGCGTTATCGATGGTTTCATTAGAGTTCCGTACCTAGGAAGCAACAAGGAGATCTTCCTCTACTCGGCTTAAAGTTGAAGCTCGCTGAAGCGTGTGCGGTGTGGCAGTCCTGCCCCCAAGTATCCCGAAGAAGCAAAGCACCATAAGGCCGCCGCCGGGTCCATAGACAAAGCTGAAAGGTGTGCCGCTTAGACTGTTAAGAGCATTCATGATAAAGACAATTAGAAAGAACAGCTGTTCAGGACCTCTTCGAAAGTCTCTTATTGCGGTAAGAAAGACGTGTCCATAAATGAAAAACGCAAGGACCACGGCTATGATCCCCCCTGCTAGCCAGAACTCTATGAACTCATTATGAGCGTGAGGCGGTATCCAGTGATGAAACGTCCAAAAGTCTCGCAGAGCATGCTTGGCACCCTGGTTATACCCATAGCCAATAATTGGTCTTTCCTTAATAGCATCCCACGCTGCACCCCATACACGGGTCCGGTCGTCAAGCGTAGATAAAGTCTGCAGAGTCTGACCGCGGGCGAACGAACCTGCCAATTTTCCTGAAAAGGGGAGAGCAGCAACAATAAGAATTGGCGTCGCAAGGATCGTAGCCCATCGGGCCACCGTATTTCGGCTGAGGATCAACAGATAAATAACAATCGAGAAGATGAATCCTGCTTGCTGAAAGCGAGCATGCGTCAATGCCACGGTGATAGCCGCAAGCGAGCATGCAAGCACTTTACGGGGTCCCCGTGGAAAGAACAGGAGAGCATAGAAAAATGCAAAACTGGCATAGGAGGCCAGGTTGGAAGGTCCTACTAGACCTCCTCCAAGCCTGTGAACTGTATCTGTACTATCATCTGATGCTCCGTACGCTTTGGCTGGGGCAACGGGAAGTACGAAATAGACGATCGCTATCCAGATCCAGCTTATACGTCCGATAAATTGCACCGCAAGTTTCGTGGCATCTTCGGGTCGGGCGCGCGTGTATAGGGCCAGGACCAGACCGAAGCAAACCAGCCATTGGACGAACCTAAAGATAGTGATCAGATGGCTGCCTAGGGTAGGTAGCGTCAAACGGCTGTGCGGTTCCAGCAAGGAGGATATAACAAGTTCTACAAACAGCGCCAGCCAGAGAGGAAGGTCTAAATGTACCCGCCGTGCCAAGAGTGGCGTACGATCCAATACCCGCATGACCAAAAACATATAGCCGGCGATACAGCAAAGCAAAATCATGACAATCGAACTGAAGTTAATGGCATCTGCAGTTCGGCCGGTGGGATCAAACGTCACGAAGTTTGGAAAACCCATTATGTACAAAAACGTGGTCCAGTAAAGGAGCGGGTAAGTGCTTCGTGTCAGATCAACTTTAGAAGTCATCGTAAATTGCTCCTGAGAAGCGCCAAGACACGGTAAGCATAAGACCTGTATTGGAAACCTGTGCAGCTTGCTGTTCTTTTACCTAAATCATTCACCGACCTCTTTGCATAGTCGAATGAATCATCTGAATCGGACTTGATCATCGGCGTTTCAAAGCGGCATGAAAGGCAAGTAGGAGGCGCCATGGATACTGTGTCCCTTTCCACCTTCTTTGCCTCAATTCAATTCAAATTTCCTCATCCCTGTCTTCTGCAAAAGCACCTGCCACGCGAAGCGAGGGTTGTTCGAAAGATACCGTCGCCAAAGCCGCCGAGGCTCTTTGATCAGACGATAGAGCCACTGCAGGCCTGCCTGCTTCATCCAGTTTGGTGCCTCATCGAGGTTGCCGCTTAATAAATCAAAGGCAGCACCCACGCCGACCATCAGCTTTACCGGAAGCTTGTCTTTGTAAGCAGCCATGAACCGTTCCTGCTTGGGCGTACTTAATCCACACCAGAGAACATCAGGTTGGCAAGCTTCTATTTGCCGGCGAAGATGATCCTCTTCCGTTGCATTGAGCGGCCTGAAAGGGGGTGTATAGGTGCCAACTACTTTCAGTTCTGGGAATCGAGCAGTAAGTGCGTCACGCAATTGTTCTGCAATACCCTCTTTGCCGCCGTAGAAGAAGTGTCTAACTCCCTTCGATACTCCTCGCTCACATAGTCCCACCATAAAGTCAGGACCGTAGACACGTTCCATATCTTTGAAGCCGGAAAGCTTACCCATCCACACCGTGGGCATTCCGTCCGGCGTTGTCAGGAAAGAACCGTTCAGAATTTGCCTGAACGGTTCATCCGCCTGAGCTTCCATGATGCCATGTACGCCGGT
This sequence comes from uncultured Acetobacteraceae bacterium, assembly GCA_964658035.1. Classification (GTDB taxonomy): domain Bacteria; phylum Acidobacteriota; class Terriglobia; order Terriglobales; family Acidobacteriaceae. Next base: position 38,381 of record CAZZXL010000003.1, read on the forward strand.
GACGCAGATATAGCCGTGTCCACCACTTTCGAGCAGTGCCTCACTCTGACGCAGAGCACTGTCCATATTCAGAGCGCTTACACCAACGCCCAGGATGTTCACTCTCTGTTGACCGTAAGGCATTGCTTGTTCCCTTCTAGGATGAAACTATTTAGATACGGAAACCGCGGAAGTCGCTTCCACCTGCGCCTGGATCCAGTCGTAAGTTTTGCGGAGGCCATCGACAAGTTTGGTTGAAGGCTCCCAGCCGAGTTTCTGCAGGATCAACGTATTGTCACTGTTGCGACCATTCACGCCACGTGGTGCATTCAGGTTATAGTTCCGCTTCAGCTTGATGCCTGCGAAGCTTTCAGCAATGTCGACTAACTGATTAATGGAAACCAGTTCACTGCTGCCAAGGTTGATCGGCTCGTGAATGTCGCTCTCGAGGATCATACGAGTCCCCTTCACGCAGTCATCGATATACATAAAGCTGCGCGTCTGATGGCCATCACCCCAGATCTCTATTTCATGATTGCCTGAAAGCTTCGCCTCTATGACCTTACGGCAGACGGCGGCAGGAGCCTTTTCGCGACCACCTGTCCAAGTGCCTTCAGGGCCATACACATTATGGTAGCGAGCTACCCTGCATTGCAGGCCATAGTCTTCTTCAAAGTGTCGGCACATTCTTTCGCTGAATAACTTCTCCCAGCCATAGCCATCTTCAGCAAGCGCCGGGTAGGCATCCTCTTCTTTCAATGCGACAACGTCTGGATTGGTCTGCTTGTCACCGTTATATACGCAGGCCGAGGACGAGAAGAAGAAGCGCGAAATCTTGGCTTCGCGTGCAGCCATCAATAGGTGGGTATTGATCAGGACGCTAAGCATGCATAACGCCTTGTTATTTTCGATAAAACCCATGCCGCCCATATCTGCCGCGAGGTTGAATACAACATCAACACCTTTGACAGCCTCTTCGCATGCGCCGATTTCTTTGAGGTCTACCGATACGTTTTCGATGCCTTTATGAACCTGGTACCACTCGTCCAGGGGCTTAACGTCAACTGTGCGCACTACGTTGATCCCACTCTTCAGCAACTGCCCGACGAGGTGACCGCCAATGAAACCTCCTCCGCCACAAACCACGACCTTCTGTTGTGATAAATCCATCGTTCGCCTCCAGGTGTTAATAATGTTCTGGTTCAACTGTTTCCTACAACGCTTAGCTGCTTCAAAATGTGCGGTCCGCAGAACGGTCCAGGTAGCGAAGCCTCATGACCAAAGCGACCACGAGCATTCCCTGCATGAACAACTGTGTTCCGATCGTACCCACCATGACTCCCGTTAGACCCAGGTGCTTGGTAAGCGGCACAGCAATCAACAGGGACGATCCAGTCATGACCAGGTTCAGCCAGAAAATGGGCGCCGTGTATTCCAACGCCTGCAGACCCGCATTCGCCACCTTGCCAGTAAAGATTACTAGATACAGTAAGCCAAACAGTCGCAAGAGATAGCCGTAAGCCGCAAATTTGTTCCCATAGATAGCTGTCAGCCAAAACTCTGGAGCAATGCAGAGCACCGAGATAAAGACGAAAGTAATGCCTCCCCATCGCCAGAACATTCCCCGCAGATACTGCACTGCCGAAGGCCTGCCATGTTCATGCAGACGTCTGGCTGCCTCGGATGGCATGACATTGTCAAGACCAAGAAACCATATGTTGGCGACGGCTACCATATTCTGCGACGCCCGAAGAACGCCCGCTGCCACCGCGCCGTAATAAGCGGGCGCGATGACGACAAAGAAGTTTGACGAAGTCCAGGTAAGTAACGCGGATGGTGCCAGCCACTTCGAGATCTTCCACTGCCGGAGAGTGGTTGCTTTAAAGGCCGCACGACTGAAGGTCACAGGTTCCAACCAGTAAATTCCCAGCAGAACTCCGCATCCCGAGGTCGCCGCAATCGTGGTCAGTACCCCTGGCGTGCTGATCAGGTGAAGACGGGTCAAGAGAAAGATTAGCGGCAACTGCGGCAGGCAGCTAACCGCGTCGTCTATAAAAGCCCGGCGACTTTGTTTAATGGTAAAAAGATAACGACGAACAAAATCTTGCAGCAAATAGGCCACGACCGCCATGCAGAGCGGATACTGCAGCAGATGCAGCTCGGGTTGGTGACTCCAGCGCGCAATCAGTCTTAGGCCGCTAAGCAGCAGAATGAGACTTACGCACACCAGCAGAAGCTCCTGAACAATGAGCGCCCCGAAATAGGCGGGTCGATCCGCAACGTCTGTCTTGGGAGCAAGGCTCATCATCGGCGAAATAATATTCGCCATCTGCATACTGCTGATGAAGAGCAGAGCCATCCACGCCACCGAGAAAACGCCGAACTGAACGATTCCCAGGTTGCGCGCTACGATCACATTCGTAAGAAAGTTGGTTGCGCTCACCAATGCCTGGTCGGCGATCGCCCATGACTCGCGGCCTCCTGCCAGCATCTTGAACTTGCCCAGAGTTTGAGCGAACAAAGAAGAACGAGTGCCAAGGCTGGTATCTGCTGCAGCCTCTATGCTCGTTTTGTTCTCTGCCTCTATCATGGTCCAACTTTCCTAGCTCTAAACGATGGTTGAGGTGCGGCTTTTCCATGGTTGACCGCTCAGACAAGAGGGCGGTGATCAACTACTTTAAAAAGCAAGACACAGCTCAGCTGGTCAAGCGCCGCTCCCCGTAGAAGCTGTGGCTCCTGAGGCTAACCTTACCAGCCCCGAATTACTTGTAGATGACAGCCGCATTGATACCGGTCGAGATATAGCCTGACACATACGCCAGCGTAACCTTGAACCTGCTTAAGGGGACGTAAATGACGTCCTCTGGCTGCAGGCGAGGTGACGGCACTTTTCCCTTCAGCATGTCGCGATAGGGAATGCGTATGATCTCCTGCTTTCCATCAGGCATCTTGCGGACCAGCCACATGGCAGAGACAGCCGCCTGCATGGTTGTGCCATAGGCAAGGGACAGGGCCTGGGTCACATCTAATTGGCCGCCCTCCTGCATCACATAGCCCCCGGGACGGGCAACGCCGCCTAACACATAGACGATCCCCGCGCGCTCAACGGTGACAGTGTCACCCGGCATCACCAGAGTCTCGCTAAGTATATGTTCGTTCACTCCATGGGAGTAGCGGACTTCTTCGGTTCTGGCATTGCTGCCCGTCTGGTGACGGATCTGGATCGTGTCACCCGCGACCTCAGTTTCCCCGCCAACCATCGCCAGGACGTCATCCAGGTGATGGGGCGCCAGCAGTTCAACCCTCCCGGGGGTCCGCACTTCGCCAAGCACAGTGATGTTCCGGCCGGCATATTCAGCAATGTCGAGATTGACTTGCGGATCGGTAAGTATTTTCTTCGTCTTCAACGTCGAAGCGACAGTGGCAGCTGCGTCCACCAGCGTCAGGTCGGCAACGTGAACGCTGCCGATCATCGGAACCTGGATGTTGCCCGCCGCATCGATGCGGAGACTCGATGACAACTCAGGAGCGTCATACACATCCATGTTGAGCAGAAATCCAGGGGACAGCTTCAATGAGGAAAAGTCTTCCGGGATAACGCCCATGGGACTGAGTACTCTGCGTGCCGGGGCGGCCCCGCCGCCGCCTCCTGCCCCCCCTGCGAGCGTGCCGTTGCCGCCCAACGGCGGTTGCGGCAAACCCTGGGCGGCAGCAATCGCAATACAGACCGAGAAACCTGCCAGGGGCATCGTGCGAGAGACTAACTTCAAGATCATCGACTTAGACATTTGCGGCAAGATGGCCTCCTTTATCACGCGAATAGCTATAGGTGTAAAAGCCGTCGAGCGTTGGATGACGGACATCGTTCATCACGAAGCTCAGGTTGGTCGCGTTGGTTCGCTGTATGGCTTGGACCAACCCGGCAACAACAGCGCGCGTGGTACTGCGCGATCGCACCACTGCAATGACGCCGCCTACCTTTGAGGCCAGGATGGACGCATCTGTAACGGCGAGTATCGGCGGGCTGTCGATCAGCACATAGTCGTACACCGTCGAGACCTTGGAAAGAAGCAGGTTAAATGCCACGGACTCCAGTAACTCCGAAGGAAACTCGGGCCGTTCGCCGGCCGGAAGCATAAAGAGTGTAGGCAGTGAACCGTGCTGAACGATCCCCGGCACGTCGACCGACTCGACCGGATGCGCGCAAAGCTCAGACACTCCCGGGGCCGAGGCTGTCTGGAACAATCGATGAAGCTCAGGATTCCTGAGATCGGCATCGATCAGCAGAACACGCGCGCCCTGCTGGGCAAACGCTACGCCCAGGTTGTAAGTAACGGTCGTCTTGCCATCCCCGCCCAATGCGCTCGTTACCAGGAAAGAACGGTTGCGCGAAGGGGGAGTCTGCAGATTAACCGCCGTACGAAGAGACCGAAATGCTTCTGAGAACGGCGATCGCGGATGGTTGATCAACTGCGAGGAAGAACTTGCCGATCCACCGGCGGACAGTTCGAGCCGTGGAATATAGCCCAGCATGGGCAGACCCAAAGCTTCGTCAAGGTCCTGCGGACTTCTGACAGTCTCGTCCAGACTCTCTTGCAGGAAGGCCGCGCTCACACCCAGAAATGCGCCGATGGCCAGGATTGCCGCTAAGAAGATTCCCCACTTCGGCGTACTTGGGGCCCCTTCCGGCAAAGCAGGATCCACGACAGATATCCTTGTCGCCCTGGTCCCGGAGGACAACGTTGCGGCCTGCAGTTTAGAGAATAGCTCCTGGTACAGGGCCCGGTTGGAAAATGCTTCCTGTGCCAGCATCTGCAGCTTCACGCCTTTGTCGGCCATCGTTTCGGCTGCATTTTCCTGCTTCGCAAACTCCGCCCGCAAACTAGCTTCGTTCCGTTGTGCATAGGTCAGGTCGTTAGCCGCACGTTGGCGAATCCGGTCGACTTCGGCCTTGATCTGTGCCTTTGTCGTATCGATCTGGTCCTGGATCTGAATCAGCCTGGGGTTGTTTGATCCGTACCGTACCGCCGCAGCTGAATATTGCCGGCTCAGATCTGTTTCCTGGGCACGCAGCGTATTAATCAGGGTCACTGCCTCGGGTGTAATCGCACTTGAACCGCCGCCGGTACTTGCTACGCTGAGCGGACCAAAGCCTAAAACGCTCTCTGGATCCTGGGTTTGCAGCAGATGATAGATGGTCTCTGCAGAAATGCGGCTGGACTCGGCTGTTGTGAGTTCCTGGTTGAGAGTAAACAGGCGTGACGTCACAGTATTTTCTGGACTGATGGAGACGCTGCTCCCACCATTGCCATTGGCTGACCCGGTAAGCTGAATTCCCGCCAGCCCGGTACTCCGTTCGTAGTCCGCAAGCTTCTGTTCAGAGTCCTGAACCTGCTGTTTCAGATGGGAGAGCTCCTGTTGAAGCCATCCCGAAGACTTCAAAATAGCTCCCTGCCGTCGCTGCAGCGTGTCGTCAATGAACGTCTGCGCCATGCCGTTGGTAATTTTCGCCGCAAGAACAGGATCCTTACTCGTGTAAGTAATCGTGATCAACCTCGTCTGCAGGGGAGAGTCGACCTTTAACGGACTGCGGAACATCTTCAGAACTTTGTAGCGCGTGCGCGGCGCCTCGTCGAGAGACTTTCCCTTTTCCGATGGATTAATTGCTTTTTGATATTGCGGCAGCTGCATCAGGTTTAGATTCTTGATCACCTGCAGCGCCAATCCATCATCAGTCTGCAAAATGCTTATATCAGTCTGGATCTCTGACAGAATATCGTCTTCCGTCATCACTGGACCATTCGTCTGTGCCGCATTGTTGTCGGTTGGATCCGCCTTGTTGACCTCGATGATCGTGGTTGCAGAGTAGGCGCGCATCAAAATGCAGACCAGGATACCCAGTGTAAGAACTACAAGTCCCACCTTGGCAATGATCTTCCATCGCTGACGGAGGACGTTCAGTACACCTGAGAGCGTCTGGTAGCGGGACACCGGAGCAGGGCTCGTCGCAAGCTGAGGAAAACGATCGCGAAGATTTGAGTTCCTGGGTTGCGAGGCTAAAGAATTTGATTCAAACTCAGACATTCACCAACTCCGATGACTCCCTTGAATTTTCTCAGTAATACCGTGCGACCGTGCTGGAGTTCGCGCCGAAGACACAGGTCCAGGTCCTGCTGAAAGCTTTTGCTCTGGCTTGACTCATCTAATCAGCCAGTAAGCTTCATTTCTCATTGATCCTAACCGTTTCAGACAGCGAAAAGAAGACTCTTGGAGATATCTGGCCATCACCTTAGGCATAGGAAGGTAATCATCCGATAAACTCCGGTGCATTTCCTGACGACGGTATAAAGATGATGCGACGAGCGAACAATTGGCGAACCAGGGGAACCGGGACGCAAGCGAAAGAGAGGGCGCTTTATTTGGAGAGAGCTCGATTGAATATATCCATCATCATAATGTAGTTCTGCTCTTCTGAATACCTATTAAGATACCGCTCGCGCGCCTTGACCCTCATTCCTTCGCTTAAGCCAGCATCTCCGAGGAGCTTGAGCACCTTCGCCGCCAGATCATTACCGTCTCCTGCCTTGAAGAGCAGGCCTGTCTCTCCTTCTTCTATCATGTCTCGCATTGGCGGAGTGTCAGCAGCAATGACAGGCGTTCCCTTCGAATACGCCTCAACGATCGAACGGCCGAAGGGTTCCAGCCATGCTGAAGGAAAAATCAACGTTCCAGCCCGGCCAAGATAATCACACACTTCAGCGATGCTCTTCCATCCCAGTAACTCAATCGCCGGGTTCGTCGAAGCTGCCTTCTGCAAAGCTTCTTCAAGCGGCCCGACGCCGATTATCTTGAGCTGCATCCTGGTGCCAACCGTCTGCCAGGCATCGATCAAGGTCCGGATTCCCTTCTCCTCTGTAAGCCTCCCGACAAAGAGAGCGTACTTGCCAGAGCCATCGCCTGCCCCGGAATCACTGATAAAATTAGGTTTGACTTCTATCTTATCTGCGGCAAAACCACCGAGGATTAATTCCGACTTGACAAAGTCACTCACTGCGACGAATCGGTCAACAGAGTGGGTCCAAACGCCTCGCAGGTGCGCGAACGCATTGCTGAGTACGACGGAAGACGATTGCAGAACGCTCTTTCGATAGCACCGGTGAATGACAGCCGGCAGGGCAAGTTTCTTTCCGACGCATGCCGTGCAGTTTGCCCCATCTCTAAACAGATTAGCGGACGGGCAGATGAGCCTGTAGTTTCGTACGGACAAAACCGTGGCAACGCCGATTTCCTTAGCAGCAGCAAAGATCGCTGGTGACAGGATAGGGAAATGGTTATCGACCTTGAGCAGCTCCGATTTTGTATCCTTCAGCACTTCCTTGATCAAGGCAGCCTGCTGCGTATTCCAGATGGAACGGATCCCGGTGGCGACTAAACTCGATTGCTTGACATCGCGATTGTCAACAATGTATTCCGCAACTTCATGCCCGCGGGCACGCAGCATCGAAATTTCTTGGCTGCGTGATTCGTCCTCGCCACCGCGATGGAGATACCTGTTATGAGCAAAAAGAACGCGCAATCTAACCTCATGTATACCGGCCTACAAACCAGGTCAATCCAAAACAAAAGTGCTTACAGTTGACACCATGAATGCTGTGCTGATCGACTCAACACCCTCGCCTTTGGTTAACTCCAAAGGCCCATTCACTGGTCGTCTGCCTAGGGCGGTAAACCTGCCCTCACGGCAAACACGGTACACGAGAGATGCTTATCCCCTCCGCGCAACGATCGAACCAATCCATCGACGCCGTTAGGCAAGAGTCTAACAAATCCTCGGACGCGGTACTTGAATAAATATTCATCGGGAACAATTTAGCGGTTCATCGACTTCGAGTGGAGGCTGCTGAACATCCTCCGGGTTTCTGCCGCAAAGAGATCAGGCGCACAACAAAAAAGGTGCCGACACTTCTCGGCACCTTCCATTGCACTTCCGGATACTTCACTGCGACAACATTCAATTTTCTTTTAGGCCCAGCACTCAGTACTCAGCCAGAAAAAGAGGCATCGTATAGTGCGCTGTTGGTTTCACCAGGAGAGTATTGGGCACGCCGCTCTGCGTTTCCTGGATCTGGTTCGCATATCCGCACGACCCGCAATACATCGACTGCCGGTAAATGTAAGAGGTTGCTGCATTGTTTGAAGTGAAAGCCACATCGGACGACGGGACTACGGTGGCGGGATAGATCAACCCACCCAGCAACTCCGTCTTTCCTCCATCATTCGTCTGGATCACGGTGCTTCCCCTCTCTGTCTTGAGGCCGAGAATCCACAATTGTCCATTATTAATGATCTTCGTTGCTGCCACCTCGTTATTCAACTGCCGGGCCCATACCTTCTGGCCCGCCTGAAAGGTCAGTTGGGGTGTGCCAACATCCTCGAAGAACACATTACCGGCTCCGGGAAAGCTGGTGTACCTGTAGGCGCCGTCTTTTAACACCACAGGACGCGTTCCATGATGTTCAATCTTCATACCGTAATTGAACTGCTCGATAATGAGGGGATCAGTAGAATTACTATTGATCACCAGAAGCATGCCCCCGCCGCCCGCTCCCGTAGGACAGTTGTTGACGACTGATCCAAAGCCCACCACATTCATGACCGTGTCCGGTACATTGATAGTCGCCTGGTTGCATGCAAAATAACGGCCGCTTGGAAAATAGATCGTCGACTTTCCCGAGTTGAAGGTTGTCTGCAGGCCCCCGATGTCCCCATACCAACGAGGTATATAGGGAACCCATTGATCGAGTGCCGGGATGTTGAATGTTGGTGTTTCCTGAATGCCCAACTTCAGACTACCCTTTGCAGAGGTGCTCACCAGCTGCACCGGCTGCAAAGCACTGTACTCACCGATCGAGCCGTGCAGAAGTCTTGGAGTACTCTGGCTCGTATCCGCCAGGGTGTCGGCGTAACCAGTCGACCCAACGTTGCGCAAATACAGAGGACCATTATTGACGATCGCCTGGTAGTTGCCCGATCCGCCTGTCATGTAGCCATCAATCACCTCTGACGCAGCATTGTTGTCAATCATTGCCGGCACTTGGTTCGTGCTCCGCAAATCGCGGATGTACAAAGGTTCGTCCAGATCATTGATTCCGACCACGCTCTGATTGGTAAGCGTCAGTCCTTCAATCGTCGCGCTGTACTCAAAGCAAGTGCAGGTGCTGATCCCCTCCTGAAAGCCGTTGATGGAAACGTTCTTTACCATCATCGGGCCAGGATAACGACGCGTAAGATCCAGACCCATGACACCCTGGCCGTCTTCACTAATAAGGGATACGTCGTGGATCGAGCCAATATTATTCGACTCATAACTCAACGCCACCGCCCCAGGATTACCCTTGCCGACGGTGATACCCAGGTCCCATATATTCTGATGAAAAGACTGATTCGTATTGGTCGCAGCCGTCATCACGACGCTCTTCGGCGTAGCCGCACTTCCGTATCCGGGTGCACCAGGCGCAAGCCTGATCACTGAAGCCGAAGTACCGTCCCCTTGAAGAGTGACACAGCATCCATTCCAGGTAAGCGTGTTGCTCACCAGGTATACCCCAGGCGGAAAGTACAGTGCCTTGGGAAGGCCATTGTAGTCTCCGGTCGGATTCGATCTCCCATCAGAGAGTGCTGCCTGGATGGCTGCCGTGTCATCGGTCTGTCCATCGCCAACAGCACCGTACGTCTTCACAGATGTCATGAAGCCTGCCGGGAAATGGATAGGTCCGGCTGTCAATTTGGCGCCGTTTATCGACTCTGCCGCTGTTACGTTAGATTGAAACAACAAGGAAGCAACGCCAACTAAACCAACGAGAGAATACCTAACGAATCGCCCGATGACGTTGACGCATAAATTTGACATACGAAGGCTTTGGGGGAGGTTTGTCATACGCAGATAGTTACAATTAAAGGAATTCAAGGCAATCAACTGTTTGTGCTACTTCGGAACTGCTTGGTGCATGTACTTTTGCAAGGCAGCAAAGGTTGCCTAAGTATTGAGCAATCAAGCTTTTCATCTCACTGCCGTGTAATTAATTCTCTCGATCAAGAGTCGGGTTCCGAGGAAATTAAGTTCTGACCGGTAGCCTCGGGGAGAGGCACTACGATAGTGCCATGACTTAGGTAAGTAGGCTTAAGCTCTTGATCGGACGTGACCGACATCAAGCGGAAAGCCTGGCAACGACAGCCTCTGCAAGCGCGCTTCGCCCAACGTCAGCAAGCGCGTAACGTCTCACGAGACGGCGGCGCTAAATAGCTTCCATCAAAACTCACCCACACCTATTCCACTGCACCGACCGTCTGTAGGAGAGAGAGGCAAGTAGCATCTTTTATCAATGTGCCCCTTCAGCTTAGTCTCACTCGCCGCTTGCCTTCTTAAAGAGTGGGCGCATCTTTGCAGGACGACTCAGGGCAACGTTGCAGAACTAAGCCCTGTCCCCTCTACAGAGTCCCATCTAGCCTCCAAGCCAACTGTCGGCCACGACTTACCGCCAAGGCCTGGAAAACCAAGATTCATTGAATGAAAAACTACCTACCTGGCGTGGCTGCGGACTGGCGCTCGACCGCCGCGTGCGGTTGCGGGCCACAGCCGTTCGCAAGGTAGGCAAAGTCCCGCGTTTAGCCTGTCTACCTTCGGGCCCCCACCTTCACTGATCGGCCGGCATCATGGCTGTTCATCATCAAACCAACGCCGCAGTGGCCGCGCGAGAATGCCATCAACAGACACTCTTGCAAGAAAGATTGTCATCCGGTTATGGAAGTAACCTTTCAGCCACACTAACGGATTGGCCGGGCATTCTCTCGTACTAAATTCAGGTGGGATAAAGCTATAATCAAGCCGAAGCGACACGGGAGGGTTCCTCCAGGCAAACTATGAGCGAAGCGACTATCACACAACAGCAAACCTTACTCTCGCAATCGTCAGCCCCAAAAGTAGCGAGTCCAGATGTTGAACGTCTTCTTCAGCGTCTTTCGGGACGTATCCAGCTTTCTGCTCCGGTCGACACCCTGCGCAGTCAGTTCGCGCAAGCCCGGCCCTTCCGCCACATCGTGATCGATGACCTTTTCCCCGACACTCTGCTCGAGAGGGTCGTCGACGAAGTGCCTCCAATCACCGCGGATAACTTTGTTCAACATCACGACGATTATCAAACCAAGTTTGGCCTGCGTTCTGCGATTGCCTTAAAGGAACAAGGTTTTCAGCTGGTGTCCCTTCTCCATTCCGCATCATTCCTTTATCTGCTTTCGGAAATTACCGGCATCTGGGGACTGTTGCCGGACCCGTACCTTGAGGGTGGCGGCTATCACATCATTCCTCCAGGTGGTAAGTTTGACATCCATCTGGATCGCAAAACCGACTACGCGACAGGTCTTCGCAGGCGACTGGCCTTCATTACTTATCTCAATCACGACTGGAAGCCTGAATACGGTGGCCAACTGGAACTTTGGAATGCGGCGGGAACTCAGTGTGAGGCTTCGATAGTTCCAGCCTTTAACCGCACCATCATTTTCGAGGTAGCCGATGGCAACTACCACGGTCACCCCAAGCCTGTGGTTGCCCCTGATAACCGCGCACGCAAGTCGTTCGCCGTGTATTACCACACGGTCGGTGAAGGCAAAACGGCGATCGATCGGCGATCTTCCATCTTCGCGCCGCAGCATAGTTTAACGACCAAGCAGAAACTGAGGGGGCTGGCGCTCGATGTTACGCCACCCGCCCTGATCCGCGGCGTACGTAATCTACGGTCCAAGTTAAAGTAAAGGCTTCACTGGCGTAGCCCGACCTCCCAATGCCCGTAATTCTCTTCTGGCGGCACGGTGTTAACCCCCTTGCCGCCAGGACGGGTGCGAGATTCACAGCGGCCTCAATTGCTGACGGAAGCCGTCTGCTCTACGACTGCAGTATTTCTCCGCACAAAGGCCCTGACTTCAGTCCCTTCGGGGATCACTGCATCGCGGCGCTTTACAGCGATCAGGTGCGGCGCGACTGGCGGGGGCACCAGGCTGGCAGAAATAGCATCATCGCGGGTGCCTCTGCCTTCGTCCTCAAGATCAGGCGAGATGCTAAGCGGCACCACCTGTCCACCCGGTAATTCAACCGCATCGATATTCACACTCAAACGACCGGCACGGCCAAACAACCGTGCCCGCGAAGCCTGCGTCACCGTCCCCAATGCCAGGGCGCCGGCAGGTATTACGACACGGTTTCCCAATTCCACATCTTTCGAAACCTCAAAGGCCACCCGCTGGCCGATTCTCGAATGGCCGCTTTCGACCGTCTGGTCGAGCAGCAGCATCACGGGTGTCCCCTGCAACAGCGTTGCACCGGATAACCCCGGCTCGCTTGCTGCCATACGCGTGGCCTGGCCATCAGCAATGCCTGGCAGAACGCACGAGGCGATCAACGTGAACGAAGCAAATACGGTCATTATTGGCCGGGAAATACGCGAAACAGGCAGATAAGTGCGCATGGGGAAACTCCACAGAACGGCTGTTCTCAATGGTGAGTTTTGAGGTACTGCTGGAAGTCTCCGCGTCTGATCAACCCTCGACAATCACACGGATGGGTCAATGTCTATCGTGATATGCGCTGCAGACATCGCGGAAATCTCGAAGGGGTCGCCGCGTGGCCACTCATCTTCCTCCGTGCTATTACCACTGGTGGCATCCTCCCACTTGCGTCATTTGATCCCTCAGCAGAACGGCCATACTGTGGCCACAGCGCTTGGGTTCGTAAACCCTTGCGCTGGAGGTGCATTGATGGTCATTCCTGTCTTGGTTTCCTGTACTTGTTGCGGTCACGAAGGCTACGAAATTGAGTTCCTACGCTGCATTCAATGCCTGGAAAGATTCTGCCTTGCTCCATCAGACCCCTGTCTTCGCGGATGCAGGTGTACCACTCCTACCTTGACTGTTTCTTCTCAGCCGGCACGGCCAGTGTACTTTCAGCAGGAAGCACGGCAGAGTATGTTTCCACCAGACCTTCTATAACACTCTTCAAATTATGTGGACGTACATATTTGCGCGATATCCAACTTTTGAGTCCCAGAAAAGAGTAGCCTCAAACCATGCCGGGCAGATGACCCGGTCTAAGCCTCAATCGGCCAGCGTGTCGATTGTTCCTTGCGTACCAACCGGGGACAATCCACATGCCTAAATCCAAAAACCAACTGCTTGAGGCCTTACCTGCAAGCGAACTGGCTGAAATGTTGGCCTCGACTGAATTCGTGGCGCTTCCAGTAAGGTTTAATCTCTACGAGTCCGGCCTGCGGCCCAAGTACGCCTATTTCATTACCGACGGCATTGCCTCAGTGGTCACCAATACAGCCCGCGGGCAGATTGCTGAGGTCGGCATCATCGGCCGCGAGGGTCTGACGGGGGCCGTCCATATTCTCGGCCACCATCCCGTTCCGACAGAATGCTTCATGCAGATAGCTGGAACTGGTCGACGTTTGCTCCTGAGCGATCTCGAAGATATCTTCAGATCCTCGCCTTCCATGAATGCCAATGTACTCGAGTTTGTGCAATCCATCGCCATCGTCACCGCGCAGCTCGCTGCGTGCAATGCGCTGCACACCATCGAGCAGCGACTGGCGCGCTGGCTACTCGTCGTCCAGGACCGGATGCAAGGCGATGGCTATGCCCTCACCCATGAATTTCTCGCTGAAATGCTGGTCGTCCAGCGTCCCACCCTCTCCATTGTTGCCGCTGCCTTCCAGCGGGACGGGATCATCCATTACCGCCATGGCCACCTCAATATTCTAAAAAGGGACCGTCTCGAAACGGTCGCCTGCGAATGTTATGCCATCGCCCGAGATGTTTTTAAAACCATGTATGTGCCGGTGCAGGATCAACCGCCGCATGTTGATCCGCCAAATGGCCTTATAGCAAAACACATCGCGTCCTGAAACCGGTACTCACCGTCCTTTAGCATTGTGATTGCCATGAACGTGAGATCCCCCAGCGTGGTACCGTCCTCCCTGCTAACTTGCCGGAGCTGCTTGCGCAGCCGTCTTTTACTGGCCGGCCTCGGCTTGACCGCCCTTTTGGCGCCAGCGCCACTTGCCCGAGGCCAGGCCGCCACCGCGGCAAAAGCGCCGCCTGCCGCTGCTACATCTGCGCCGGTGCAGGCTACTTCTACCCCCGCGGCCGGCGGTCTGACGGCTGCCGACACTGCCGGCGTAGAAGCGGGATCGCTCGTCATGCTTCCCTTCTTTGTTCTGGCAAAGAATGAGCAGCCTGTCCCTGACCTGCCGCCCGACGGCGTCACTGTTCAGGAGGACAGCCACCCGGAGACGATCCAGAAGCTGCTGCACGCAAATGATCAACCACTGGTGATGAGCCTGCTCGTCGATACCCGTGCCAATGACAATGGCATCCTTGAGAAAGGCCGCGCATCGCTCGAAAAGTTTACAGAGGCAGCCATGACCCGGCCTGCCGATCGGGCCGCCCTCATCGACTTCAACGACGATGCGGGCCTTGACATGGCTCTCACCAACTCACATGAAAAGCTTCATGCGTCCCTGGAGAAGCTGCACGCAAAATCCTCGTCAGGGGCGACCCCAGGTAATGGCGATGACAGGAACGTCAACGGCAACGTCCTTTTTGATGCCCTCTTTTTGGCTTCGGATGAGGTCATTAAGAATCAACCTGGCCGTAAGGTTGTGATCGTCCTGACTGACGGAGTGGATCGTGGCAGTAAAGAGTCCATCCTGAGTGCCATCGAAGCAGCCCAGCGCACCCACGCCATCGTCTACACCATCGGCTTTCCGGCCAAGGAGTTGAAGGGTGACAACCAGGACCAGAACCGTCAGCAGCAGCAGGGCGGTCGTCAGGGAGGTGGCTACCCGGGAGGGGGCGGCATCGGCGTGCCAGGCGGCGGCGGTTATCCGGGAGGGGGTGGCGGCTACCCCGGCGGCTCACGCCGTAATGGCGGCCAGCAGGCACCGTCCCCGCAACGCAAAGATGCGAAGAAGGTCTTACTTCAGATTTCAGCGGAAAGTGGTGGTCACTACTACGAAATCTCGAGCAAGCTCTCGATCGACCAGGCCCTCGCAAGTATTAACGAGCAGTTGAAGAACGAGTACATGCTCATCTTCGCGCCACCCAGCCGGGAAGACCGAGAAGAAGGTTTCCACCATCTCATCTGGGCTACCAAGGACAAGAGCCAGCTGCTGCAGGCTGAAAGCGGCTTTTACATTAGTCACTGATCAGCCTGCAACGTCGGCAACAAAACCGTCAGCTTTCGGCCTCTACCTTTTGTTCCTGGTAGTGCTCAATGTGCTTGTAAATGCCATCGGGAAACTTCAAATTGCGATAAACATTCCCGCAATCCGGGTCTTCCGGGTGTGGCAGGATGGGAAACTCCTGTTCGGCTTGCCATTCCATGATCCGCGCGCGTCGCGGCGGGTTGTAGTCGCGTCCCTCCACCTGCCGCAACATGGCAACCGCTTTCTCTTCTGAAAAGTCGCGGTCCTGCGTAAGCTTTGCAATTACCTCTTCATCCGACATGAAGTGACGCGCAACCATCGCAAACACCAGCCTGCCGTAGTGGCCAATGTCCTTACCTTCTTCCAGCGATTGCAGCAGGTGTGCCATCATCGAATCTTTCTGCAATTCGTCCATCTCTCAAGTCCTCTCGTCTTTCGTCTTTTGTTCGCTCTGACATGAGAGGCAGATGAAACTCCACGTGTTGTCTGCAAATGTTGGCTTCCCAGCTTGGTGACAGCGTCTGACTCCCGTAGTATCAACACGTGAAACTTCGCGCATCGCTCTCCCTTCTTGCCCTCTCCGCGGTAGCCTCTGCCGTCGCCCAAACCACTACGCCGGCTGCACCAGTGCACACGCACCATACGGCTGTCGCTACCGGCAGCGCCACGCTTCCCAAGAATATTCCGCCGACGCATGGCATCATGCATACTGCGTACGCGCTGAAATATGTCGATACTAAAGTTGGCACCGGCGAACTGGCCACTGTTCCGAAGTTCTATACCGTCAACTACACCGGCTGGCTCGCGACGGATGGCAAGAAGTTCGACGCCTCCGCGGATCATGGCGGACCGGCGACGTTTCCCGTCGGCGCACACCGCGTCATCCCAGGCTGGGACACCGGCTTCGCCGGCATGCACGTTGGCGGCAAACGGCGGCTGTTCATTCCGTGGCAGCTTGCCTATGGCGAGAACGGCCATCCTGGCCCAGGCGGTAAAGACGGTATCCCGCCCAAGGCTGACCTGATCTTCGACGTGGAACTGCTGGCCATCGCGGACAAGCCACCCGCACCCCCCAAGCCGCCAACACCCCCGGGGGCCCAGCCTGGCACACCCACGCCGCCTCCGGCTCCGCCCACCGGCACCACACCACCTCCGGCCCCGACGGCGCCGGCTACGCCACCGCCGGCATCGGCTGCTCCTCCAACACCACCACCCTCTCCGCAGAAGTAACCGCTCTACAAAGCAGAAAGGAGGAGCCATGAGCTCCTCCTTTCCCCGTGGCGGTAAAGCAGAACGTTATTTCTGATGGCCAAGTTGCAGCCGTACGCCCAACCGGAACGTAAAGGGCAGCGAAGGATAGCCGATCGGCCCAATATGCTGGTCACTCGCCAGGTTGTTCATCTGGGCGTAGAGCGCAGCGTACGAACGGAGCTGGTAGCTGCCGCCGACGTCGATCTTTGCGTATGCAGCATCGAGGTTCCGGTTGGGCAGCAGCAACGTATTGCCGAAGTTGAAATCAGACCCGCCCAGAAAAGTTGAATCGTCGCTGCGATGAGCAAACGAACCCTGCACCGAGGCAAACAGTTTGCTGCCGCTATAGTTCATCCCCAGGAACCCGAGATGCGGCGGCTGTCGAAAGGGTCGGGCTCCCACCAGCGGTGAGCTCGCGCCGATGTTGATCGAAGGAAATGCGGGGTTCGTGCTCGGCCCGACGGCGCTCGACGCAAACGACTTCTGCACCTGGGCATCGTTGTACGTGTAACCGCCGCGGATGAAAATGCGCGAGGCCACCTGCGACTGCATGACCGCTTCAATCCCCTGCGCACGATAAGCCAGCGAGTTCAGGTCTGCTCCACCAAGAATGTTGCCGACCGCGGTGACAACAGGCTGCGCAACGCCAAGCTGGAGCAGCTGCTGCGGGTACACAAATTCAATCTGGTTGCCAAGTTCGTTGTGGAAGTAATTCACATTCAACAGCAGCCGCTGACTGAAGAAGCTCTGCTCGACACCACCGTCGTAGCTCCGGTTAGTCTCCCCGCCGATAGGGCGAATCCCATATCTGCTAGCAATGGACGCATCACCGTTCTGCGAGAGCACGTCGTAGAGTGAGTCCACCTGCGAAAAAATGTCAGGTTCCTGCACACCTTTCGAGAAATTCACGCTGATCTTGGTGCCATGGGCCACGCCGCTGCCTGGCCGCACGGGATAGTACGTCAGCCCCAGACGGGGCTCGCCAACCGTTCCGAAGAGCTGGTTCTTCTCGACCCCGCCGCCGACCGAGTAGTACAACCGATTCTTGAAGAGGTTCCCCTGGATCTCGCCAAGGTAATCGTAGTTCGACCGCTCGAGCGACAAGGATTCGCTGAAGGCCGGATCATGGAAGGCCCCCCGCTCGTCTTCGTAGCGGAAGCCAAGCACCCACGAAAGTTTAGGCGACAACTGGTAGCTACTCTGCGCATACAGCTGGTCCCGGTTGCTGACAGAATCCGTTCCGTTGGGATACACCCCGAAATCAGTAGTGCCATGATTCAACAGCGCCTGCCCTACCACGGTGTAACCATTCGCTCCGTGAATCCTGACCGGGTTGCCGTAGTAGTTGCCGGCGCCGGCGAAGTCTCCGCCCAGCAGCAATCCCGCCGGATACCACTGCGCCGTTTCTTCGCGCTTGCGCGTCATCCCGTACTGCACAGAGTTGTGCCAGCTTTCGGAGGTCTGCTGATCAATCAAGCCGGTGAAATAAATATCCTGGTCGCTCTGCTTACCGTCATTTGTCAGGCCGTAGAAGTTGTAGGCCCCGGGAAGCCCGACAGAAGAATCACTGTTGCGTCCTGTGACGCGAATTGCTGTCGAACCGGTCAACGCATAGCCGACGTTCAACACCTCACTCACGTTGTGGTATTCATTCTGCGGCAGTGCATTCGACGACTCGAAAATGGTCCCGCCACCGTAATAATCCAACCTGCTCTTGGTACCGCCGGCCTGCAGTTCATTGCGCCAGGTACGAAAATTGCCCGCATCACCCTCGTAGAAAAGCGACGGAAACGACGTCGAACCCTGCGGCGTCTTCAGGCTGACCACGCCGGTCGCTGCATCCGAGCCATACAGTACCGTATTCGGCCCGCGATACACCTCAAACTCTGAAGTCCCTGTCGTTAAAAAATTGCCATAGTCAAACGTGCCGCCGATATCTTCAATCGGCGTGCCATCCAGCACCACCCGGTTCGATGTCGAAGTACCGCCGCGGATGAACAGCGAGGTAAGACCGCCATACATGCCCTCCTGCACCACGAAAACACCCGGCGACTGCCGCAGGGCATCGACCAGGAAAGCCTGGTTGCGAAACGACTGCCGCTGGATCATGCTGACTGCGGAACTTAACTGCGCCTGCGCCGTGGGCATCCCGGTTGCCGATACGACCACCTGCTGATGCACGGCCGCCAACTCAAGGACCACATCCTGCTCATGGGCCTGCAGCGCCCCGGCGTAGAAACTCTGGCTCGTGATCTGTTTGAATGTATCGCTGGCGACAATGACGTAGAAGCGGCCGGCAGAATTACTGCTGATCTGATAGCTGCCGTCCGACTGCGATATTGTGGTAGCGACGACCTTGCCTTTGGCGATCAGCGTAACGGTAGCATTGGGAATAGCAGCCCCGAGCGGGTCCGTTACCCTGCCTTGCACGACCGCGGCATGAACACTTACAGCACTAAGCGCGACATAGAGCAGGGTGGTTGAACGCGGCGTGCGTCCACGGTAGAAATTCATAGTCTCCCCTGCTAGGGCACGATAGCCGTGCCGGTGCAGAAGCTGGAAGTATCGCTAGCCACACAGGGGATGCCGAAGCCGCTCGAGTTGCTGTTCACGATCGAGTTCAGTGTCGATGTAGACGAAACGTTCTGCGTCGAGCTATATACCGAGACGGCATTTGCCGGCAGCAGGATCGAAGCCGCGACGGTGTCCGTTTCCGTATTGATGGCGACCAGCGCGTTCGAGTCAGGCGAAGACACATACACCTTACCCGCCGGCGTACTGTACACCGATGCGATCGACTTGGGACGGAAAAGTCCCAGCGGATTGCTCGCAGTGGGCGTAACACTCGGCAGCGTGATCGTCTTTTCCACGCTGAAGGTGCTCAGGTTTACTACTGACACTGTCCCATCCACCTGGTTCGCCACATAAGCCTTCGAACCATCACGCAAAATGGTCAGAGCAACCGGGCCGTGACCCACAGTAATCGGGGGAGCAGCAGGACCAAAGTTGGGGCCGTCATTGCCATACACGTCCGTCGGCACGTTGATGACGCTGACGGTGTTCGAATCATAGTTGGCGGTCACCAGCAGCGAAGATGGTGAGTAGAGATCGGCGAATACTGGGCCGCCGCCGACTGGGATCGTCGATGCACCGGTTGCAGGGATCACATCGGGAAGGTTGCTCTGCGCATTGATGACCGTGATGCTGCCGGTCGCGCCCGCCCCTGTCCCGCCATTGCCGCCGCGGTTCAGAATATAGGCACGCTCAAAGTCGGCAGATTCAATCCCGTAAACCGGGCAGATGCCGACAGCAATCTGTTTAGAGTTAGTGTTCGTCGTAACTTCGATCGAATCCACTTCACCGTGCGTCGTCACTGTTGACGGCTTGTTGCAGGCATCGGCAGTCGCCAGGGGGCCACCGGTCGTCAGCGTATTTCCCTGGCTGATGGAGTAGACGCGGGGTCCGCCGGAGGTTCCCGCAAAATTGACGGGGTTGGGCGCTACCTGGATCTCCTGTTGTAGCGAAGGAGTGCCGCTGGTGGACGTTAACTGCCCTACGTAGCCTGCACCGGCCACTGTTTTTCCTGAAGCAATGCTGGTCGATGCCAGCGTAGCCGGGTTGATGTAGGGCTCAATCAGGTACAGCGAACTGGTGGTCGAAATGGCGTTGAATGGAAATGCTAATGCCGGGATCGTCGAACTACTTACATCCTGCGTACGCAGCCCCCCGCCCGACGTCGTGCCGACACTGATGCCGTACGAATTGAGCGTGAAACTACCCTGGGCCCCTGAAGCAACGCTGGTTGTCGTAGAGTTGCCGTTCAGGTTGTACGCTTCGCTTCCACCGGAATTCAGCGTGAACGCGAATGGACCATTGCTCAGGGTCGCCTGCGCCACAACCGTGTCGCCAAAAGCGTCGATGATCGTAACCAGGCCGGCTGCCGTAGCACTGGGCGATGAAATGGCGATGAAGTAGGCACTGGGCTGGGCTGCGGGACCAGTAGGAGTTAGAGGTGTGACAACCGGGCGATACTGCGCTCCGCAGCCTGCTACCAAAAGAAGCAGCGTTCCCGCTGCCTGCCACGGGCACTTGGCCCTTGTGATACTCCGCACGCTTAAATACCTCACAACACTGTTCAGGAAGACTTGTTCAGAAGGTGATTTATGTCTTCTGTTTAGAAGTCGATTGTACCCCAGCCGACGCCGGGAAGTTCACCTCGGGCCTTCGGACAAACAAGCTGGAGCCAATTCCTGCAGGCGAAGAGCGAAGGACAGCGGTTGGCCGGCCTTTTCAGCAGGAAAGGCTAACGGGAAGATCTCTAGAAACCCATCATTTGCTCTTAGAGCCCCAGTCGCCACAGCGAGTAGCTCATCAGTTCATGGGCAATGCGCCGCATGCGCGCACGCCGCGGGATCGCCCGTCCAGCATCCCGCGGTGAGGTGTAAACCTGCAGGCCGTAATGCTGGCAGAGGGCACGGATCCGAAAGAGATGAGTAGCATCGGAGACAGCGACTACAGAGTGCAGCTGGTTGGTCCTGGCGATCACAGCAAGTTGTTCCGCGGAAGCCTTGGTATTGTTGCTCCGCGTTTCAGCAATAATCCGGCTTTCCGGAATACCGTGAGCCACCAGGTAGTCGCGCCCGACACTTCCTTCCGAATGGAAAGCATCGCCCTGGCCGCCCAGGGTCACGATCAATGGAGCCAGTCCGCGCCGGTAGAGGGCCAGGGCATGGTCGAGCCGGGCACGCAACACGGGCGAAGGATGGCCGTCATATTCCGCTGCTCCGAAAACAGCAATGGCATCGGCAGGCTGGGCCTCGTCATGCGTAGCAAAATAGCGTACCTGCCCGTACACCCAGGCAAACCAGGCGACTGACCCCGTGAGGAGCAGCAGTATGGTGAAGGCGATCAGTCGCGGCATGTGAGCAGGCCGGCTGTCTCTGCCATCGACCCGCTTCCCCGCATCTGGATTTTCCATCACCGGTACGACTGCGGTGGAAGCAAAAGCAGCGCCGTCGACCATCGACGAAATGGACGCGTCCGCCGCGCTGCTCACCTTTGCGGGATGGTCCTCGCGGTCCAGCCTCGTTCCAGGCGCGTCCATGTCAGGCCTGCAGCGCCAGCGCTATCTCGTGCGTGGGAATTGACCCCTCACGCAGAATCTGCCAGCTGCCATCGCCTGCGCTCATGTCCACAATCGTCGTCGGGTTGCCATGCGGCGTCGGACCGCCGTCGACGATAAGCGGAATGCGGTCGCCGATCTGGTCCCGCACGCACGCCGCATGAGTACACTCCGGCGCATTCTGCAGGTTAGCGGAAGTGGCCGTAATCGGCAGACCAAATGCTTCAACAACAGCCCGGGCAATGGCGCAATCAGGCACACGTAACGCCACGTTGCCGGTATTCGCGGTTGAACGCAGCGGAAGCTTGGTGCCTGCTTTAACAATGATAGTCAATGGCCCCGGCCAGAAACGCTCTGCGAGTTTGTCGAAGTTGGCATCCGTGTCCCGCGCCAGCTGGTAGGCCTGTGAGACCGAACTGATCAGCAGCGACAACGGCTTGTGTTTCAACCGCGATTTGATACTGTAAATAGTCTTCACCGCTCCCAGGTTTACGGGGTCGACAGCCAGCCCGTAAAACGTGTCAGTCGGCATGCCGATGACCTTGCCGCTTTCCAGGCAGGAAACGATGTACTTGATTAATTCTGGCTCCGGTTCGTCCGGATGCACTCTGAGGATTTCCGCTGACAAGTTGTCTCCCAAAGGCACAGCATACAGCGAGAGCAGCCGTTATGTGCAGTTACCTGCTCCCGCAAGCTCCCGATGGTACTAAAAGGTGATCAAGTTTTGCCATCAGGCAAGCCTCCCAGCGTTCCCCTTCTTCAAACAAGCCACCCCGCGCAACAAGGCAGAAAGCGGAGCGCCGGAAGAACTGCTCTAGAATGAGGCCATGCTCAAAGACCGCATTCGCGCTGTACAAAGCCGGCAAAACAGCCGGGTGAAGTCCCTGCGGGCAGCGTTCGATCGTCCAGGTCACCAGGAAGTGGTTGCGCTCGAAGGCGAGCACCTGCTGCGGGAGGCGGTGCGCAGCAAGCTCAGCTTTGAAGCCGTCTTCGTCATCGCCGGCAGCGAAGAGTGGCTTGATTCGATCGAACTTCCGGAAGACGTCGAAATCCTTTCGCTGCCCCCCGAGGTTTTCGCGAGCGCCGTCAGCACCGATTCGCCCCAGCCCTTCGCCGCACTCGTGCGGCCTCCTGCCTTTGCCATCGAGTCACTGGCCACAGCTGCAAATCCTCTCGTGATCGTAGCCGCGGGATTGCAGGATCCGGGCAACCTCGGCAGCCTTATCCGTTCCGCCGAAGCCTTCGGCGCCAGTGGCCTCATCGCGCTTCCCGGCACCGTCAGCCGTTGGAACCCGAAAGCATTGCGCGCTTCTTCCGGTTCTGCGTTCCGGCTTCCAGTAGTAACATGCGACGCTCACGAAACGGTGGCGTTTCTACGCAGCCACAGCATCAGAATACTGGCTGCAGTGGCAAGCCATGCCGTGCAAGGCGCTGCCATCGGCGATTTCCGTGGCCCGTCCGCTATCATGATCGGCAACGAAGGCGCAGGCCTGTCGCCGGAACGGATAGCCATGGCCGATGCCCTCGTATCGATTCCCTGCCCCGGTGTGACGGAAAGCCTCAACGCCGCCATTGCCGGCAGCATCCTCCTTTACGAAGCCTCGCGACAGAGGGCCTGCAGGTGAGCCTTTTCGGCGCAGTCACCGTCAGCGAAGCAAAGCGTGCGACTCCCCTCGCCGAGCGCATGCGCCCACGCACGATGGGTGACTATGTCGGCCAGGAACACCTGCTGGGCCCGGGCAAACCGTTACGGTTACAAATCGAACAGGACGACGCTTCGTCGATGATCTTCTGGGGACCTCCCGGTGTCGGCAAGACTACGCTTGCGAAGATTATCGCCGTCACCACCAGTGCCACCTTCATCGAATTTTCTGCCGTGCTCTCCGGCATCAAAGAGATCAAGCAGGTGATGGTTGACGCCGATAAAGCTGCGCAGTTCGGTTTGCGCACCATCCTGTTCGTCGATGAAATTCATCGCTTCAACAAGGCGCAGCAGGATGCCTTTCTGCCCTACGTGGAACGCGGCACCGTTCGGCTGATCGGCGCAACCACTGAGAATCCATCTTTTGAGATCATCGCAGCGCTGCTCTCCCGCTGTCGGGTTTATACACTCAAGGCACTCAGTGAAGCCGAACTCCTGACGCTGCTCAACCGGGCCCTGACTGACGAAGAGCGCGGAATTGCCGGCCAGCAACTTAGTGCCGATCAGGATGCCCTCGAAATGATTGCCGCCTACGCCAGCGGCGATGGCCGCGGCGCTTTGAACACACTCGAAATTGCTGCCAGGCTGGCCGCTGGCCGCCACTCCTCAACCATCACTAAGGAGTTGGTAGGCGAGGCCCTGCAGCAACGCATTCTGCTTTATGACAAAACCGGCGAAGAACACTACAACCTCATCTCCGCGCTGCATAAATCTATTCGCAACAGTGACGCACACGCGACCCTCTACTGGCTGGGCCGCATGCTCAAGTCTGGCGAAGACCCGATGTACATCGCCCGTCGGCTGGTACGCATGGCGAGCGAGGACATAGGCCTGGCCGCTCCGGAAGCGTTGAACCTGACGCTTTCAGCCCGAGACGCGATGGATCTTCTCGGTAGTCCTGAAGGAGAACTCGCGCTGGCGCAGGCCGCCGTCTATCTGGCGCTGGCGCCGAAATCAAATGCCGTCTACACCGCCTGGGCCGGGGTCATGGCCGACATTGAAACGACCCGAGCCGAGCCCGTGCCGCTGCATCTTCGCAATGCGCCCACGGGATTGATGAAGGCCCTCGATTACGGCAAAGACTACAAGTATGCCCATGATGAAGAAGGCCGTGTCGCCGACATGGACTGCCTGCCCGGAAGCCTGCAGGATCGCGAATATTACCGGCCAACACAAGAAGGTCGCGAAAAGCTTCTAGCCCAAAGGATGGAAGAAGTCAGACGTTTACGGACATCCAAACGCGAATAAAACTCTGCCGATCGCGACGTCTTGTCACCCGAAGGTAGCAGCGAAGCCGAGGGATCTACATTTCTTGAACCACCTGAGCAAACTGCAGATCCTTGGGCTTGCTCAGCGATACGATCAGCCACCTCACTGCACAGCATAGCCGACAGCTTTCCAGTTCGTTCCATCGAACGACATGATGACGCTTTCAAGCATCGGCTTCTTCGTGCCGAAGTAGGTCTCCCACACAAACGCGACATACTGTCCTGTCGGCAAACCTGGAAACTGCTCCCGGTACTGCGTCGTCTGCAGCGAGCGCTCTACCAGCGGATCGATGGGCTTCCGCATGGTGTCGAGCTTTTTCACCCATGCAGTCTGGCTCACATGCTGCTGCAGAAACGGCGCGGCCGCTTTCCAGCTTTCGCTATACTCTTCAGCATCGACGACAGTCAGCCAGTCATTTGCCGCCGTCTGCGCTGCGGCTACCTGCGGCGCGTGCGCCTGGTTGATCGCGTCCTGCTTCTTCTGCTGCTTGTCTTCCTTCTGCGCCCGCATGGCAGGGAGTATCAGGCCCAGCAACACACAGATGATCAGCGTCCTCAACTTAAGCAACCGCAAACCCGGCCACCTGCCATTGCCCGTTCACCTTGGCCATGACGATCGTCTCCGGAGCCGACTGGCCAGAGGCAAACACGCACAGGTAATCCAGTACGACATACTGTCCGGGAGGCGCATTCTTGAGTGTCGTCGCATAGTCGGTGTATTGGAAGTTACGCGAGGAAAGCTTGCCGTACTTTCTGCGCGAGGCCTTAAGTTGATCTTTCCACTGGTCAGTAGAGATCTGGTCCCTTGCGGTCTGTCCCATCTGCTCATAAGCTTCGTCAAACTTGCCGGCATCGAGCAGGGCGATCCACGCTTGCGCCACCTGCCGCGCAGCGCGGATATCAGCTGCGTGCGGCGCATTCGGGGGAATGGGCGGTGCTGCCTTGGGTGCGGCAGGCACCGCTGACTGGCTCGGCGAAGAGACAGGAGCCGGGGCCTGCTGCAACGCGAACAGCGTGGCCGTAGCAGAGAGTGAAATGAACAACAGCACAGGGCGAAAGTAAGTCAGGTTTTTCATAGTGGCGTATCAGGAGATTCACTTCGTTAGACGCACGTAGAGGCTGGTTCGTCGCGCAGTGCTCATGCATAACTCAGTGCTTGACGCTTGCGGCCACGGCTTTCGGAGGAGCTACCTTATCCACCGCGTCGTACAGGATGCCCGCTGTCAATACCTCTGGCAGCAGCACGGGCGCTGTGCCCGCGTCCGCGGG
The DNA here is from genome assembly GCA_964658035.1 of uncultured Acetobacteraceae bacterium. GTDB lineage: Bacteria > Acidobacteriota > Terriglobia > Terriglobales > Acidobacteriaceae. Next base: position 64,229 of record CAZZXL010000003.1, read on the forward strand.
ATAGACCGCGTAAGCAGGCACGCCACTGCGGCCAAGCTTTGCCAGTGTCTGTGCGATGTCATCGTCATGATGCGTCCAGTCGGCGCGGACCAGTGCGATGCCGCTGTCCGCCAGGTGCTTCTGAACCTCGGGACGATCGAGCACCACACGCTCATTCAACTGGCAGCTGAGGCACCAGTCAGCGGTGAAGTCTACCAGCACGGGTTTGCCCTTGGCCTGGTAGCTGGCGATGATGCCGGGGGTAAACGGCTGCCACTCTCTGGGATCGCTACCGTTCCCCGCTCCAACGCTGGCTCCGTCATTACTTTTTGTCGACGCTTTCCACTGATGCACATACATCCCCGCGGTCGCGCGCACCGCGTACAACGGCAGGGCGACCGCAACCAGAAGAATCACCAGGGCTGCAATGAAGGGCACCCGACGCGCCGGCCACCGACCCAGCACCCATCCCGCGACCCCAAGCAACAGAAAGGCAAGCAGCAATCCTGCCAGGGCATTCGCGCCGGTGGATGCCGTGAACAGCCAGACGATCCAGATGACGGTCGCAAAAATCGGCACTGCGGTCGCCTGCTTCAGTACCTCCATCCAGGCCCCCGGCCGAGGCAGGATGCGTGTCCACGCCGGCTCGAACGCCAGTAGCAGGTACGGTAGCGCAAGTCCCACTCCAAGCGCAGTAAAGACCAGGAAGCTGACCCAGGCAGCCTGTGCCAGGGCGTAGCCGATGGCTACTCCCATGAACGGTGCTGTACAGGGGGTGGCAACGACCATCGCCAGTACACCGGTAAAAAAGCTGCCGGAATAGCCCTGCTTCTGCGCCAGAGAACCACCGGCACTGGTCAGTGTCAGGCCAATTTCGAACATCCCGGCCAGCGACAGGCCAAGAAAGAAAAGGAGCAGCGCCATCGTGGCAAGGAAGCTTGGCGACTGGAACTGGAAACCCCAGCCCAGGTGCTGGCCGCCGGCGCGCAATGCCAGTAACATGGCGACGACCGCCCAGAATGACACCAGGATGCCGAGCGTGTAGATCAGCCCATGCAGGCGCATGTGGCGTCGCTCGGTCTGCGAAGACTGCACCAGGGACAAGGCCTTGATGAACAATACTGGGAAGACGCACGGCATCAGGTTCAGGATGATGCCGCCAATCAGTGCCAGTCCCAGGGCCCGCAGCAAGCCCGTATCAGGAGCGCCCGATGCTGCGGTCGCCTTCGCATAGAGAATTCCTCCGCCGCGTTGCGCATGGATCTCATACGCGGCGCCATTGCTCAGCACAACCACACCGCTCAGTACCGGCGGAATGACCTTAAGCTCCGGATCTTTCTTTAGTGTGAGGGCAAAGCCGTACTCCGTCTTTCGCACTGCCTGTGGCGCGGGGTTGACGATCTGGCCCTGGTCGAAGGGGAAAAACTCTGCGTTCTCCACCTCCGGCGTGACGTGCAGATCCAGCCCGAGCGATGAAGGATCGCCCTTCACTGCCCCGAACACAGCCGCGTCGGTTGAGGGCAGCGGTTTAGGCACCCGGCTGTTCCATTTCTGGATCAGAGCCTGCCCGGAAGCATCGGCGGCCGGCATCTTTCCGGCATGGACATGCAGCGAGAGCGAAGCCTTGCCGGGAATGCAGCTTTCCTTGCAGACCAGCCAGTTCACCTTCGCAGCTAACGTGAAAGGGCCACCGGTCTTCAGCGTCGGCGCAACTTCCATATCGATTGGAAAAAGGACTTCATCCGGATAGCCGTAATCAAGCAGAGGTCCATAGGGGATGCGGTGCGGTGCAGGAAACTGCATGGGCCCCGCCGTTATTCCGGCTGGCAGCGTCCACTGCACTGTCGGAGCCTCGCCTACATCGCCGGCATTGAGCCAGTACACGTGCCAGCCTTTATCCAAGTCAAAGTGGATGCCGGTTTGAAACCCCGCCCCAGGCGCAATCGTCGCTGCGGAGGAGACCAGGGCAACCTTCAGATGGGGAGCTGTCGCCGAACTGCCGTCTGCGGAAATGGCGCTGTTCGGTAGTTGCGCCAGGGAAGATGGAAGTCCTGAGAAAAGAGACAGGCTACACGCAAGCATTATTAACATCTGCCTATGAAGGCTCAACACGTGTTTTTGACGCGTACTCATCCATTGCAGTCTAACGCTGCCGCTTAAACTGCGTATTCGCGCACTTCAAGTCGGCTGAACGCGAGTACAAGCACAACTGCACCGCTGTCAAAACTGCTGCCGGGTGGTAATTTAAAAGCGTTCGTACTTCGAATAACGAACACAGGATCAGAAAGCTTCCACTCCCGGGAGCCTACCAACATCGACGAACGGCCTGGTGAAGGGCCTCCCGGGAAGAGCAGGTGCTATGAACCATCAGAACGAGGCTGCCGAGTCTAACGCAGGTTTGGACGACGACCACCTTCCATCAGTCTGGTTAAAGCGGAGCGCCTGGCTATTGTTCCTGCTGGCTTCTTTAAGTCTGGTAGCCCCGAACCTCATGAAGCTGCTTCATCCCGCCGGCGGCTCCGCACCGATGCATGATTTCGCTCCTCCCTACAGCGGAGCACGATGCCTTTTAGCCAACTGCGATCCATACGATCTGCCGCAGATCGAGCGAGTGTTTGCAGCTGCCGGTGGCCTTCGCAGCGACGTCATGAACTGGGCCAATACGCCGCCAGTCTATCCGCCGTCCACACTGGTCGAGTTGGTGCCTCTTTCTTTGCTTCCTTATCACGCCGCACGCAGCCTCTGGTTTGTGTTGAGCGCGGCGGTCTTTCTCGGCTCGTTTGTGGCTTTGGCAGACTTTGTCCGACCTCGCTATCGCCCGGGGATATTCCTGATGGGAGTCTTCATTCTTTTCTCGAACTCACTCAGGTTCGCCTTCGTCGCCGGTCAGACGACCATTCTGGCGGTTGGTCTGATTGTGTTTGCGCTGTGGCTCTTCTCTCGCAACAAAGGAAGCCTTCCGGGCATTCTTCTTCTCGGCCTGAGCATGGGGCTCAAACCGCAGGTCGCGGGGATTGTTTTCCTTTACATGCTGCTGCGGCCCGCGCTCCGTGGATCCGCGCTTAAGGCAGGCGCGATCGCCGTTGCCGTATTGCTCACCGGCAGCATATGGCTGACCCACTCGCCTGCATCAAAGAACTGGCGCACAAATTTCAGTGCACAGGTTCAAGGGACGCAGCAACCAGGCGGAGTCAACGATCCATCCCTCCAGAACCTCAAGTCTGGTGATCTTACAAACCTCCAAACTGTTTTTGCCGTGTTCGATGACAAGCCTGTCTTTTACAACAGCCTGGCGTATGCCCTTGGCTTTGGACTGATGATCATCTGGGGCGCAGGAGTCTTGCGTGCCGGGCACTCGCAGGAGAGAACATTCTTTGCGCTTGCTGCGATCACTTGCATCGCTCTCCTCCCCGTCTACCATCGGAACTACGACGACATCATGCTGATCGTAAGTTTCCCGGCATTGCTGTACCTCTTAGCGAATCACCTGCAGCTACGATGGATTGCCCTCTTCGCCACCGCGTTAATCCTGCTGCCGATGCGGTTTCCTGAGTTGCTCATCAACTTGGAAAAGAACGCCCGTGTCGACAGCGCGATTCCCAGTGCCGCCGTACGCGCCCTGCTCTTTCTTCGGCTGCAACCGCTGCTGTTGAGCGTCCTCGCGATCATCTATCTCTACACCCTCTTTACGGCTTTCCGCCGCAGCGAGAGTTCTGACCGCGATCTTATTCTTCAAGGCGGCGATTTGTAGCCTCCGAGATCTGTCCTCAAACCTGGAAGAGATGCTTCTTCGCTTCTTGACTGCTCTGCACCCTGCTGCTAGAGGGCCGCGTGATCCACCATAATGCAACGATCCATGACCACTTTCACGCCGTCCTTCTCTGCCCAGTCGGCCGCTTCTTCATGGCAGACACCCTGCTGCAGCCAGAGGTATGGAATCTTCAGCCGCATCACGTCTTTCACAATCTCCGGCACAAAGACTGAAGCGCGGAAAACATCCACCAGGTCTATTTTCCCGACAGCAGCCAGGGCGTCATCCAGGTTTGCGTACGCCTGTTCGCCCAGGATGGCTCCCTTCGCCGCCGGGTTCACCGGCACAATGCGGTAGCCATGCTGCTGCATGTAATGAGAGACACCGTAGCTGGCCCGCTCTGGGTTTTCTGACAGGCCAACAACAGCAATCGTCTTACTCTCGGTCAGAATCGTCTTGATCGTTTCCGGCTCGTTCATTAATTCCCTCACTTGCTTTCTGTTGGATGTGTGAAGGCGGGGAAAGTCTCGCTGGATTGTGGGTGGCTGGTCAATACGCCTTCTATTTCGCAACAGACCACTGCATGGCCGCCGCTCGTTGATCAAACATCCAGGTCGTCAGCATCCTCCACCCCGGCGGGCACACCGCCTCGGCGCCGCATCAGCAGAAAGCCGCGGATAAACGGCTCAAGGTCACCGTCGAGCACACGATCCACATCGCCAACCTCGACCTTCGTCCGATGGTCCTTGGCTATACGGTAGGGCTGCAGTACATACGAACGAATCTGCGAACCGAAGTTGATGCCGAGCTTCGAGTCTTCGACCTTCTTGGTGATGGCCTTCTTCTTTTCCAGTTCGTACTCGTAAAGACGGGAGCGCAGCATCTTCATCGCCTTGTCGCGGTTCTTGTGCTGCGAACGTTCGTTCTGGCACTGCACCACGATGTTGGTCGGCAGATGCGTGATGCGGACAGCGGAATCTGTCGTATTCACGTGCTGGCCGCCTTTGCCGCCGGAGCGGTACGTATCCGTGCGCAGGTCATCCGGCTTGATGTCGATCTGGATCGTATCGTCAATTTCCGGAGACACAT
>CAZZXL010000004.1:0-57082 GCA_964658035.1 uncultured Acetobacteraceae bacterium
CATAATTCGGCGCCGCGCCATACGGCTGCCCTGGGTATGGCCCTGCATAGCTTCCGGGGGCTCCTGGATACGCTCCCGGATAGGGCGTCATCGACACACCTGCCAGCGCTGCGCGTTCCGCCAGCGCCAGGATGCCGGCCACAATCAGGTACAGCGGCCAGCTTTGACCAAAGCTGAGGATGTCCCACTGGTGCAGCAATGCCGTCACTGCAAAGGTCAGCAGGTAGGCCGGGCCGCGCAGCCGTCGAATCAGTAACCATCGCTGGTTCATAGCCCTCGCCCTCCCTGGGATTCGCGCGTACGGCGATACACCAGCCACACCCCGATCCCGATCAACACCAGGGGCCACGTCCGGCCAAGCCATTCATCCCGGAACAACCCCAGGCTGCTCAACAGAAAAAGCATCCCCAGGCCGATCAGCACCACCGCGCCGACAGGTATGCCGGCATTGCCGAACGTCCCTGCCTGCGGTGCAAACGGGACTCCGGGCGCACTGCCCACAGGCGGCACAAATCCGGACACGGTCGGATCATATCCAGCCATGGGCGGACGATACGGTTCGTACCCCTCACCCACAGGCCGATAGGCCGGCGACCCTTGTGCAGACTCGCCCATACCTCCGCCGGCGTAAGAACCCGGGCCGGTAGATCCCGTCGGCGCTCCAGTCTGCGGACCGGTTTGCGGTCCGGCCTGAAAGCCGGCATTCACCCCGCCTGCAAATGGCGGCGCCGGCGTACCTTCCGGATGCTGTTGCAGGCCAAGTTTGTAGCCCAGGTCATTCAGCCCGAAAGGATTGGGCAGTGGCAATCCATCGCGCCTTGCCTTGGCCGTCTGGTAAGCATCGAAAACCTGGTACGCAATCCAGAAGGGAATCAGCATTCCGAAAAACTCTTCATGGCTGGCGAAGGAGCAAAGCAGCGCAAACACCAGTACGTGCGCAAAGCCTTTTACAAACTGCCCGTTGTACATCGCGCCCACGCCCGGGATGAAGCCAAGACCAAGCGCCAGCGCGGGGTTGGGCCCTTCGAGTGGAGGCAGTCCCACAAAAGTGCCGGCGCCCGGCGCTTTCGGGATGCCGGCGGCCGGATGATTCAGCCGCTCCGTCAAACAGGGCTCACAATACACCACCCCGCCAATGGAGCGGACACAATCCTGGCACAACGCTTTGCCGCAACTCTGGCAATAGGCAGCAACAGGTACATCAGGATGATTGATACAGTTCATGCCAAGCTCCCTTCCGACCGCTTGTCGTTTACGTTCTTGCGGCCGCCGTTCGTCCCGCCACTGCTTGTCCTGCGCTCGTTCGTCCTGCCGTCGCTGGCATCGCTGTCGTTCTGATGCATGCTTTCTAGCACCAAGCTCGCTGCCTTCAGCTGCACTCGCCCGTATACCATCCACTCCTGTGCCGAGTGGGCACGGCTTGATGAGTATCTCTCTCGTTCAAACCTCGCCATCACCGGCTCCGGCCGTCGTACCGGCTCAGCTTGCGGTTCCGGTGCGGGTGCCTGCGCGCTGCCGCCGGTATGCTTGGCCGCCGGCTTCGGCTCGCTCTTGTCCACGGGGGGCTGGCTGCTCTTCGGCACCGGCGTCTCCGTCACATCACGCCGCATCTCACGCACCCGCGACTCCAGTTCATACACGAAGCGCAGGTTGTCGTAATACCGCATCACGCTCTTGTTCGCCACGTAATACTGCTTGGTCAGACCGCTGGCCAGCGTCGTCGGCTTTAAGTCTGTCAGGCGAAAGCCGGTCAGTTTCACACCCGTCTGGTTCAGCATGAAAGCGAGGGAGAAGAAGGCGGTCGCTGCGGTCATCATCCAGCGCGACTGTGCTGCATGCTTCTCCATCATCGGTAGCCAGCCGCCGCCCCAACCTACGGCAGCTGGCATCGCAACCGGTAGACCAGCGGGTACCATCGCCGGCAGACCATCTTCCACGCCACTCGTCTGCGCCAGGATCTTGCCGATCAGGTCCCCCGGGACTTCCGGCTCAGTTTCCAGAAAGTGCAGCCACTCGCTGCCGCGCTTCGATTCCTCCAGCAACTGCGCACAGGCTAAGCAGGTATCCCGGTGCGCATGAAAAGCCGCCAAATCATTTGCCCCCAGCGTACCGTCGAGCGCATCCACCAGCAGGGCTTCCCACTGCTCGCAGAGGAGGGTCTCAGGCTTGATCCCCGGTACCCGTTCCGCTGGCTTTCCCGATTTTGGATTTTTCTCGCTCACCTTACATCACCTGACCTTTACTACGTTCCAGCAACCGTGCCAGTTCCGCCCGTCCCCGGCTGATGCGCGACTTCACAGTACCTTCAGGTATGCGCAATACAACAGCAATTTCTTTGTAGTCCATGTCCTGCAGGTCCCGCAGGATCACGGCTTCCCGCAGTTCAGGCGATACCTTGGCCAGCGCCGATTGCACCATCCTGCCCAGTTCCTGCTTCGCCGCCTGGTCATGCGGAGAAGGCGCATTGGACGCCATCCGGTCACGCATCCGCAAACCTTCCTGGTCACCCGGCCCCTGCTCCCATCCCTCGTCCATGGAATCACTGGCACGCTCCAGCCGGTTCTTGCGGAAATGGTCGACCAGCAGGTTGCGCGTCAACGTCGTAATCCAGGTATTGAAGCCGCCCTTGGCACTGTCGAAGTTCTTTAAATTCCCGTAAAGCTTCAGGAAAACGTCCTGGGTCAGGTCCTCGGCATCATGGCTCGATCCGGTGAATCGGTAGCACAGTCCGAAAACCCGCCGATGCTGTCCCAGTACCAGCTCCGTCCACGCACTGCTGTCCCCATCACTGCAACGCTTCACCAGCAGCGCCCAGTCCACCTCTGGCGCAGCACCGGCCTTCGCGGTATGCGCGCGGGCGGCTGCAATACGGTTTGGGTCAGTCACTGGACTCAAGCTGCCTGTCTGCATCGAACGACTGCTGTGAGGAACTGCCCGGCCTGTTTGCCTGTTCTGATCGTGAGGGCCGGAGGGACTTGGCGCAACCACAGCCCTTCCCGTCTTCCGCTCACCACGCCCCGACCAGTCGCCGCCGGCAATGCCACTCCACGGTAGTGTAGCCGCCAGACTCATGAAAGCTGATACGCAACCCTGCTCAACTTGGTTCCCACACAGCCTGCGCGCCCCGTCCCGTTCAAAAAGAGTTGTCAGGTAGAGTCTTGTCATTCCGGCCGAAGCGCCAAAGAAATTGCGGTAAGTATCCCTTGGCGTAAGGTAAATCTTTTGGCATACTGATTTGCCATGAAGATTCCTCAGAGCATCCCGACCGCACGCAAGTTCACCATCACTCAGTTCAATGAGAAGTTCTCCAATGATGATGCCTGCCTCGATTGGTTGATGGAACAGCGTTACTCCAACAATGTGGCGACATGCTCCTATTGCAAGGTCGATCGCAAGCATCACCGTATCGCCAGTAAGAAAGCGTATGCGTGCGACTACTGCGGTACATACATCTCGCCGATGGCCGGAACGATCTTTGAGAAGTCCAGCACATCGCTGCGGCTTTGGTTCTATGCCATGTACCTGATGTCGGCAACACGCTGCGGCATCTCTGCCAAGCAGATTCAGCGCGAATGTGGAGTGACCTACAAAACCGCATGGCGCATGTTTAAGCAGATTCGTACGCTCATGGCTGAGGACTTCGTTTCGGGTGGCCCAGTCGAGATGGATGAGACATTTTACGGAGCGCCAAAGAAGAATCAGCACGCCAACAAGCGTAAGGAAGCTCCCCACAAGGACAAGTAGCCAATCTTTGGCATCGTAGAACGTTCAGGCCGCGTCACCCCCAAGGTTGTTGCTGATGACTGCCTGCCAGCGTGATCTATACGGACTCGTACACAAGCTATGACAACGTTCGCCGGATGGGTAAGGGCTATAAGCAGGAGCGCATTAACCACACGGCTGGAATCTACGTGATGGGAAGCGTTCACACTCAGACGATTGAAGGGTTGGAGCTTGTTAAAACGCGGTATCGGTGGTGTCTACCACTCGGCAAGGACGAAGTATCTGCAGTCCTATTGCGATGAATACTCTTTCCACTACAACCGTCGCGCTGGCTGCTTTCTCAGGTTGTTGCGAAGGCGGAATAGCTTTCTTCACGAGAGTGGCGAATTCTTCTTCGCTAATCGGCTCCATCGATTCCAGAATGTCATCAGAAGGGATCAGGACAGCACGCTTGCCGTTCTGCTTCTCTTCTTTGGTGAGTTTTAAAGATGGGCTCATACGCCTCCATGTAGCATTATGGCACGCGCTTTACGCCTAGATAAGGCCTCGGCTTCTTCCACAAAAAGACTACTGGAATTGCAGCTAACCAAGAGAGAATGGCTGCGATGCATACCATATCTATTCTCTTGGCAATATGCCCATCGCTTTCAGCAATAGATTCTTCTGCTTCGGATGCCTGTATATCCTCATTAAGAAGTTCAATCTCCGCTCTAGACAATTCGATAAGCTCTCTCGAGGCGTCTTCTCCAACTTGGGAACGAGTGTCTTTGTGGTCATCAATTTTTGTCGCTACAGGTGTTTTCCTCGAACTCTTTAGCATCGGATGGGCATTCCACGAAGAGAAGGAGCTTTGGCGTCCTGGAATAACAAGGGCTCCTGCAAATCCATCTTTTGCAAAAGTCTCCCTCGAAGTTTTTGCCACGCTAATCATCGGAATCGGCATTCTTGGAGAAACTGAAGCAAGCGCATCGCTTTCTTCCATCAATGACCAAGTACGCATAAAGGCTGTTACGCTGCGTGCGAAAAGCGAAGAATTGCTCGCGCTAATAACACAGCAGGCGGGCAACGCCGTGCTATCAGCAAATAAGGCTGCAGGTTCGGCATCCACTGCTAACACAGAGGCGTTAGGAGCTAAGAGCAAGGCTGGTGCTGTGGGACTTGAAGCGGATGATCTACGCACGAAATATGTCGCGGCTGAGCAGAAAGTAGCCAAACTCGAGTATCTGTTAACTTGGCGCACGGTAACACCAGAACAGGCAAGCACCCTTAAAGGATTCCTAGCCCCATACTTCTTAGCCACAAAAGTGCCATTTAGAGGCTTGAGAATAAACTTCGGATACTACAACGGAGACTTGGAGGCGTATGAGTATGCATCCGAGTTGGCTGATGCGTTGCGCAAAGCGCTAGATGGATTTGGAGTTGACATCGGAGATGCAGACGGAATTGTGCAGTTTGGGCCACCTAAGACAGGGCTGACAATGCAGGTGCGCCACGTAGATTCAGCCGCTGAAGTCTTACAAAAAGCCTTTGGTTTAGCGCAAATAGACATTCCAGCCGAATTCAACAATTTACCGCCAAGAACAATAGCATTCTTTGTCGGAGTAAAGCCGAGACCTCCAGCCCTACAAAAGTGAGAGGCGACTAGAGCAAACGCGCACAATTGGAATACCTTGCGCAAGGGGATATTTACCGCCTAAGTCGCTCTCACGCCGACCTCTTCCCGGCCCAAGATCAACGGTCCCAGAGAATTGTCGATGAGAACCTTCCAGCTGCCATCCGCTTGTTTTCGGAACACTGTCGTAGCGACAAAGGTTCGCTGCGTGTCTTGACCTTTCATACTAAGAGTCCACCGTGAGAGGAAGAGAGCAACGCCATCAGCTTCCAATACGGTGGTTTTGAGCTGCTTTGCATAAGCCGTTGACCGCATGGCGGCCGAGAAAAATTCCCGTAGTTCACCCGTGCCGCGCGCCACCTTGCCAGGTTCGGTGACAAGCACGGCGGCATTCTCATAAAAGGTCAGCACCGTCTCGAGGTCTCCGGCATTGAAAGCCTGGTCGAGCAGTTCCACCGCCTGTTCAGGACTGGCAGCCAGCATGCGCATTTTAGATCCAGTATCTTGGCAAAAAGCGAGCAAAAGGAGGGGGAGGCGGTACCGCCATTCAATGGATCGTCTTCATCTTGTTCGACATGTAATCCATCAACAATGCTTCACCGAGGTTCTCCGGCCGCGTAAAGTAAGCCTTGCCCCGGCACATCTGCGTCATTTTCTGGACAAATTGCACCAGCCCAAAGTCGCTGGCCAGCATGAATGTATTGATCATGATGTTCTTCCGCTTGCAGCGTGAAACCTCTTCCAGCGTCTCAGAGATCACCAGCGGATCAAGCCCAAACGCGTTCTTGTAAATGCGTCCATCAGGCAGCGTAAGCGCCGAAGGTTTGCCGTCCGTAATCATCACGATCTGCTTCATGTCCTTGCGCTGACGATCGAGAATGCGCTGCGCCACGCGAAGTCCCTCCCGCGTGTTGGTGTAGTAAGGACCAACTTTTACCCGCGCAATCTGCGAGATCGGCATCTCTTCAGCTGAGTCATGAAAGAGCACCAGCGACAACGAGTCGCCCGGATACTGTGTGCGGATCAGGTGCGACAACGCCATCGCGACCTTCTTCGCCGGCGTGAACCGGTCCTCGCCGTAAAGAATCATCGAGTGCGAGCAATCCAGCATCACCACCGTTGCACACGAACTCTGGTACTCGCACTGGTGCACCTGCAGATCTTCGTATTCGATGTTCAGCGGTGTCGCCAGTCCCTCACGGCCAATGGCTGACTTCAACGTCGCGACACTGTCGAAGTTCAACGTGTCGCCAAACTCGTACGGCTTTGAAGCGCCGCTCGATTCAATGCCCGTCGACAGGTTCAGTGTCTCGTGTCGTCCAAAGCTCGACTTGCCCAGCGAACCAAGCAGGTCGCGCAGTGTGCGGTACCCGAGGAAGTCCATGCTCTTATCGGTCACTTCGAAGCGCGTTTCTCCTTCACTTTGATTGCCCACGTTTCCCGGGGTCGTCGACATGCGCGAAGGATCGTGCGGCCCGTCAATCGAGATGTAATTTTCCTGCTCCATGCGCTGAATCAACTGTTCAATCAGCTGCTCCATCTGGTCCTGCGACATCTCGTCAAGCTTCTGCTGAGTCTGCTCATCAAGATCGCCGGCTTCCAGCGCCTGCCGGATCGCTTCGCGCAGGTTGTCCATGGTCTGGTCACCCTGCAGCTCCGCGAACTTGGCAAAGGGATCCTGAAAGCCGGAATCAAGCAGGTAATCCGACAAGGACTTCAGCAGGTCGTCCAGCTCCATCTCGGAGGCCAGGTCGCCGTTGTATTTCGTATAGCGGACGCGCTTCATAGTCTGCCTTCTTTAATAACGACTCATGCTAAAACTGATGCCAACCCTAGGATTTGTCATGCGAAAGATGACAATTCATAAGGCGCACGAAACAGGTCATCAGCAGTAACCAGCACATCATAAAACGTAAACAGTGCGACCAACGCGAGCATCCGCGCCAAAGGCGCATCCGCCCGCACGGCTAGTACCTAGTTCAGGCCGCCTTTGCGTGAACGCTTCTGCTGCCACATGTCCTGCTGTTCGCGTTCATCGACTGCCCGCTCAGCTTTACGCTGCGCCCGCTCTTGCGCGCTGAAGCCGCGTTCTTCATTCCGGCTGACGCGGCGATGCGCATACATGCCTTCGAGCAAAAATTCGGCGGCAGCCACCCGCTTCTCGGCTGAATCGCTATCCTTCACCTTCAACGGTGAGAGCTTCTCAAACAGCCCTTGAATGCCCCGCAGCTCTTCCAGGATCGCGGCGGATGGCTGGTCGTCTTCAATCTTTACTGACCCGCCCAGGTTGAACCATTGTTCGATCTGCTGGGTATTCGTGTCAGCAAAGTACTTGTCGAAGACCTTCGCTATGGCACCGCGGATCAACTCACGCACCACCGTATCAGCGCCGCGCATCTCGCCTTCGTATTCAAGCTCCACCTTGCCGGTGACGCCGGGAAGCGCTGCGTAAATGTCACTGATCCTCGGGTGAATGGTCGTTTCCCCATGCATCAGCGAACGGCGTTCGGCATTTGAGATGACCAGTTCCATGGTCGAAATGGGCAGACGCTGACTCACGCCGCTGCGCTTGTCAACCTTCTTGTCTTCACGTGCCGAGAAGGCAATCTGCTCGACGATCTCGGCAAGATACGCCGGGATCTCGGTCGGCGCCAGCCCCCGATCGCTCCAGCTTTCCTGTGCCGTGATCTCCATCCCTTCTTCAACAGTCGCGGGGTAATGCGTACGAATTTCAGAGCCGATGCGGTCTTTGAGCGGCGTCACTATCTTGCCGCGGGCGGTGTAATCCTCGGGATTCGCGCTGAAGACCAGCGCCACATCCAGCTCCAGGCGCACCGGGTACCCCTTAATCTGCACATCGCCTTCCTGCATGATGTTGAACAGGGCGACCTGGATCTTGCCCGCAAGATCTGCCAGCTCGTTCACCGCGAAGATGCCGCGATTGGCGCGCGGCAGCAGGCCATAGTGCATGGTCAGCTCGCTCGCCAGGTCTTCACCGCTCTTGGCCGCCTTGATGGGATCAAGGTCGCCAATCAGATCAGCCACGGTTACATCCGGGGTCGCCAGCTTTTCGACATATCGGTCCGCCTGCAACATAAAAGCAATCGGCGTTTCTTCCCCCTTGGCAGCAACCAGGTCACGGCAGCGTTTGCAGATGGGATGATAAGGATTATCCCGGATCTCACAGCCGGCGATGTAGGGCGAAATCGGATCCAGCAGTTCCGTCAGCGCCCGCAGGATGCGACTCTTCGCCTGGCCACGCAAACCGAGCAGAATAAAATTCTGCTTCGATAAAAGAGCATTGACGATCTGCGGAACAACCGTATCGTCATAGCCGACGATACCGGTAAAGATCGGCTGCTTCGCGCGCAGACGGGCTATCAGGTTCTCTCGCAGCTCGTCCTTAACCGTGCGATGCGCAATCCGCTGTTCAGAATACTCGCGCGATTGGCGCAGCTGGCTGAGGGTCGTGGGCAACAAGCGGGCTTGAACAGGTGCAGCGTGCGAGGGGGAAAGTTTCGCCAAATCAGGCATACAAACTCCAGTCTGCAGACTCTAACGAGAGCAGGCAGCAACTTCTTTTAGTTTACGTTGGTCGTCAAATAGTCAAAATCTGTCAAGGAATGGACAGGCAACGTACTGCGACAAAGCAGTCACCTGGCCGGTTACATCACGTGACCGTTGCGTTCAGCGCTCTGCCGGGCCTGCATGCCGCCACGCAACTTGGGCAGGATCATTTTGTAAAAATCGAGCAGACGGTCTGTTCTCTCGACATCGGAGCGAAGGGTCAGCAATTCCTGCTTGAAGTCAAGTCCGGCAGGCAGCGACCACGCCACCTGGAAAGAAATGGGTTCGTTGAGATCAAGGCCCACGTGCCGCACATCCGCTCCGGCAAGTTCAAGCACTTCAAAATGCATGGCAAGGCAGCGCTCCCGCATCTCCCGGGAAGCGTCGGGACCAGCATCAGCAAAAAACTGCACATCCGCCTGCAAGTATGGGAGTGAATCATCAAGGTGCTTGATCTCAAAACGATCGCGGCCTTCCGTCAGAATGTCCCGCCGGCCGTCGGGGTAGTCATTCAGAATGCGAGCGATGCGGGCTGTACAGCCGATCACCGCCAGCCCCTCCTGGCTGGCGCATACCACGCCGAATGCCGCTTCACGGCTCAGGCAATCACGCACCATGTCGCGATATCGTTCTTCAAAAATGTGCAATGGCAGCGGCGCACCTGGAAATAACACCACATCCAGCGGGAACAATGGAATCTTCATATTGCAACCGATCTTCCGCAAGCATCAAACATGCTTTGCCGCATCACTTCTGCAGCTGTTGATTGCATGACTTGTACTGACGGACTGCTCATCCTCTGAGCCCTGTAACGCTGCTGACGGTGCAGGAAAACAACGGCATCTGCCATGCGTTCGCGGCAGCCTGGTACCGGTGCATTCGCTTCATGAGAGATCATCCAGCACGGCCTGCATTTCGTTGCGGGCATGCTGGTTTCCGCTTTTCTCCGCGGACTCGATCCCTTGTTCGAGCCGCTTCCTGGCTTCCAGCTCACGACCTGCCTTCAAGAGCGTCTGCGCGCACATGAAGTAGCCGGCAGTGTATTCCGGATGCTGGTTCAGCAGCCGGTCAAACTCTATGATCGAGGATTCGGTATTGCCTTGTGAAGCATGCTCCATCGCCAGTCCGTACCGGGCAAAAGCGTCCGACGGGTTCTGCCCCAGGATCTCCGTGAGCGTCGCGATCTTATCCATTCTGCATGCCTGCTTCCTTGTCACGCCCTACGTACCGCCAAACATACCAGGGTCCGGATGAAACAATACCGTAAGGTAAAGTTGCTTCCGCGCGCTGCATGTCCGACACTTGAACCAGGCGCAGCCGGTTTCGTTGCGTCTTTCGAAATTCTACCCGCCCGGCGCCGTTCCCCGGACGCTTCCTGCGGGGCACATGCGTAGTGTGAAAGAGAGCTCCATGGATTTTTCGTCCCCGTCATTGCCGGTGCGCACAGCAGCCGAGTCCCGTTCGGAAATGACAGAACTGATTCTGCCCAATGACACCAACACGCTGGGTAACCTGCTGGGCGGCCGACTGATGCACTTCATTGACCTGGTCGGCGCCATCGCCGCCTATCGCCACTCCCGCACCCACGTCGTGACCGCCTCCATGGACCACATCGACTTCATCGCCCCCGTCCATGTCGGGGACCTGTTAATTCTCAAGTCATCCGTCAACCGCGCCTACAAAACCTCGATGGAAATCGGCGTTAAAGTGTGGGTGGAAAACACCATCGCGGGTATGCATCGTCACGTGGCCTCTGCTTATCTCACCTTTGTCGCCGTCGATTCGCAAGGACGCAAGGTCACTGTCCCTCATATGGAGCCGCAGGACGCGGAAGAGCAGCGCCGCTGGGAAGATGCAGGGCGGCGACGGCAGACCAGGGAGCAGGAACAAGCCCGCCGGAAAGGTTTGAAAACCCCGGTCGCAGGGTAGCCGAATGGACCTCGCGCTCGCCAGGCCACCACCCACAGTTTTGGCGAGATTCAGCGAGAAACTACACTCCGATCGCCACAAATAAAATCGTAATCCCACCGGAGCGGTGGAACCTGCATCCTGCGAACTGGACGCACATATCGGTCAGAATGCGCGCATATCGGTCAGAATGAAGATCAAAGACAATCCGCGACACTGCAAGGACTACCGGCTGCACGCAACGT
Source organism: uncultured Acetobacteraceae bacterium (assembly GCA_964658035.1). Lineage (GTDB taxonomy): Bacteria > Acidobacteriota > Terriglobia > Terriglobales > Acidobacteriaceae. The sequence continues at coordinate 11,056 of CAZZXL010000004.1, forward strand.
CAGCGTAAAAAGAAATAGATTCAGGGAGAACAGGTCTACATGGCACATTCGCATCCGCATTCGCCGCAGGAGGCACCTCAGCCCAAGCCGTTGGCCGGTGTCGGCTCCATCATCGCAATCGGCTCCGGCAAAGGCGGCGTCGGCAAGACCACAGTTGCGGTCAATATCGCCATCGCCCTGGCCAGGCTCGGCCAACGCGTCGGCCTGATTGACGCTGACATCTACGGCCCCAACGTGCCGCTGATGATGGGTAGTTCGCAGCAGCCCCGCGTAGTTGAAGGCAATCGGATGGAGCCAATCGAAGCTCATGGCGTAAAGGTGATCTCCGTCGGCCTTCTGTCTCCAGGCGACAAGCCGCTGGTCATGCGCGGACCCATGCTTCACCAGATCATCCGCCAGTTTCTGCAGCAGGTGGAATGGGGTGAGCTCGACTACCTCATCATCGATCTGCCGCCCGGAACCGGCGATATTGTCATCTCCCTGGTGCAGACTGTCCCGCTGACCGGGGCGGTTGTGGTTTCAACGCCTTCCGATGTAGCGCTCCAGGATGCCCGTAAAGCTCTCGAGATGTTCCACCAGGTGAACGTCGAAATCCTCGGCATGGTCGAAAATATGAGCCACTTTACCTGCCCGCATTGTCACCAGGAGATCGATATCTTTTCGCGGGGCGGAGCAGAACGGACAGCCGCGCAATTCAAACTGCCGTTCCTCGGCTCGATTGAGCTCGACCCCAATGTCCGCCAGGGCGGCGACCGCGGATTACCGGTCGCCCTCGGTGGCGAGAGCTCCGTTGCCGGCAAGCAGTTCTTTGACATTGCCAGGCTGCTGATGGCGGGGGCCGAGAAGCAGCGCGCCCAGGAGACAGACGTCTTTGAAATCAGTTGAGCCTGGCCTTCAGTGAGCCAGCGTTCCAGCCCGCTTTGTCAGCAGGCAGAACAGCCGATTCACCCGGGCAGATGATTGACGGCGCGCGCCACCGCGCTTAGTCGTCAATTTGACAGGTTGACTTTGCGCGAAGGCAATCCTTAGACTGAAGTATAAAATCTTCTCGACCCTGCGGATACTTTGTTCAATCTACAAGAGCAAACTCGCAGCGGCGAATTGGAGCGATGGTGTCCGAGCTCAGGATCGGGCGGCGGGAGCGGCTGGTACTGACCGCCATCATCGACATGTACATAGCGACCGGCGAGCCGGTTGCCTCCCAGGCGATCGCCCGCATGTACGCAAGCATCGACGGGATGAGTGCTGCGACCGTGCGCAACGTGATGATGAGCCTGGGCGAAGCCGGTTTTCTCGAGCAATCCCATACCTCGGCCGGACGTACACCAACCGCCCGTGCATTTCGCGTCTACGTGGAGCAGCTCTCAGGTAAGCCGCATGCAGTGCCGGCTCCCATTAGTACAGAATTGCGGGAACAGATAGACGATTGCTTTACCGGCATCACCAGCCGCGAGCAGTTTCTGGAGCGCACCTCGCATGTACTCGCCCTGGTTTCCAGTGGCGTAGGTCTGGCTGCCATCGTGCGTGGGGAAGCAGGCCAGCTGGAACATATTCATTTCACCCTGCTGGCGCCGCGCCGTGTGCTGGCCGTCATGGTCACCAAGTCCGGTTCGGTGCTTGACCGCGTACTCCAGATGGAGCGCGATCTCGGCTCGTCTGAACTTGAAGCTGCAGCCGGGTTTCTGAATCAAAATTACCGGGGCTGGATGTTCGAGCGGATTCGCACAGAATTATCGCGCCGGATTGATCAGGACCGGTCCGAGTATGACAAGCTGATGCGCTCCGTAGAAGATTTATACAAACAGGGCGCGCTTGATCGCGAGCCCTCCGGCGAAATGCTGGTGTACGTCGAAGGCGTCGCTAACCTGATTGATGGTCGCGCCGATCGCGATCAGCTGCGCCAGTTGCTGGCTGCGCTCGAAGAAAAGCAGCGACTGGTCGATCTGCTGACCGCTTATGTGGATGCCCGGCAGCAGGCGGTCCGCGTCGTCGTAGGATTGGAAGAAACAATGCCAGAAATGCAGGACCTGGTCCTGATTGGCACCGGCGCCCGACTGGGCGCCAACAGCCTGGGCACGGTCGCGGTGCTGGCGCACACCCGCATCCACTACCAGGAGACAATCAATACTGTCTCCTACATCGCGCAGTTGTCTGATCGGATTCTGCACGCTGAACACTAGCTTTTGCCACCAATGGCAATTTCCGCGTCAGCATCGGCGTTGCGGAACAGAACCATTAAAATCGTAGTACCAGAATCTGCACCGCTCAACGCCGCACAGGGGTTGCACAAGGCTGTGACCTTGCGTACCGGCATGACAGCCCGGAAGATCATTGAAGAGAGAGAGAATCAGGAATTTATGGCAACGGGAAGAATGACAGACGAAAAGATCGAAGCACAGCAGAACACGGATCCCGTGTCTGATCCGATGGACGCAGCTACCACTGGCGTAGAAGGCATTGAAGAGACGGCAACCGTCGTCAATCCTCAATCCGTCGCCTTCGCCGAAGAACTCGATCGCGCCAAGCAGGAGCGCGATCAATTAATGGATCGGCTCGCCCGTCTGCATGCTGAATTTGATAACGCCCGTAAGCGGGAAACCCGCGAGCGTGCAGATTTTCGCGACTTTGCCATCGCCGGCGCCATCGAACAGTTTCTACCCGTGCTGGATAACTTCAACCTGGCGCTGAAGTCGGGTGGGTCCGCTGAGCAGTTGCGCCAGGGCGTGGAACTGATTGTGAAGCAGATGGAAGATGTGCTTCGTTCCTTGAACGTGCAGCCGGTCGAGAGTGTGGGCGTCGTTTTTGATCCCCGCGTCCATGAAGCTTTGGAGAGCGTTGAGCGTCACGACCTGCCCGACCAGCAGGTGATTGACGAAGTTCGACGCGGGTATCGCATCAAGGAGCGGTTGCTGCGTCCGGCGCTAGTGCGTATTGCAAGTAACCCCCTACAGAAAGAATCGTGAGTACAAAAGCCAACGTGACAAAAGCCGACTACTACGAAGTACTAAGCGTCAGCAAAACCTGCAGCGATGCGGAATTGAAGACCTCCTATCGCAAACTGGCGATGCAATATCACCCAGACCGGAACCCGGATAACCCCCAGGCTGAAGCAAAATTTCGCGAAGCGAGTGAGGCTTACCAGGTCCTTTCTGATCCCGACAAGCGCGCCGCGTATGACCGCTTTGGACATGCCGGCGTAAACACCGCCGGCGGACAGGGCAGTCCCTTTGCCGGCGGCGTGGACATCGGTGACATCTTCGGTGACATTTTTGGCGAGATGTTCAACATGGGCGGTGGCGGCAATGGCCGCCGGCCTTCCCGCGCTCAGCGCGGCCGTGACATCCGCTTCGACCTGACCATCGAGTTCGAAGAAGCTGTCTTCGGCAAAGAGACCGAAGTCAACATTCGTCGCCTGGAGCTCTGCACCGACTGCAACGGCAGCGGCAGTGCGGCCGGGCGCGGGCCCTCAACCTGTACCCAGTGCGGTGGCAAAGGCCAGGTCCGCTTCCAGCAGGGCTTCTTCTCGATCGCCCGTACCTGCAGTGCCTGTGGCGGAACCGGTAGCGTTGTCTCCGACCCCTGCCGTACCTGCCGTGGCGATGGACGCATAGAGAAAGAACACAAAATCAGCGTCAACATTCCAGCTGGCGTTGAAGATGGCACCCGCATTCGCTACCAGGGTGAAGGCGATGCCGGCAAGTTCGATGGCCCGAACGGCGACCTCTACCTGGTACTCGCTGTAAAGCCGCATGAGTTCTTCGAGCGTGACGGTAATGATCTTCATTGCGTCATCCCCGTTTCTTTCCCGCAGGTCGCCCTGGGCGCCGAAATTGAAGTCCCGACCCTTGAGGGTCAGACCAAGATGCGCATCGCTGAAGGTACGCAGAGTGGCAAGGAATTTCGTCTGCGGGGCAAAGGTGTGCCATTCCTCAATGAGCACGGCCGCGGTGACTTGATCGTCCAGATTATGGTCGAAACGCCGAAGCGGTTGTCAAAAACGCAGCGGGAAGCCATCCGGCAACTCGGCGATTCACTCGAGATGGAGAACAAGCCAACCTCGCGTCAAAACCTCCTCAGCAAAATGAAAGAGCTCTTCACCTAAGGAATTTATCCAGCCAGAAACCCCATGGCATCAGGTAATTTGCTGTAGTCCGGGTGCCCCAGGTCTGGCTTTTGAGACCTGGGGCTTATACCTCACATTTGTCGTCGCGACCACAGCACGCCGTTTAACTTGTCGTCCCGACCGTAGCGGAGGAACCCGCATGTACCTGGCCGTGCTGGCAGCAAAAGCTAGTGCTGGCAGCAGGCGCTGGGTTTCGGGGCGTTCTGCTACTAAGGCGGCTATGCTTCCAGCCATGCGGCAGTGACGGATGCTGCTGCGATTGCTGCCGTTTCCGCGCGCAGGATGGTGCTGCCAAGGGTGACCGGCGTCCACTTGTGGTCCGCAAAGAGAGTTTGTTCGTCCGGCGTCCACCCCCCTTCCGGCCCGATCGCCAGTGCAAATTCCTTGTCACCGCGAGACGTCTGCATCTGCAGGCGATGCAGGAGACTTTCCTCCAACTCCTGTTCGGCGAGTAGCAGGCGGGTCATGGTTTCGTTCACAGAAGAGAGAGCTTCGCGCAGCGGTCGAGGGTCCGCAATCACTGGAATGGATGCCCGTCGCGACTGCTTGGCAGCCTCAAGCGCAATGCGCCGCCATCGTTCTACCCGATTGATCGAAGCCTGCGCCAGGTGCTTTTCCGTTCGACGGGCAATCACGGGTTCGATTTTTGCAACGCCGAGTTCAGTCAGCTTTTCAACCGCCCATTCGAACCGATCAAACTTGAAGATGCTCAGCACGATGGTGAGTGGGAGTGCAGAAGAAGTTGCAAGCTCTTCCCGTAATTCAAACGCCACCGCCTCTTCATCGGCCCTGACGATGACAGATCGCCAGACACGATCGCCGGCAAGCACATCGAATTCCATTCCTGGCTCTGCGCGGAGAACACGAAAGAGATGATTGGCCTGGTTGCCGGTGAGCGTTGCGGTTGAGTCGGTCCAGGAGTCGGCAATCCATCGGCGGCGCGTCATTCTCTTACTCTATCGCTCGCGTGAATCACATCGCTGCTTTGACCGCGATGTTTCACGGCCATGATGTGCACGCATCAAGACTGGTACAAACACTTCGGGGGACGCTTGCCGCGTCCCCCGATGGTGTTGCCTGTTGCCGTTGAATGACCTTACTTCTTTTTCGGAGCTGCCTTCTTTACCGCTTTCTTTGCGGCCGGCTTTTTCGTTGCTGCCTTCTTGGTTGCCATGGTTGCTATTCTCCCTTCACTGCAATGCGCTCACTGCAGTTAGGGAATGTATAGAAGTACGAAAAATCGGTGTCAAGAAAAAAATCATTTTCTTCGCAGAAAAATTGTTGTCACGCACGTGTCTACATACTTTGTGGAGGATCGACTTCACGACAGCAGTGAATGATGCGCGAGCGCATAGAGCACCATTCCGCTGAATAAATCATGCCACGCATGCGCAAGCATGCCGGCGCGCGTGTTATTCCGCAGCAGGCGAAGGACGCTGAAGAGCGCTCCAAATGCGATGATCAGCAACATGCCGCTTAGTCCCTCGTATCCGTGCGAGAGACCGAAGAGGACTGAGGAAGCAAGCACGCCAATCCATACGCGGTGACTCAGCCGCGAAAATTGCAACTGCAGGTAGCCGCGGAAAACAAACTCTTCGCAGATGCCTGCGCTGACGCAAAGGACCGCCCAGGCCAATAGTTCTATCGGCGACGACGGCGCAAGCTTCGACACCGTGCCGCGAATACTCTCCGGATGCAGGTGCATTGGCTTGAGCGTCGTCGCAAGAACGCCCAGTACGGTGAGCGCCACAATCCAGAACACGCCGGCAACACCTGCATCCACAAACCATTCCTTGATGCCCGGCTTGTTGTCACCGAGAACAGAGTGCAGGGGGGTCTTGCGAAGACTCAGACCAAGGAGGGTAAGCGCGGCGAGAATCCATTCAAGAGCTATCGATGCAAAGTAAGTCGGAAGATGTCCATATCTGCCGGTAGCATCGCCGACTGACGGATGCCTTGGACCTTTTGCGCCGGCGATGGAAGCAGCAGCAACGAAAGCGATGATCAGCAGAGTGTGCCACGTGGGAGCGAGCAGCTTTTGCGATGGTTGCTCAACGGCATAAGCTGTCCTTAGCTGATCGGCAGGATCAGTTTCATCGATCAAGTCAGGCTGCATCTGCCGCGGACCCTCCGTTGCCCATGACGATAGGCAACTGCTATCTTCACACGTTGGTCCTTGCTTGGCGAAACGCGCATGGAGCAGGGCGGAAACGGGATCACTGCCATGGATAACAGATTAGAAGATGTCGTCATTGTGTCAGCAGTGCGCACGCCGGTAGGAAAGTTTCAGGGAGCACTTGCCGGCTTTTCAGCAACGCAACTGGGAGCGCTCGTGGTGCGCGAGGCCCTTCGCCGCACGGGTCTCGAAGCAAAGCAAGTCGACGAATGCATCATGGGCAACGTCGTCTCTGCCGGGTTAGGGCAAAATCCCGCACGCCAGGCCGCTCTGCATGGTGGCCTGCCGCCGGAGGTAAGCGCGCTCACCATCAACAAGGTCTGCGGCTCAGGATTGAAAGCCGTGGGACTGGCTGTGCAGGCCATTCAGACGGGCAATGCAGAGATTGTCATCGCAGGCGGGATGGAATCGATGAGCAACACGCCTTACCTGTTGCCGCAAGGGCGCAACGGCTTTCGCATGGGCGATGCGAAGGTCGTCGACTCCATGATCCACGATGGATTGTGGGAGATCTACAACGACTACCACATGGGCATGACGGGCGAGCACGTCGCTGAAAAGCACAGCATCACCCGCGAGGAACAGGATGCCTATGCGCTCGAATCGCATCGCCGGGCCGACGCAGCCGCAAAAGAAGGACGCTTCGCTTCACAGCTGCTGACCGTCGAAGTCCCGGCAAAGAAGAAGAGTGATCCGCCCTTGCTGTTCGATCACGACGAATCCGTTCGCCCCGATGCCTCAATCGAAGCACTGCGTGCCTTGAAGCCGGCTTTCAAGAAGGATGGCACCGTGACCGCAGGCAATGCTCCCGGCGTGAATGATGGCGCGGCCGCATTGGTAGTGATGTCAGCACGGCGCGCCAAGGAACTTGGTCTACAGCCGCTGGTACATGTGCGCGCCCAGGCCACGAGCGGCGTTGATCCGAAGTGGGTCATGCTGGCGCCCGTCATCGGTATCCGGAAAGTGCTCGCAAAGGCCGGCTGGGCAAAAGATGAAGTTGACCTTTACGAACTGAACGAGGCCTTTGCCGCCCAGGCTCTCGGCGTGGTCAAGGAACTGGAACTGGACCTGTCGAAGGTGAATGTCAATGGCGGCGCAGTCGCCATTGGTCATCCCATCGGCGCAAGCGGTGCGCGCATACTGACCACACTCATCTACGAAATGATGCGCAGGGATGTGCATCGCGGCGTCGCGGCCCTTTGCCTGGGCGGCGGCAATTCCGTAGCTATGGCGGTCGAGCGGTGAACAGCAAGACCTGCGGGTACTTGCGGACCCGAACTTTCCGGCTTTACGCAAGACACGTGCGACCGGCTGAAGTATGCCCTTGCGCAAAGCGCTCTTCGCCGCTATGCGCAGTACTCAGCACTCGATAATATTCAGCGCCAGTCCAGCCAGTGAAGTTTCCTTATACCGTGATTGCATATCGAGGCCGGTTTCGTACATGGTCTTGATCACCTGATCGAGCGAAAGCTTGTGGCCTTCTGTCTCTGCCATCGCCATGCGGCAGGCATGCACCGCCTTGAGGGCGCCAACCGCATTCCGCTCAATGCAGGGAATTTGTACCAGGCCGCCGATCGGATCACAGGTCATGCCCAGGTTATGCTCCATGCCAATCTCGGCAGCATGCTCAATCTGATCATTGGTGGCGTCTTGTGCAGCAGCCAGTCCGCCCGCAGCCATGGAGCAGGCCACGCCTACCTCGCCCTGGCAGCCGACCTCCGCGCCGGAAATGGAAGCGTTCTCCTTATAGAGGATGCCGATGGCAGCGGAAGCGAGAAAAAAACGCAGCAGTCCTTCTTCGTTCGCCCCCGCAACGAAGTTGAGGTAGTACTGGGCAACAGCAGGGATCACGCCTGCCGCACCATTCGTCGGCGCAGTCACAATCCGGCCGCCGGCGGCATTCTCTTCGTTCACCGCCATCGCGTAAACCGTCACCCAGTCGAGGGGCCCCAGCGGATCACCGCTGGATGATTTCTGCAGACGTTCGGCCAGGCGTTTAGCGCGACGGCGCACGTTGAGTCCACCGGGCAGAATGCCTTCGGCCTCCATGCCGCGTTCCATGCAGCCACGCATCACAGCCCAGATTTCTAGAATATTGTGCTTCACGACTGATGGCGCATTGGGGTCGCCGCGACGCGAGCATTCGTTCTGCAGCACCAGCTCGCTGATTGAAAGCTTTGCGTGCGCGGCCATCTGTAGCAGCTCTTCTGCACTACGGAACGGGAAGGGAAGAGGCACTGTGGTCATGAGAGGTGTGCTCTGCTCGTCGGCGCCGTCTTCGACAATAAAACCGCCGCCGATCGAGAAGAATGTTTTTTCCACCAGCACCTGCCCGGTCTGGTCGAAGGCAGTGAAGCGCACGCCGTTGGGATGCGTAGTGACCGCACCTGGGGGCGTCATCTGGTTGCGATGGAAGAGCAGGCTGCCGGCTTCACGAAAAAGGATGTTGTGGGTGCCGGCGAGAGCAATCTGCCCGGTAGCGCGCACCGTTTGCAGTTTGCTCTCCATGGTCGACGGGTCGGTGGTGCTGGGTTCTTCGCCCATCAGCCCAAGAATGACGGCCCGGTCCGTGCCATGCCCTATACCCGTCAGGGCGAGTGATCCGTATAACTCGGCGCGTACGCTGCAGACTGCTGGAAGCAAGCCGTCCTTGCGCAGACTGCCGGCGAAACAGCAGGCAGCCCGCATAGGTCCCATGGTGTGCGAACTCGATGGGCCGACGCCAATTTTGTACAGATCGAACAGGCTTGTTTTCACTTCCTTATCGTACCGGGTCGAGCAGGCGTCGTGATTTACCGTCAACCAGGTGTCAGCACGAAACGCGGTTACCCATATCGTGCCGGCGCCGGAAGACGGTAAGCCGTCGGCGTTCGGTCAGGATGACAAGAGTTTCTGGACAGGATGAACGCTTTCCATCACAAACAGTTATAAGTACGTGTTGGTGCAAACAGGTGCTATGCTCAGGCTACTAACCCAAACAACCTGCTTTCAGAAGAGTTGGACCTATGCTGTTCAAGGCAATGAGCGCTGCCGTTTATGGCATCGACGCGCACATCATTGATGTTGAAGTCGATTTCTCCGGCATCACTACGGCCGAGGATCATTTTCATACCGTCGGACTTCCCGATGCCGCCGTACGCGAAAGCCGTGACCGGGTGCGGGCGGCGATCAAGAATTCCGGTTTCTCCATTCCTCCTACACATATCACCATCAATCTAGCGCCGGCAGACATCAAGAAGGAAGGCTCCGGCTTTGATCTGCCGATGGCCATCGGCATTCTCGGCGCCTATGGTGCCATTGAGAAGAAGGACCTCAGCGAATTCTTGATGGTCGGCGAGCTGGGTCTTGACGGCGGTGTCCGCGCAGTTCCCGGCATGTTGCCGATTGCTGTCGCCGCCAAGCGTCGCGGGATCAAGTATCTACTTGCGCCTTCAAGTAACGCAGCAGAAGCAGCGGTGGTCGACGGTATCGATGTCTACGCCGTCAACTCGCTCGCTGAAGTGCGCGAACTCCTCAACCAGTCTGCGAATGGCGGCATCAAGGCGCAACCGTGTCACGTGTCGACCGAAAAGCTGTTGAACGAAGAGCAGATTTTTGCCGCCGACTTCAAGGATGTACGCGGCCAGCAGACAGCCAAACGGGCTCTTGAAGTCTCGGCCGCCGGCGGTCACAACATCCTGATGATCGGGCCTCCGGGTTCTGGCAAGACCATGCTGGCTAAACGCCTGCCAAGCATTCTGTCTCCGCTTACGTTTCAGGAAGCACTGGAGCCGACCAAGATCCACTCCGTCGCGAAAGTGCTTGACGCCAACACTGGCCTGGTAACGCATCGGCCTTTTCGCGCGCCCCACCACACCATCTCGGACGCGGGACTGATTGGTGGTGGCGCCATGCCGCGGCCCGGTGAAGTATCGCTCGCCCACAACGGCGTACTGTTCTTGGATGAACTCCCGGAGTTTCCGCGAAGCGTACTCGAAGTGATGCGGCAACCCCTCGAAGACGGCATGGTGACCATCGCGCGTGCGGCCATGAGCCTGAACTTTCCCGCCCGCTTTATGCTCGCAGCCGCCATGAATCCATGCCCATGCGGCTACTTCAACGATAAATCGCGCGAATGCATGTGCACACCACCGATGATGCAGCGCTATGTCTCGCGCGTGTCAGGGCCTCTGCTCGACCGCATCGATATTCACATCGAAGTGCCGGCGGTAAAGTACAAGGAACTGCGCGGAGGAGCGGCCAGCGAAGGCTCCGCCGAGATTCGTCAACGCGTCCTGAAAGCTCGCGAACTGCAGCGGATACGTTTTTCCGGTGAGCGCATCCACGCAAATGCGGAAATGAATACGCGGCTCATCCGGGCTCACTGCGCCCTCACCGCGGATGCCGAACACCTGCTCGAGCGGGCCATGCAGCAGCAGGGACTAAGTGCGCGCGCCCACGACCGCATTCTCAAAGTGGCGCGAACGATTGCCGACCTGGCGGGAATTGTAGATGTCGCTGTAGGTCATCTTGCTGAAGCTATCCAATACAGGACGCTGGATCGGACATATTGGTCTTGAACCGCAGGAAAGATGCTGCCGAACTCCCGATTTCAGTAGAGTGACGCCATTACCTTACTGGTAACATACGACGAGGCGGGGAGCAGGGCAGTTCACCGGTGGCGCAAGTGCAATCTTTTGATCAGTTTGCCGGACTATACAAAATATGGAACATTGTTCGGCACCGGAATATGAAAAAAAGTGTTGACCCAGGGTTCATGATCGCGTTAACTTCATCTTGCCACTGTTGATCGGCAAGGGTACGCTGAACCTCCCGCCGACTGGCTGGAAAGTAGCGATCCCGGCAGGCGACGCGTTTTGCCGACCGCATCTCAGCTTCAGAGGCTTCAGTCAGAAGAAGGCTGAAAATAAAACTGTAAATGGTTAGACCGGTCCCATCTGGTGCGCGTCTAACAGAGTGCAGAAATCAAAACACGGAATAAGACCGCCGCAGTTCATTCATTTAGCGTTCTGTTGAATGGCGTTTCTATGCACGGTACTTAGAAGGAGATAACATGCGTTCTGATCTTATTTTTGGGGCACTTACCCACGTCAACAACCGTTATCAGCTTTGCCAACTTGCCTCCAAGGCTACGCGTAAGCTTCACAAGCCGAACACTCGGCTGCAGGACACTACCAACGATGTACTTGTACGCTTTCAAGAGTCCAGCCCCATGTTGGCTGCTGTAGAAGCATCTGTAAGTGCACCCGTTATGCAGCGCCGCGCAGCTTAAGCGCGGCCTGCACTACCCTTTTCGTGCAAAACTCCTGACTGTCCCGTCTATCCACACTCTGCACCGCCCATCCTTCCTTCATGTCCCTCCTCTCAACAGTCCTATCCGTGAGTACCCATGACTATTTCTGAATTAAAAGAAAAAAACATCACTGAATTAAGCCGCATTGCGCGCACCTTGGAAATTCCGGGCGCCAGCGGCCTGCGTAAACAAGATCTCATCTTTAAAATTCTGCAGGCGCAGAGTGAAAAAGAAGGCCATATCTTTGCCGAGGGCGTACTCGAGATTCTGCCTGACGGCTATGGCTTCCTTCGCTCGCCCGATTACAACTATCTGCCCGGTCCGGACGACATCTACGTGTCTCCGTCACAGATACGCAAGTTCGATCTGAAGACCGGCGACACGATCAGCGGCAACGTCCGTCCCCCACACGAGGGTGAGAAGTATTTTGCCCTGGTGAAAATCGAGGCCATCAATTTCGAGTCTCCGGAGGAGACCCGCAACAAGATTCTGTTTGATAACCTGACGCCTTTGTATCCGCAGGAGCGGATCAAAATGGAAACCACTCACGACAGTACGAGTGGCCGCGTCATGGATCTGTTGACCCCCATCGGCAAAGGGCAGCGCGGTCTGATCGTCGCCCCGCCCCGTACCGGTAAGACTGTCCTGCTGCAGTCGATCGCCAACTCCATCACCACTAACCATCCCGAAGTCGCTCTTATTGTTCTGCTGATTGACGAGCGCCCGGAAGAAGTTACTGACATGCAGCGGTCGGTGAAGGGTGAGGTCATCAGCTCGACGTTTGACGAGCCGGCTGCCCGCCACGTGCAGGTTGCTGAAATGGTGATCGAGAAAGCCAAGCGCCTGGTTGAACACAAGCGCGACGTGGTCATCCTGCTCGACTCGATCACCCGTCTGGCCCGCGCCTACAACACCATCGTTCCGCCTTCAGGCAAAGTGCTTTCGGGCGGCGTAGATTCGAATGCGCTGCAGCGCCCCAAGCGCTTCTTTGGTGCCGCCCGCAACATTGAAGAGGGTGGATCGCTCACGATCATTGCAACAGCACTTGTTGATACCGGCTCCCGTATGGATGAAGTGATCTTCGAAGAGTTCAAGGGTACGGGCAACATGGAAATCATTCTCGATCGCAAACTCGTCGACAAGCGTGTGTTTCCGGCCATTGATATTCAGCGTTCCGGTACGCGCAAGGAAGAGTTGTTGATTCTGAAAGAGGACCTGCAGCGCATCTGGGTCCTGCGCAAGGTCCTGAATCCCTTGTCCCCTGTTGAGGCCATGGAATTGTTGGTCGACCGTCTTGGGAAGACACGGAACAATGCCGAGTTTCTATTGAAGATGAACTCTCTGTAGAATCAGCCGCAAATCAGCAAAGCCCCAACACTGTTGCGGCTTTGCTGTTCACGGGCACCTATAACCAATCTGCGATCCTCGCGATCATATCTGTTGTCAGCATCGATGGCCCGAAATATTCGGGATGCAACAAATTCAGTCTCCACCCTTGACCTGGCCGTATTCGAGCAGCGTCACCAGAAGTACCCCGCCGCAGATATTCCCCAGCACTGCCGGCAAGAGCCATTCGAAGTAAGCGCCTGCTGAAACCTGGTGACAGAGAACGGAAGCGAGGATCTCTCCGCTGGTCGCAATGGAGTGGGCAAAGTGTCCAATGCCGACGACAAATGCCAGCAGCCAGATCAACATGACTGCCCCCGTGACTGAGTGACTCCCACTGACCAGCCAGGCTACCAGCGCGATCATCCAGCCCCCGATCACGGCACTCCAGAAAGCGTGGCTGGCCGTCACGCCCACTGCTTCGACGCCTATCTTTGACATCGCGGCAACATACTCCGGTTTAAGCGCTTCTGTTTTTACGGCGAGCAGGGCAAAGCAGAAGGCGCCCACCAGGTTACTGGCAAGAACGATCGCCCAGAGTCGAAGAGTCTTTGCAACATGTCTCCGTTCCGCCAGGACCAGTGCAACGGGAAAGAGCGTGTTTTCAGTAAAGAGCTGGGCGCGTCCGACAATGACTGCGATAAAGCCAACCGGGTAGAGCAGGTAAGCAATCAGGCTCGCGACCTTGCCGTCCCCCAGCTGAGCATGAATGATGGACATACTAAGGGGTGTTAAGCCCATCATCATGCCGCCGGCTAATCCCGAAAGAGCTAGGGCCCTGGCGGAACGCTCAAGTTCATGCCTGCCGTTGTTTGCCACCTGCACATAAATTTCCTGCGCAGTGGGCCGTTCCAGGTCACGCTGTGCCGGCTGGCTGGTCCCATCCCCTGTCCTGTCTCCGCCGCCCTCGCTGATGGCGTCCAGTTCAAAGGTACTTTCTTCGTCCGAAGCAGATTCTTCCCCAGGTATTGTTTCTGATGTTGCCATCCACTCACCTTCCGATGCGACGAAAGTAATTACGCACTACCGTGCTGTCCAGAGCTACCCGCAAGCGATACGCGCTCGTGCTCGCCGACCTGTGAACCGTCCTTGGTGATGGATGCCTTGAGCATTCGATAATTGCGGACCAGTGAACTGGATGGTGCGCTCCAATACTCTGCGTCTTCCACCACCACCTTCAGTACTGAAATCTCGGGGTCTTCTTCGCCATCCGGGAACCATGCCTTGTACATGGGGTTCCACAACTCCTGAATTTTCTGCCGGTCCCGGCTGATGTGCGCGACACCAGACAGGCTGATGAAGTTGCTGTTCTTCACATCCACGTAAGACAGATTCACGTGCGCATTGTGGCGAATCTCTTCTACCTTGCCCGAATCGCGTCGCGTCAGAAACCAGAGTTCGCCCTGGAAGCGTGTTTCCTGCGTAGCCATGGGGCGGCTGTAAACTCGACCATCTTCATCAGCCGTGGTGAGCATGGCTATTCGGATATCTTTGATCATGTCCTGCAGGTTGCTCAGAATCTCGTCGCGGGAAAGGGTTGCTTTGCTCATCGTCATCTCCTTATCTACTTGAGTCAGTAGGATGCGAAAGCACGCAGTTGCGCTTGTTCTTCCGTAAGCAGGGGTGAACAAGCATGCGCAGCGGGTGCAACTGCGCGGGTGCTGCTACCTTGCCTTTTCTATGAAGGTAAGCTCGTACAACAACCCTCGAAACGGCAGTACTCCTCTAAAATGGGGCCATGGCTCAACGTCTGTATTACGAAGATTCCTTCTTGAAAACATTTGAAGCCGAGGTCACAGACATCCGCGAACATGCGCGTCGCGAGGGAGCCTCCGAATGGCGGATCGCTCTCGATCAGACCGCTTTCTATCCGACCAGCGGCGGCCAGCCTCATGACGTTGGGCGACTGACGGCGACCTCTCGCAGTGGAGCTACGCTGGACGTTGCTGTAACCGGTGTCGAAGAAGACGAGGCAGGCGAGGTATGGCACACGACAGCCAAGCCTCTGCTGGCCGGGACGCTGGTTCGCGGCACTATCGATTGGAGGCGACGGCTGGATCACATGCAGCAGCACTCCGGGCAGCACCTGCTGTCGGCCCTCTGCCAGCGCGAGCTGCGCGCCGCGACCGTCTCCTTCCACCTGGGCGAAGAACTCTCGACCATTGACCTGGCGACCGATTCGCTTTCCGAGGAAGTACAGGTGCGGCTCGAAGAACAATCAAATCTTGCCATAGCCGAAAATATGGCTGTGTCGATCAAGACCGTCAACCGACAAGACGCGGAGCAGTTGCTGGCTTCCGGAGCATTGCGCAAACTGCCGGAACGCGAAGGCACGATCCGCTTGGTTGAAATACCGGGCCTGGATCTGAATGCCTGCGGGGGGACGCATGTTCGCGCCCTGGGCCAGATCGGTGGAATGTTTCTGCGCGGAACGGAGAAAGTGCGGCAGGGCGTTCGGCTCAGCTTCGTCTGCGGTATGCGTGCAGTCAGCACTGCCCGGGCCGATGACCGGCTGCTTAGTACGCTTGCCAGGACTCTTTCAGCACAGCGGAGTGGACTCACCGAACTACTGGAACGCAAATTGGCCGAAGCCAGGGCTGACACGAAACAGAAACAGAAGCTGCGGGAAGAGCTTGCGGATTACCACGCGTCACGGCTGCTGGTAGAAGACCGGGTCGTGCAGGGTCTGCGCCTTGTGCGCCGCACTTTTCCGGACAGGGATGCCGCGTATGCCAAACTACTCGCATCCCGCGTGGTAGCGGCAGCCCCGCAAACAGTGGCAGTCTTAGCGTCTACGCAGCAGGAACCCGCGTCAATCATCTACGCGCGCAGCAAAGACCAGGAACAGATTCACTGCGGCGAATGGTTATCCTCAGCACTGGCACAGCACGGCAGCCGGGGCGGCGGTTCGCCCGAAATGGCCCAGGGGCAGCTCCCTTCCCAGTTGCTGGACACCGTCGTCGAGTCGCTGCGGGCACAACTTCTGCTCGCAGTTGCGCCCCCGGGATGAAGGCTTCAGCACTATTCCGCTACTTGGCCAAAGCGCCCGCCCCTGCTAAACTTGAACAGTCCTATCCCATCCTCTAGTGGGGCTATAGCTCAGCTGGGAGAGCGCGTCGTTCGCAACGACGAGGCCATCGGTTCGATCCCGATTAGCTCCACCAATAAACTTGTTTTAGTCGTTGTATCGATCTAGCGCAGTTCTCCAGTAGGTGTACGCCGGAGGACTACTTTCGACTGTCTTTTCACCGGGAAAAAGCCAACTCTCAAGATGCCTGAAAGGGCATATCTACTGGAGAACTGTTCTCAGGTCTTTGACCAGTCGCCGGCGATATCATGAAGGTATGACGGAAGAACAGAACCCGCGCGAACATCCTCAACGCAATATCCCCCGCAATTTGAAACAGTATTATCTCGGGCTGCTCACCCGGGGCGAACGATGGAACAAGATCGACGACCAGGAAGCCGGCGAACTTCTTCCCCAACATCTCGCTTTCCTTCGACACCGGATGGAAGATAAGACATATATCGTCGCCGGTCCTGTCAATGACGAAGCACAGTACGTTGGAGTGATGTTGATTGATGCAAAGGGAAAGGACGAAGCGCTGGCCATTGCTCAGCGTGACCCCGGCGTGGTGGCCGGTCGGCTTGCCGTTGAGATCTACCCGGTCTATCTGCCCTCACTCGATAACGTAGCCGTACGCTACTGAACTAAAGAGATCCACTTCCGGCAAAGCTTGAACGAGTTGTGCTCTCTCCGCAGCTATCTTGTATTTTGGTGCATCACATAAACACGCAGCCTGCCTCGAGATTAACTCCGCCATAACTGTAGTGCTGCGCGAAAAATACAAGATGAGTTAGGAACGATTGCAATGCATAGCTTTGAGGTTTGGGCACCATTGGCGAAGTCAGTCGCCGTACAGGTAGGAACAGGAAAATATCCGCTGCAGCAAACGGCGCGTGGGTACTGGGCAGCATCCGTCGAACAAGCCAAATCAGGCATGGATTATGGATACATTCTCGACGGACAGGAGCCTGCGATTCCCGATCCGCGTTCACAGTGGCAACCGAATGGCGTCAACGGTCTTTCACGCATAGTTGATCACGCTAGCTTCCAGTGGACTGATCAGTCATGGCAGGCGCCTCCTTTTGCGAATGCGATTATCTACGAATTGCATCTCGGCACGTTCACCAAGGAAGGCACCCTTGATGCGGCCATCAATAAGCTTGATTATCTTAAGGACCTGGGCATTACCCATGTAGAAGTTCTGCCCTTGGCGAGTTCGCCCGGTGAACGGGGATGGGGCTACGACGGGGTAGCCCTGTTTGCTCCGCAGGAAAGCTACGGCGGCCCGGAAGCCGTCAAGCGATTCGTCGACGCGGCGCACGCCAAAGGTCTAGCTGTCGTTAACGATGTTGTCTACAACCACTTTGGCCCGACGGGCAATTACACGGGAAAGTACGGCCCCTACATCACGGAAAGTCACAAAACCCCGTGGGGCGGTGCAGTTAACCTAGAGGAAGAAGGTAGTTCCGAAGTCAGGCGCTTCTTCGTCGACAATGCGTTGAGCTGGCTTCGTGACTATCACTTTGACGGGCTGCGCCTGGACGCAGTCACTGCGTATATCGATCGCTCCGCAGTACATTTCCTGGAACAATTGGCAGATGAAACGAAAGCTCTCGGCGCCGCCATTGGCAAGCATTTCTTTCTTGTCGCTGAGAGTGATCTTGCCGATCCGCGCGTCGTGCGGGCAAAAGAAGCCGGTGGCTATGGATTGGAAGCACAATGGAGTGATGATTTTCATCACGCCTTATGGACTGTACTTACCGGAGACCTTAAAGGCTATTACGAAGATTTTGGTTCGATTGCGCAATTAGCTACCGCTCTCGAAGAAGTTTTCGTCTATCAGGGACAGTACTCAAACTACCGGAAGCGGCATCACGGACGTCCGGTTCTTGACCTTCCGGGCTATCGCTTTCTGGGTTATATCCAGAACCATGACCAGGTAGGCAATCGTGCCTTAGGCGATCGACTTAGCGACCTGGTCTCGCCGGGAAAAGTAAAAATTGGCGCGGCCATCTTACTTCTGTCACCCTTTGTCCCAATGCTTTTTCAGGGTGAGGAGTTCGCAGCGTCGACCCCGTTCCAGTATTTTACCGATCATGAAGACGTCGAATTAGGCAAGGCGGTCAGCGAGGGAAGGAAGCAGGAGTTTGCCGGATTCGGCTGGGCGCCGGACGAGATTCCTGATCCTCAATCCATAGAGACTTTTGAACATTCAAAACTTAACTGGCAGGAAATTACCCAACCTGCCCATGCCGATATCTTAAATTGGTACAGGCAACTGATTGCCCTGCGTAAGTCAAGCCCCACCCTGCTCGATGGGAATATGCGCGAAACACATGTTCGCTTTGATGAAGAAGCCGGCTGGCTTGTGCTGGAACGTGCTCAGTTCCAGGTTGTTTGTAACTTCACAAATGCGCCGGTTTCGATCCCGCTAAGTAGAACAGGCCAGGTTCTTCTAACATCTGACGCTAGTTCGAAACTGAAAGATCAGCAGGCCGCTATGGGGCCGGAATCCGTTCTGGTTCTTCGCACAAGTTACAGCAAATTACCTGAGGGTGTAGCGCGGAGATACGATGAACACGGGCCTTTTCGCCAGGAAAAGGCCGTCTAGCCAGCCAGAAACAACATAGCATCAGGTAATCTGCTCTAGTCGAACAAGTTAGTACAGTTATAAATAGAGCATTGGATTCGGCCCTTCCCTTGAAAGGGCCAGTCCGGTTGCCGTCTAGCCGACCCCGTCTGCTGGCATGTTCATCGTAAGTGCGGCAAAAAAATCGTCGCGCCATCGCAGAATGTCATGCCGTCGTATCTCGGCGCGTAGTTTGCTCATTCTAGTCCGGCGTTCTTCACGCGTCATATGGATGGCGCGATCTAGGGCATTCGCAACCCCAATCTCATCGTAAGGATTCACCAGGATGGCACCCTTCTGTAGTTGGGGCGCCGCTCCGGCAAACTCACTTAGAACCAGCGCTCCGTCGTTGTCTGTACGCGCCGCACAGTATTCCTTGGCTACCAGGTTCATGCCATCCTTCAACGGGGTGATCAGCGCAGTATTCGCTGCACGATAGAGCGCGATCAGTTCCTCCCGTGGAATGGAGCGGTGCAGGTAATGCACTGGGACCCAACCGGTCTCGCCATACTCACCGTTGATATGCGTCACGGAGCGTTCAATTTCCCCCATCAAGGTTTGATAGCCGACGATCGTCTCGCGGCTGGGAACTACGATTTGAAACAGGGTTACCTTCCCTCGTAGATGGGGATAGTCACGCAGCAGCGTCGCAAATGCCCTGAGCCGTTCAGGAATCCCTTTGGTGTAATCCAGTCGATCAACACCAAGAGCAATATGGACATCTCGTAACTCCTCACGTACTGTGCTCGCCCGTTCAAGCACCGATTTCTTCTGAGCCGCGTCGCTGAATTGTTTGAAGTCGATGCTGATCGGGAAGAACTGCACGCGTGTGACATGTCCCTCATAGTGAACAAGCCGTGAATCACCCTGGCGATCGATCCTGGCTGCCGGAAGAAAGCTACGAACGCAGGCCGCAAAATTGCGCTCATCGCGGGCTGTCTGCACGCCAACCAGGTCGTGCTGTAACAAACCTTCAAGTATCTGCTGCCGCCACGGAAGCTTTTCGAAGATATCCGGAGCAGGAAAAGGAATGTGCATAAAGAAAGCGATCTTGTTCTTGAGACGGCGCTTGCGCAGGTAGGCGGCCACCTGCATTAATTGGTAATCCTGGATCCAGATGATGTCGTTCGCTCTTGCCGCTTTCAGGGTGACTTCGGCGAACTTCTTGTTCACTCGCTGATAGTAATCCCAGTAAGTCGGGAAGAACCTGCACCGCGATTGCAGATCATGAAAAAGCGGCCAGATGATTTCGTTGGAAAAGCCTTCATAGAAATTGGTCTGCTCTTCCTGCGTCAGATGTACTGCCTGGTAGCGATAGGCATTGTCATGGGAGGCATCGAGAAGTTTTTGTACCTCGGCCTCGTCTGCAACATGACTTGACTTGTTATTGTCATCCCCCAACCCGGCAATACCTGGACTGCCGATCCAGGTGCCGCCATGCTCTTTCAGGATAGGTACCAGCGCACTTACAAGGCCGCCGCTGGATGGCTCAGCCTTCAAGCGTCCCTTCTCCTGCTTGAAGGAAATAGGTAGCCTGTTTGAAACAACAACTAATTGCTGACGCCTGTTCATCTCGACCGACTTTCCCTTGTGTGTAGCCATGTGTCAAGAAACTGTAGAAGTTGCTCTGGAGGACGAATCCAGCAGCGCGCATAGGTCGGGCGAGCTTCATTGCGCACGAGTACAGGAAGACTTTGCGAGGCAAATGGCTCAGACCGCAAAACTTTGAACGCATCCTCGTCGGTGGTGTCGTCCCCCAGAAAGGCCGCCATCGTACTGCGTGGCAGTGTCTCCAGAATGGACTGGACGGCAAACCCCTTACCACCTTCCCCCGCCCGCACCTCCAGTCCGCCATCAAATTGCAATAAGTTCGTATTGCCATCCTTTAACTTGTCGGACGTAGCTTCCTGATACACTTCCCGGACGCGTTTTTCTACTTCTGCTTTTTTTATGGATCCATTGCGCCAGTGAATGGCGACACTGTTCGGTTTTACTTCCAGGTTTGCCGGATCATACTCTCTCTCGAGGACCGATCTGACGTGGTGAAGAATGCTCTCTTCGCCCAGGGTGAGCGGGGTCACGAAGTAATGGCCGTTGGCCGCAAGATGTTCCCGGCCATGCGATCCCCAAATGTCCACAGGCTTTTCAAGGGCCAGCAGTGAACGTAGCTCCGCCGCATTTCGACCACTGATGAAAACGAGTTCGGCTGCATCGACTTCCATTAATTTATTGATCCGTTTCTTCACTCCCGGGTAGAAGGAGGTCTTAAGTCGATCTTCGCGGAAGGGTGCCAGCGTGCCGTCGTAATCAAGCATTAAGATTGCATGTTCAGCCTCCGCCAGCGCACTGAAAAATGGATCATCCTGTCCTGTATCCGTCCAGTTCGATGGTGTGCTTAGCTTCACTCTTAATAGGATGCGCTTCTCCCTAAATCTTAGGGAGTAAATTGGTTCGCGCCGGGCAACTTAATCGTGTGGTTCCGCTTCAGCAAAAGGAGGGACTAATCTCTAAAGTGCGTCTCTGGCTGAAGCAGGCAAGCAGTTTACCAGGAATGGATATAGATATAGGGGAGACATGAACCGAACGGAAATCATCGAAGCACTGGACCAGGAAATTGATAAGCTGACAGAAGCAAGAGAACTGATTCAAGGCAGCAATGGATTGGGACCGGCGCTGGCGAAATTTGTAGCCGGTGGCTCGGCTTTCCCAGGCAGTGGTCGTCAGCGGCAGATGAGTGCGGAGGGGCGTCGGCGGATTGCGGAAGCGCAAAAACTGCGCTGGGCAAAACACAAAGCCGCCAAGTAATCTGTAGGTATGTTGAAGGTAAAACTGCTTCATCCGGATGCGAAAGCCCCCACTGTCACTCATGCGGGCAGCGACATCGGCTTTGATTTATATGCCCTCGAAAGTGCTACTTTGCAGCCTGGCGTCCTCATCAGGTTACGCACAGGTATTGCCGTCGAGGGTCCTGACGGCTACGGCTTCATCCTGGGGGATCGCTCGTCCATGGCAATGAAAGGTGTCACCTACCTGGGCGGTCGTATCGATGCCGGCTACCGCGGCGAAATCCTGGTATGCCTGATGAATGTGCAACAGCCAAGGCATGATCTTGAGCTCACTCGTGACAGCCAGGGGATGATCACAGACGTCATCCTTCGGCATGAAGATATGTCCGTGACCATCGAGAAGGGCGACAGGATTGTGCAGATGTCGCTCTTTCGCGCCGACACAGATAGAACCATCCAGGTGGTCGAAGAATTAGGTTCAAGTGACCGTGCGGCTAAAGGCTTTGGTTCAAGCGGAAGGTGACTTAGTTGCTTCTGCCTGCTTTTGGCGATAGTTCTAAAGTTTTGGTCCCTGACCCGTTCCGGGAATCCCCTGAACTAAATTCGTACCGGCACCATCGTAGGATGGTGATGATGCGCCTATACTCCAGACACTACCCCCGGTATTACTGCATCGGCAAGGCCATGAAAGCCTAGTGGGTGTCTATCACATTCTTCCCGACGCAGAGTCGTTCTCCCGATCAGCAGGAGGAGTGTCCGCGCAATGGGTGGCAGGCGTTGTTGCGGCGGCCGGCCTTCAGGGCGAGTCAGTTGTTGTCTGTTCTGAAGCTGATGGGTCCTGGGGATTTCCATATGTATGGGTGGCTCCGGAAATGGGAAAGATCAGTTTGTTGCCGCGCCCGTTACAACATCCGGTGCTATGGCGAAGGCGCGCCCGTTTCTATGCCAGGTTGCTCCGCGGATTTGTAGCCCGGCTCGAAACCGACGACATTATCTATGTGCACAACCGGCCTGAAATGGCACTTGCAATGGTCTGGGCACAACTTTACCGCCGCAAACACAATCCCGTCATCCTGGCAATGAATGACACCCAGCTGGCTGTCGCACCGCGGCCGTTGGTGCGTCACGTAGCTGGCCGTATGGCGCGCGTCATCTTCCCGACGGAGTTCCTGCAGCACCAGTCGTACGAAAAATATCGTTTGCACATGCGGGCCGAGGTCCTGCCCTTTGGCGCAGATGAGGCCATCTTTTCTCCCGACCCTCAGGCGACCAATGCCGTCAGCAGTGGAGACCCGCTCATTGTCTATGCAGGTCCGCTCACGCACCTGGCCGGCGTTCACGTCCTGATGGATGCGGCGCGCCTTCTGCGAGGGCGCGGAATTCGACATCGCGTGTTGATCATTGAACGTACCGAGCCTGGCGCAAGTGACAGCCTGCCCACCGGGAGCGCCTCTGAGGAGTACGTCCGACGACTGCATGCGAAGGCCGATGACAGCGTCTGGTTTGAAACCTATAGGGGGGTTGAACACGTAGCAGAAGCAATGCGGTCGGCCGCCGTCGTGATATCGCCATGGTTGAGCGACGAAGCTTTTGGACTCGCCAATGTAGAAGCGATGGCGAGTGGCGTGCCTGTGATTGCGTCCTGCGTCGGCGGCATTCCCGAGGTGTTTTTTGAAGGTGGTGCTTTGCTCGTGCCGCCGGGCGACGCCATTGCGCTTGCCAATGCCATCGAGCGACTCCTCGGTAAGACTGGAGTTGCCAGGCTGCTGCGAAGGGAGGGTCGGCAAAGTTTTGTCCGCAACTACTGCTGGCCGCAGGTAGCTGCTTCCTATGTCCAGTTGATTGCCGCGGTTTCTGAGCAGTTGACCCCGCGCCGTGAAGCACTGTCTTGAAGAAGTCAGGTGGAGCAGGGCAAAAATCCTCGCCCTCGCTGCGGCATAATTCCCTTTGGCTTTTGACTGGCCAGGCTACAAAGCTGGTGCTGCAAGCCGGCTATTTTGTTCTGATCGGTCGAGCGCTCGGCAGTCGGCAGTACGGCGCCTTTATCGGTGTGGCTTCGCTCATCGCGGTCCTCGCGCAGTTCGCGACATGGGGCAGCGGCATGCTGATGCTGCGCAGTGTAAGTCGGGATGCCAATACTTTTCCTCGAGCCTGGGGAAATGCGCTGGTCATGACCGGCAGCCTGAGTGCTGTTGTGCTGGTGCTTGTGTACGGATTGGCGCATCTTGTGTTTTCCGCACAGCTCTTGCTGATCGTTCCTTTTATTGCAATTGCTGACACTCTCTTCGCCAAGCTTGCAGAACTGTCGAGCCAGGCATTTCAGGCGTTTCATCGGTTGAGAGATATGGCGCAGATGCTTGCGCTGACCAGCGCCATTCGATTGGTCGCGGCCGCACTGCTTTTTTTTCATCATCGCTCCGGCCTCGCATCAGCCATGGAGTGGGCCAGGCTTTATCTCGCGGCTTCCTGCGTGGGCGCCATAGCATCAGTCTTGCTCGTCAGCATACGTCTCGGTCTACCGGTATTTCATGGCATTTCATGGAAATCCTGGGTCGAAGGGCTGGGCTTCTCCATGGCGAATTCAACTACTTCGGTTTACAACGATATTGACAAAGCCATGCTGGTCAGCCTCGGTCAATTGCGGGCCGCAGGTATCTATGGCACAGCATATCGCATCGTTGACATTGCTACTCTCCCCATCAATGCAGTGCACGGGGCGGCGTTGCCGGAATTCTTCAAACGCGGCCACGAAGGTCCCGCGGCCTTGCGTCCATTTGTACGAAGACTACTCTCAAAAACTGTTGGCTATGCTGTAGTTGTGACCATCGCCCTGGCAGCCGGAGCAGGACTAATCCCTCTGCTGATGGGGCCAAGCTATGCGGAAAGCGTATCAGCAATACGCTGGCTATGCCTGTTGCCCATGTTGCGTTGTTTGCATCTCGCCGCCGGAGACTGCATTACGGCGACCAGTTCGCAGTGGTGGCGGACGGGGAGCCAGGTGCTTGCCGCCTTGTTGAACCTCGCCCTCAACCTGATGCTGATTCCTCGCTGGTCCTGGCAAGGTGCTGCCGCCGCTAGTCTGCTCACAGATGGAACACTCGCCGCCGCCAATTGGCTGGTTCTCGCGTGGCTTTCCTCGCGCGGCGCAAACATCGCTCATAACATTCCCGAATCGGCAGTACTTGTAACTGAGTAAGATGCATTTCCTTTTGACAAAGAACAGCGACCTGTTAAACAAGTAACAGCCTTTCTGAACTGGACTGCTCATCATCGATGCCAAGCAAATGCACGAATCGCTTGCATCCCAGGTTGCTTGCCAGCAGCCTGCCTGAACCGTAGCCATCGCCCTTTTTGAGAAGCAGGACAAAGCATGAATCTGTATGCCGATCCCGACGTTGGATCATCTGAAAAGCAGGAGCTGACCATCAGGGATGTGGCGGCTCTCTTGAAGCGAAGACGCAGCATCGTGGTGATCGTTTGTGCCACGTTTCTTCTGCTTGCGGCCGTCAAGTGCATTTTCGGCACCCGCCGCTATGAAGCAGATGCAAGCATCCAGATTCAAAAGGACGATGCAGATGCGCTCGGTCTCGAAAGCGCCCTCGGTACCGCTGTGTCCGGCGCTTCCGATGCCCTTGACTACAACGTCACGCTGCAGACGCAGGCCAAGATACTCAATTCCAATACGCTTGCTCTGGCAGTGATTAAGAGCAATGGTCTTGAGAATAACGACGACTTCACCGGCATACACGCGTGGTTTCACATACCGCCGTGGCTTACGCCCTGGGATCAGCCGACGACGGAAGCTGCTTCCTTATCAGTTGATCAGGCGCCCGAGCGTCGGCGCAGGGCATTGAAGACGTTTGCGAAACGATTCAAGGTTGAGATAGAGCCGGGCACGAGAATCATCAATATTTCTTTCCTCAGCACTGATCCGGAGACGGCTTCGAATGTGGTGAACAGTACGATCGAAGAGTTTCGAGAGTTCAATTTTAAAACCCGTTCCGCCGCGACGGCACAAGTGTCTGAATGGCTGCAGGGTCAGCTCGATGGGATTGAAAAGCAGGCAACTGCTTCGCAGGAGAAGGTGTTGCGCATACAGCGCGAGAATCCTTTATTTACGCCTGACGAGGGACACAACGTTGTCCTGTCGAGGCTGGATCAACTGAACGCCGACCTGGTCTCGAAGGAAGCAGACACGATGGTTGCCCAGGCGCTCGATCGCGTTGTCGCCACCGGTGATCCGGAAGCAGTCTGGACGTTGAACCTGACTGGTGGCGCGGCAGGTTCGTCGAATAGCAGCTCCATCCTCATCCCCGTTCAACAACTCCGTGCAAGAGAAGCTGACCTCAAGGCCAGTCTTCGTCAGAACAGCACAAAATTCGATCGGAATTACCCCCTCGTCCTGCAACAGCAGGCCCAGTTACAAAGCGTTGACCGTTCCATCCAGGAAGAGATAACCAGGATTGGTAAGCGCACGCATAGCAACTATCAGGTGGCCTTGAGGGCAGAAAAAGATGCGCGGCAAAGCTTCGAAAAGCAGCGGACTCTCGTGCAGAAGCTGAGTGGAAGTGCGATGGAATACATTGTCGCCAAGGAAGATGCGGACGCCAGCCGTGAACTGCTTGAGGATTCAAAAAAGAAGGTCGTGAATGCGAATCTTCTGAGTGGATTGCGATCAAACAATGTAACGATTGTCGATCCGGGCCGCGTCCCCTCCCATAAAAATCCCAAGGAACCGAAGATCATTCTCACCTTGGCCCTGGGGTTGGTGGGAGGCCTGTGCGCAGGATGCGCAATCGCGCTCATTGTCGATAATCGCGATAAGGGAATTTATTCGTCCGACCAGATAGAAAATCTGCTGGGATCGCCGCCGTTCGCAGTCCTACCTTCTTTCCAGGTGGCGCGTGGCTGGCCAAGGGGATTGCCGCAGTTGCCTACAAGGGCGCACTTGAAAGCGCTGTCCGGTCGTCGATCAACCCCTGGTCAATTGCTGCCGATGGACCCCAACTCAACTTATGCCGAGGCGCTGCGTTCGCTTCGGACCTCTCTCATGCTGTCCCGCAGTCAGCAGTATCCGAAGGTGATAGTTGTCACCAGTGCACAGCCGGGAGAAGGAAAAAGCACGACCACGTTGCACCTCGCGACCATCCTCGGGCAGCAGGGCCGTCGCGTGCTGGTAGTTGACGGCGATCTGCGTCGATCCTCCCTTCACGAGAAGCTCAACGTTCCAAATGAGCGTGGATTGAGTACGATGCTTTCGGAAGTAGATGCCCCGACAGCCTTACGATCGATCGGAGGCCGCGACGACGTCTGGATCTTGCCTGCCGGCCCACGGCCACCCTTCCCCGCCGAACTGCTCAGTTCTCCAGGAATGCAATCGCTCGTCCAGGAATGGTCAGCCAATTTTGATTTCATCCTCATTGATACGCCACCGGCATTGCCGGTCACGGACGCAGTGCTTCTGTCGCGACTTGCAGACATCACCCTGCTCATCGCAAGACAGCATGTATCCACCATGCAAGGCATCAAGAGCGCCTACCGCAAACTGGGTGCGAACGGTGATCTGCATAATGTTGCGGTGGTGTTGAATGGCGTCGAACGAACGTCCGCCGACGTTGCTGACTACTACAGCTACGCGTACAAGCTTCCTCCTGCTGGGGTGGTGAATGATGCCGCTTAGCGTGAAAGCACGATGGTTGTTCTGCCTGCTGTTCTGTCTGCAACCAGTCGCGGGTCGCTCGCAGGTCACCAGCGCCAACTCACACTTACCCCCTGAGTCGTTACTGCTGTCTGCTTGAGACCTGGTAGCCGTCAGTGTTTTTGATGTACCGGAATTTGAGAAGCACGTTCGCGTGACGGATCAAGGCTCAGTCAGGCTGCCGTTAGTGGGAGCACTGTTCGTAGCCGGGCTCACGCCGGGTGAGGCGGAGCAGACAGTAAGTGCAGCGCTGGCAGCTGGCGGATTTATGCAGAATGCACAGGTCAGCGTGGAAGTTGATCAATATGCATCTGCGGAGATTTCGGTCAGCGGACAGGTCCAGCATCCCGGCAACTATCCTGTGACGACGCCGCGCGACCTGATGGATGTAGTCTCCCAGGCCGGCGGACTGACTCCCGTGGCCGATACGCTGGTGACCATACGCCGGAGAGGGGCACAGGGCACAACGCTGCAGGCTTCGCTGGTCAACGATCCCCGCGCGGCGATGCGCAACTCAATCCTGGTATACCCGGGCGATCTGGTCATCGTTCCCAAGGCGGGCATTGTGTATGTACTTGGCGATGTTGCCCGCCCCGGCGGATACGCCATGGTGAACGACGCGCAGCTTAGTCTGATGGAAGCAGTTGCGCTGGCAGCGGGCACGAACAAGACAGCTTCAGAGACACATGTCCGGCTGATTCGGAAGACTGCCGACGGACCGATCGATATTCCAGTCTCGCTCAAAGCTATGGAGAAAGGGACGACGCCTGACATGCAACTCCGCCCCGAAGATGTGATTTACATACCCTACAGCACCACAAAGAACATCATGCTGGGTGCAAGCGCCATTCTGTCCAGTACCAGCGGGGCCGCTATTTACGCGGCGCACTGATCGATGGATCTCTCTGTCGAAGAAGCAACAACGATTGGCTTGTTGCTGCTTTTTCTCACCCACTTCTATATCCCGATCCTTGATCCCGTGCAGACCTCTCTGTTTGCCGCCTCGTCCGACGATCAGACGATTCTCGGGCAAGGCATCAACCTCGGTGTCTGGTCGATCGCCGGCTGCATGATGATGCGCCACCATCGCCTGCTGATGGCCAGCTGCCGGGCTGCGTTCTGGACGCTGGCCTTTGCCGCGCTGGCGGTTTTGTCAGCCCTCTGGTCGCAGGATGCGTCCATCACCCTACGCAAGTCATCGTTCCTGTTGCTCACAACCGCTTTCGGCATCTTCTTCGCACGCCGGTTTTCGATGGAACGACAGATGCAGCTTATCTCTGCAGCGGGAGGTATCGCGGCAGTCCTCAGTATTGTCTTCGCTCTTTTCCTGCCTGCCTACGGCCTCGACCACGACGTGCACGAAGGGGTCTGGCTAGGCATTTTTACGCAGAAGAATGTATGCGCGCGTGAAATGCTTTTTCTTCTTGCCTCGATCATTCCCTTCAAGGCGGACAGCGCTCTATGGAAGGCCATCAGAATTTTTGCAATCCTGGCAATTATCGCCGTCATTATCGGCACCCGGTCCAAGACCGCGCTCCTGATCATGGCCATCGTCTGCCTGATTTTTCCGGCCATCCGGTTTGTTCGTAGCGTCAGCAAAGCACTGCTTCTCACTTCGCTGCTGATCGCCGTCACCCTGGTGGGATTCGCTGCCGCTGTAGCCGCTTCTGCCATGCCGCAATTCGTCGCTGTACTGGGGAGAGACAGCACCATGACTGGACGAACCGATATCTGGAAGGCGGTGTTGCAGGCCATCTTCAAACATCCGCTGCTTGGTTACGGGTTTGCTGCTTTCTGGCTTTCGCTTCGCGGAGAATCTGCAAATCTTATCCTCGCGCTGCGATGGGCGGTACCGGCCGCGCACAATGGCTTCCTGGATATCTGGCTCCAGATGGGCGCTGCGGGGCTGTTGCTTTTCCTTGTCGGCTTCGTACTCGCCTTTCGTTCAGCAATGACAGGACTGCGCCAGGCTTCCTACGGGCGCGCAGCGTGGCCCTGCGCCGTGCTGATTCTTACCCTGGTTTATAACCTGGACGAAAGTTCGTTGATGCAGCCGAATGACTTTCTCTGGGTGCTTTATGTGGCGACGCTGGTCAACCTGGCGCCCTCGCGCAGGCTTTCAGCTTGCCGTGAAAACCGGAAAGTCCATCTAGCTGGGCACAACTCTCACCTGCCTGGGCTGGCGGTAAGGATTTCGTCATACTTTGCCTCAAGCAATTTTGTTTGAGTGGCGAGGTTGAAGTTTTGCTCCATGCGCGCGCGGCCTTGCCTGCTCATCGATGTCCAGCATGCGGGCTCGAGCAGCAGCCTGCAGATCCTTTGCGCCAGGCCGGCGTCGTCCCCTTCACGGAGTAGAAACCCCGTTACCCCATCGAGCACCGCTTCCGCGATCCCGCCGCTGGCAAAACTGACTACGGGTACGCCCATCGCCTGGGCTTCGCAGAACACCATGCCGAGACCCTCTGCATCACCGTTGGCTGCCGTGACACTCGGCACACAGAACACCATCGCTCTTCGCAGCCAGGATTGGACAACGCTGGGTGGCTGGGTCCCAAGATAGATATGCTTACCCGAGAGAAGCCGGCCTGCCTGTTCCTGCAGCGTGGGGCGCAACGGCCCGTCGCCGATCATCACCAGCTGAGTGGCTGGGAGCGCCCGTTGGACTGCCTGCATTGCACGAATCAAATGGGCGCAGCCTTTCTTCTCTACCAGTCGGCCGACGAACAGTACGATCGGTTCCCGGTGGCACGTTGCCCCGCTCGAAAACAATTTCAAGTCGATCCCAACCGAATGCACCCATAGCTTGCCTGCAGGATAGCCGCGTAGCATCGCCTGCTCACGTATGAATTGAGAGACACATAGAAAGACCCGGGCTTGTTTAAACAGCTGCTCGCGCCTGCGCAGGTAAAGGCGGCCGCCGGCGCTCTTGCGTAATGCTTCATCGGTGCTGGTTACGTCATAGCCATGCAATGAGACGACAAGAGGAAGGTCAAGTGCACGTTGGAGAGGCAGTGCAAAAACACCATCGATACCGAAATGCGCATGTATCAGCGCGGGATGAAAGGCCCGGCAGCGCCTCTGCCATTTTGCTGCCCGTCCTGTCGCCATAAACGCCCGCTTCCGCAGGAACGAGGTGAACCTGCCGGGGCCATCTCCCTCGATGAGCAGCGAACTGGGCGCAGCCTGTGGAAGTATGCCGCCCGCTTTTTTTGTCAGGCCGCAAAAGACCGCTTGATAGCGCTGCATTGACGCAGCCTGCGCCAGGACAAACGTTTCTGATCGCTCAATCAGTTCGTTTCTGAAGACCAACACGTTGCGACGACCGATCCCTCTGTCGGTGGCGTCACCTGCTGGAGACCAGCCTTCGTTGCGGGCTGAAACAGCAGCCGCCTGGTCGAGCCGGTATTCTGTAAAAGTAGTCATGAGAATGGTTCTCGGCACTGGTCAAAGCGTGAATCGTTCGTATGCGAAGAAAGGTAAGTATGCGCCAGGAAAGTGTGATGACGATGGCTGGGGATGTAGCCAGGTTCATGGAGAAGATTGAGACCCGGACCGCCAGGATCGGAATAGTCGGGCTGGGGTATGTTGGTTTGCCGCTCGCACTTTTGTTCAGCGAAGAAAGGTTTGTTGTGACTGGCTTTGACGTCGATGTGGAGAAGGTCAAGACCCTCAATCGACGCGAATCTTACATCGTTCGCATTCCCGCGGCGGAGATTGAGGCGGCCAGCCGGTGCGGCTTTACGGCGACAGAAAATTACGACCTTCTGCGTGAGATGGATGCGGTCCTGATCTGTGTTCCCACGCCGCTTGATGATTATCACGAGCCTGACCTGAGCTACATTCGCAGCACAGTGGCCGCCATTGCGCCGCGCGCGCGCGCAGGGCAACTGATCGTTCTTGAAAGTACGACCTATCCAGGCACAACCGAAGAAGTGGTCATTCCGTTGCTGGAGACAGGTGCCGGCGGCCTGAAAGTTTTTCGCAATGGTGATGCGGACGGTGGTCTCCACGTGGCTTTTTCGCCCGAGCGTGAGGACCCGGGCAACGATACGGTGGCTCGACGTGACATCCCGAAGGTTGTGGGTGGCGCTGACGCTAGTGCGACCGACCTGGCGGCAGCGCTTTACGGCACCATTTTCCGGCAGACCGTGCGTGTCTCGAAGCCTGCCGTCGCTGAAATGACGAAGCTGCTCGAAAATATCTACCGCTGTGTGAACATCGCTCTGGTTAACGAATTGAAGCAGCTTTGCCATCGGATGGACATTGACATCTTCGAGGTGATCGAAGCCGCAAAGACCAAACCATTTGGCTTTCAGCCCTTTTATCCTGGACCTGGATTGGGCGGCCACTGTATTCCTATTGACCCCTTCTATCTCTCCTGGAAGGCCAAGCAATTTGATTTCCGTACAAAATTCATCGAACTGGCGGGCGAAGTGAATGCGGCTATGCCTCTTTATGTCGTCGACCGTACAGTGTCTGCGCTCAATGAAGTACGGAAGCCGCTGAACGGTTCGAAGATTCTCGTCCTTGGCCTCGCCTACAAGAAAGATATTGATGACCTTCGCGAATCGCCGTCCCTTACGATTATCGAACTGCTGCAGAAACGCGGTGCCATCGTTGCGTACAACGATCCCTATTTCCCCATCGTTGGCCGGGGTCGGCATTACGACCTCCAGATGCAGAACACGCCCCTTGATGATCTCGACCAATTTGATTGCGTCATGATTGTCACTGACCATTCCGACTATGACTATGCAGCGATCGTTCGCGAGTCAAAGCTGATCGTTGATACGAGAAACGCCACGAAGGGGATCGACTCTCCGAAGATTGTTCGCTGTTGATTTGTTGCGCGAGGCATAGAGCATGGCTTCGCGCATCAGCAATTCATATTCACCAACCATCCGCTCAGCGCTGAACCTTCTTGCGCGGAGTGATCCCGACGCCGTCATCGACGCACGTTCCTTGGGCGAAGCAAGCAGACGGACGACAATGTTGGTAAGAGCTATGACGTCATCGGCGGGAAAGAACACTTGTCCATCGCCAATGACTTCACGCAGGCACGGCAGATCGCTTGCAATCACAGGCAGTCCATGGTGCATGGCTTCCATCGCGGCCAGGCAGAACGACTCATACCTGGACGGCAGTAGAAAAAGGTCTGCCTGGCGAAGGATCGTGGCGCAGTTTTCCGTTGGAAGCTCGCCGGTAAACCTCACCCGGTCGGCAACTCCTGCAGCCGCGGCGGCAGCATGCAGACCTGCTCGAAGTTCACCGTCGCCTACCAGCAGCAGCGTGGCGTCTCGAACGGTCTGCAGCATTCCAAAAAGAAGTGCCTGGTTCTTCTGTTTGGCTAGCCTCCCGATATTCACGAGAACCGCGTGCTGTTCGGGAATGTCATAGCGCGCCTTGACATCAAAAGAGTCATGGTGGGGCGATGGCGGTATGCCGTTGTAGATGCGGTGCAAACGGCTTTTGTAGAGTCCGCTGTGGTGCTCGAAGGAACGGGTGACGCCTCCGGACACAGTCACCATGCTTGAATAGCTGCCAGTCGCGAACGCAATCCTGTCTGCAAGGCGAGCGAAGGGTGGATAGGTCTCGATTGGATTGTGGTGGACCGCTATCCGCACCGGTACGCCGGCAACCGCGGCGATCGGCCCGGCGAATGCATTTGCCGAGTGAGTATGGGTCACGACCACGTCAGGTCTGGCCTTACGAAGTCTCGACCATAGAGTGCCGGCCACCCCTGCCCATCCTGCAAGGCTCGGCCGCTCTGGCGCGAGGCACTCGATGGATGGACCTTCTTCATACGCAGCCCGCTTCTTATAAAGAAAATACATCTGGGCCTGGTGGCCGGCCTGCTGAAGTCCTTCGTTCAGCAGGAAGGCCACTTTCTGGGCGCCTCCCGCTTCCATCTGCGTCACAACCTGGATGATTTTCATGCGGTCTGTACCTCCGGAGTGAACATGTTGCGTAGTCTTCGTCGCGTCGTTTGCGGCAGCAGCCACATTGCTGCCATCAGGACGTAATCGATGGACGAGGGCTGCCCATGCCGGCGCGCTTCGGCAAAGATAATCGGCAGTGCCGCCCGGTCTCCCTCGCGCGCTGCGATCGCGGTTACGAAAACCATCAGGAAGGAGGCGTAGGCCCGCGGTGTTACCAGGCGGCCCATGCTCAGGATCCAGTTGAAGGATGTTAGCCAATGGTCCATTTTGCTGACGGTCGACCGTTCCGCCTCAATGTGCCAGATGGCTAAAAGGTCCCATGCGATCAACACTTCAACTTCTGAGGAAGCGGTCGCCCGCAGGAGCCAGTCCCATTCCTGGTGACGACTCAAGCCGGCTTTGAAGGGAACGAGTAAGAACAGAGCGCGCGGCGCCACGATCATGCTTGTCGTGATGAGCCCTTCACCCTGCACCCAGGATTCCCTGGCCAGCAGGTATTCGCTCAGGTGTTCGCCGGTGTGCATTTTTCTCACCGGCCATTCGAATCTTTTTCCAGCTCCCGTGAGAGCTGCGACCCGGCAGGATACGACTGGATACTCGGCCGCGGAACCTGCCGCGACCTCCAGTTGGACCTGAAGTTTATTCGGCATCCATTCGTCGTCGTCGTCCAGGAAAGCTATCCAATCACCATGGGCTGCTTCAACGCCGGCGTTGCGGGCGACGCAGCCACCGGCATGCTGATGCAGAAAGATGCTGTGTACTCTCGGGTCCTGCACCTGGGCAAGGTAATCCTCAGTCACAGGGTCGCTGCCGTCTACTACCACGATGATCTCGAGTGGGGAATGGGTCTGGAGAAGAGCACTTTGCAGTGCCCTTGGAAGCAAATCGGCCCGTTGACGTGTCGTAATGACAACTGTCACAGTCATGTCATATTGCATAGCTGCATTCCCCTCAATGTGGCACCTGGGTGGCACGGGCCCGTCGATCCTTCAAAGCATTTCGCAGGTTACTGAAAGCTGTACACTGGTTGTGTCGTTGGCCATTCCCGGTACGACTGGGCCGGGAATATGGCTGGGTCTAAACCTGTTCGCAAAACGTTCGGTGTTGACAAGAGACTTAGGCTTCTTTAGGGAGGACAGACGGGTGGTGCGCCTGAAGGTGTCTGCGCACCAGCAGTGCTACATTCCAGGGTTCAACCAGGTAACGGCGGGCCAGGCGACGAGGCTCGGTCAATAAGCGGAAGGCCCATTCAAGTCCGGCAATACCCAGCCAACGCGGGGGCGTTGGTATGGCGCCGGCAACGTAATCAATCAATGCGCCGCAGGCCAGTACCGTGCTCACCGGTAAGTGCCCGATGTTCTGCACGATCCATTCTTCCTGCATGGGCATACCCATGCCCACCATCAACAGGTCCGGCTTATATTGAGCAATTTCGGTAAGCACATCCAGGTTGTCGAGGCTGCGAACAGACTTGTCAAAATAGCCATGCCTGCCTTCAATCTGCAAGCCTGGATACTGCTCACGAAGCACCTTCAATCCTTCTTCCAGCACGTTTGGCCGGGAACCTAGATAGAAGACACGCCACCCTCGATCGCGTGCCACCGACATCATGGAGGGCAGCCAGTCAAGGTAAGCCGTCCGGTGGCATGCCCTTAGGGGAACGCCAAACAGTTTAGCCAGCCAGACGATGGAGATACCGTCGACATGCACGCGATCTGCCGCGGCATAGAACCTCCGCATCATGGCTGATTGGTGGAAAAGATACAGGCTATGCAGGTTGTGGTTGCCAATTAACAGGCGCCGTTCGCTGCCTATTGAATCGGCCACAATGGCATCGAGGTCAGAATGGGTGAGGGCATCGACATGGATATCGAGAAAGTTATAGCGGGCAGGAGTTGTTGATATAGAAGGCATGGCGCAATCCCCAAAAGCGAAATGAAACAGTAATGCAAAGCAAACAGCAGGCAGGGCCCGACTATTGTGATTAATTTACGTTGTCCAGTGGTCTTGTGTTCCGAGTCTAGCCCGGGAACCGGGAATAGGCAACAGCTATGATGACTTATTTAATGAGGGTGTTCACTGTGGGCCAGGGCTGGGAATTTCTAGACCTTTAGGCTGTCGAGGGCTGTTTGCGTCAACTTCTGTTTCATTATGGGAAGAGTTTTCCAGGGGTCCTGCCGGAGACTGTTCATCCAGCCCTGAAAGTCAACCACGGTGTAGTGCGGCATCGTCTTTTCCTTCAAGACCGACCAGGCAAAAGGAACCGAGACAGGTACACCTGCACGTTTGCGCGGAGAGTAGGGAGCAACTGCCGTTGCGCCCCGTTCATTGCGCAGGTAGTCAAGGTAGATCTTGCCGCTCCGGGCAGCTTTCGTCATCTTGGTTAAATAGAGCTGCGGCCGGGCTGCTTCCATGCTCTGTACAAAAGCATGGGCGAAGCTCTTGATGAGCGGCCATTCATGCGAGGGTTCCGCAAGGATGGGCGCGACAATATGCAGACCTTTCCCGCCCGTTCCCTTGAGAAACGATTCCAGCCCCAGTTTCTTCAAACGTTTCCGGACCTCCGCGGCACTTTCCGCAAGAACCTCCCAGGGTAGTGCTTCGTCCGGGTCAAGATCGAATACTAGGCGGTCCGGCTGCTCCAATGCTTCGTTGCGCGATCCCCAGGGATGAAATTCGAAGACATTCATCTGTGCCATGCCGACCAGCGGTTCTTTGCTTGCCACGGTGATGTATTGCTCGATGCTTCCAGTCTTCTTATCCGGCACGTCGACAGAACCTGTACCCTTGGGCAGTCCCGGCTTGACATGTTTTTGAAAGAAGCATGTGCCTGTACTGCCATCCGGGCAGCGCACGATGCTCAGCGGCCTGTCTGCAATATGTGGCAGCATCTTTTCGGCAATCGCTTCGTAATAGTCTGCCAGCATCTGCTTGGTAAGGCCTGACTCGGCGTCGATCACCTTGTCGGGATGGGTGAGACGAATGGCAGGGTGGATCGCTTGTCGCTGCGGTGTCCTTAGTGGCTTCTTCTCGGCCGAGGGTGCAGAAGTCTGCTGCATGTCATTGGTCGCTTCTACCGGATCTCCCGGGTTGGCGTTTTCTCGTTTGACTTCACGAGCGGCCTTGTCTTCGCGCAGGCCTTTGAACGATGCCTGGCGTAGCATGCCGTTCCCCGTCCAGGTACGGAACTGGATTTCCGCCACCAGCTCCGGCTTGACCCAGAGTGCATCCTTCTTCGCCATGGAAGAGATTGCCGCAAACGGCTGTGCCTTCTGCTGCAGTAGGTCTAACCGCTTACGCAGGGCGCTGGCAAGCTTTTGCGTGTAGCCTGTGCCGGCACGTCCGGCATAGCGCAGAATGCCACCTTCATAGTAGCCGAGCAGAAGCGCACCAATGCCCGCGCCGCCTTTCGAAGGAGGGGTAAAGCCGCCGACCACGAATTCTTGCTGCCGGATGCACTTCGTCTTCATCCAGCTCGCGCTACGGCCGGATGCATAGGGGGCGTCCGCACGTTTGGAAATAATGCCTTCCGCGCCCAGGTGACAGGCCTCACTAAACATCTGTTGTCCATCTGCGTCCAGGTGCTCTGAGTAGCGCACAGTGTCGCTATCTTCGTTACCGGTAAGCAGGGAACTCAGTATGCTCTTGCGCTCTGTCAGCTTGGCGTCGCGAAGCCTATGTCCGTTGAGGTGCAGCAGGTCAAAGCAGAAGTAGGTAAGCGCCTGCGCCTTCTTTTCATCGAAGGCTGCCTGCAGTTTTGCAAAGTCGCTGAGGCCGTGCTCATCTAGGACTACGACCTCGCCATCAATCACCGCGCTGACGGCGCTGTTAGCGGCGAGACTTGCAAGGGCCCGGGCAACGTTGGCCATGCGAGCCGTCCAGTCCAAGCCATTCCGGCTATAGAGCTTCACCTTGCCCTTATGCAGATGCGCCTGGATGCGGTAGCCATCGAGCTTAAGTTCGTGCACCCAGTCCTGCCCCGTCGGCGGCGTGGGATTGGAAGAGGCGAGTTGCGGCTCAATGAAACCCGGCATTGCTTCTTCGGGAAAGCCGTCCAGCTTCAGGGATTCAGAGTTTTTTTTTGAGGCAGCCGCCTTTGCAGGCTTCCCGGGAGGGACTGCCTGCTTAGCCGCCGTGGTCTTTGATCCAGTTTGCGCGGCTGATCCAGTCTCTGTGGCCGCCGCTTTCTTGCGCTCGTCGGCTGCCAGCCCGGTACGCGAGTCCCAGACGTGGTCTTCCGCTGCGGCGATTTGCGTCAGGTCGCGCCCGGTCACTACGCTGTCGGGAGATTCCTCCGTGATGCACTTCGCCTTGGCCGTTCGCTCGAACTCATCATGTTCTTTGATCAACAGCCAATTAGGCTTGGACTCCCGCGCCGCCTTGCCGCCCATGCGGATCAGCGTCCAGTGTCCCTGGAGTTTATGGCCATGGAGCAGAAATTTGAGCCTGCCTGTGCGCAGGCCTTCCTCGGCATCGCCCACCGGCTCCCACGTTCCCTCATCCCACAGCATCACCGTGCCGCCGCCGTACTGGCCCTTGGGGATGGTCCCTTCAAAGCCGCCGTACTCCATTGGGTGGTCTTCCACCTGCACCGCCAGGCGCTTATCCGCGACGACGTAGCTCGGGCCCTTGGCGACTGCCCAGCTTTTTAATACACCGCGCCAGCCCAGGCGGAAGTCATAGTGTAGACGAGTGGCCGCGTGCTTCTGGATCACGAAGGGCAGGGCCGCCGGTTCGCCCGCACCGTGTCCACCTGCCGGCTCGGCAGTCGTGCTGAAGTCGCGCATGGAGCGATACTTCTCCAGTTGGTCATCGACAGACGAAGATGCCGTTGCTGTCGATTGGGCTGAGTTGAGAGCAGCAGGTTGCTGCTCAGCCGCAGAACTTGCTGCCTTTGACTTTTTCTTTACCGGAGCCATCTTCTTTTACGTTTTTTTTCAGCAGTCTTGCGGCCGCGCGCGACCGACCGGTGAGGAGACGATTCTGCTCCTGCCGAAGTTGAAGCAGCAGAGCCTTGTTTCGCGGCAACACTCCGCTTGAGGGCCTCCATCAGGTCGATCACTTTGCCACGCTTGGGCTCTTTCTCCGCAGGCGGCAGCTTCTTGTGCTGAAGCTTCGCTTCAACCAGCTCCCGCAGGGACGCCTCGTAGTCATCCTTGAACTTGCCGGCGTCAAAGGGCTCCCGATAGCTTTCGATCAGCTGCTTGGCGAGCGCGACCTGCTTCTCGTCTATTTTGGCTTCAGAGATGCCGGTGTAATAATCTGCCGGGTCGCGTAATTCTTCTTCATAGCGCATCACGTAAAGCATCAGCCCGCGTACTTCTTCGCTCACAGGGGCTGCCAGGGCCACCAGGTGTTCACGACCGCTGAAAGTAATCTCGCCTAAACCGATCGTGTTTGTGTCTTCAAGGGCTTTGCGCAGAATGGCCAGTACTTTCGCCTGGGTATCGTCTTTTGGCACAACGTAATAAGGCTTCTCGAAAAAGCCCAGGTCCACTTCTTCGTGGGTGACGAACTGCACCACTTCAAGGGTCTTCTGGCTCTTCAAGCGCAGTTGCTTGATCTCGTCCGGCTCAATGGCAATGTATTTACCCTTTTCATATTCATAGCCCTTGACGATGTCGCTTTTCTCTACCTCGCGCGGCTCCTCGCCGTCGTCGCTTGCTGCCACCACATTCTGATGATGGACGCGTTCGCCGGTATCACGGTGGATCTGGTGGAACTCTATCGACCTGGCCGAGTTGCTGGCAGGGAACAGCTGGACCTGCGCGGACACAAGGGAAATCTGGATGGAGCCTTGCCAATACGGTCTCGCCATAGGACTGCTTGGATTCAACAGCGACGTCATTGGCTGTTTGCCGCCGGCAAAAAAATCCGCGTTGAGCGCCCCAGCAACAGCAAATCGGGAGCAGTGCAAATTACCTGAAGGTGTCGAGCGAAGATACGATGAACAGGGGCCGTTTCGCCAGGAAAAGGCCCCTGTATCCAGCCAGAATCGCCTTAGCATCAGGGAATTTGCGCTAGTCGCCTGCCATGATCCGGATGGTGGCTGTCATCGTGTGCTCTGCGCCGGCTGCGACGTCGATGCCGCAGGCCCGGATGTTGCTCGCTTCCACGCAGGCCATGTGCTGCCACTCGTCATCGCCGAGGTCCGCAAGCTGCTTCGCGCCTTCCTGCCATGGGTTCCAGATCACGGTGGTGTTTGACTGCTTCTTTTCGATCTGGATGCGGCGCTTCAGCGTCGGGTCCACCAGTTCCACCGTGTGGGCGGTATGGAGGAACACGTCGTCGGTCGCTTTGGTAAAGTGCAGGTCGCCGTGTTGCACTTTTTCCTTGTTGTTGTCGGTGTTGTCGAGGAAGTCGACACCATCCAGGCCGGAGACGCTGACCTTCCGCGCATCGCCGACGAAGTGGTAAGTGTGCAGCGCCTCTTCAAACCGCAGTGGCCTGGCGTCCAGGTTGGTCATGACCAGCTCAAGCTTGAGCTCGGTTCCCACCGTGACGCGATAGAGGAGGCGGAACTCGAAAGGGAACCAAGGCCTGGTTGATGTGTCGCTCTCCGTGGAAAACGTCACTGCTACAGTGTCGTGATTGTAGCTGAGCTCCGCCAGCTCCCAGGCCTTGTTGCGCACAAAGCCATGCGAGGGGGCCTTGGGATCATCCAGCTTGTTGCGGAACCACGGAAAACAAATCGGAATGCCGCCGCGAATCGCCTTACCGTGTTCGAAGCTCGAGTGCTCGCTGAGGAAGATCGCGTCTTCCGCTCCCGCCGGCTTGAAGAGCGTGACCTGTGCGCCGTGCAGATAGATTTCCGCGGTTGCAGCCGGCAGGGTGATGCGGACTTTCGGCAGGCTGTTGTTGCCTGTAACAATCTCCGCGATACCGGGGATGGCGAATTGCTGGTTCAAGTCTTCAAGCGTTTGCGCGGAGCTCATACTTCGAAGTTTACGGTGATGACGCGACAAACCTCAACCCGCATCAAGAGGCGCATGCCTGGGTACCCCTTAGCGAGGATTATCTTCCTTATGGCGTGCGGGAACCACGCAGAATACATGACCACTCTTGACTTAAAATTAGCGACCGTGGTCATATATGACTGTGGTCACGAAAACACCAGGTCGAAGAGAACAGCGGAAAGAGGAGACACGCAAGCGTCTTCTCAGTACAGCGATTCGGCTGATGACGGAACAGGGCTTTGATGACCTGACAGTAGAAGCCATTGCGGTTGCTGCCGATGTGGGGAAGGGAACAATCTACAACTACTTCAACACCAAGGAAGACATCGTTGTGGCCTTCTTTGTGGACCTTGAATGTAGCGTCCAGCGCAAGCTCGCCAAATGGGCGCCAGACGAGACTTCCCTTGCGGGGATACTTACTTCCTTTCTTGAATTCCAGTTCCGCCTCAAACGTCCCCACTACGACTTCGTGCGAATCTTTTTCGCGCAGATGTTTGCACGGCCTGCTCAGATGTACCCCTACGTGGTCGAGCTGCAGCCAGTCATCGATGCACCGCTGATTACGCTGTTTCGATCGCTTCAGGAGCGACGCCTACTTCGGCGTGATATTCCCATGGACCTGCTCGTGTTGAACTTCAAGACAATGCATTTTGGTTTATCGGCGGTCTGGGCTTTAGAGGGTCCACCGTGGAAGGGCGCGTGTGCGATCTTGCCCGCACAGGTCCAACTATTTTGCAGCGGTTTCCAGGAGCAACCATGAAGATCCTGATCAGGATCATCCTTGTTACCGCTGTTCTTTTCGGGGCGCAGACGGCTATGTTGGGATGGTCGGTGTTCACCGCCCTCTCGGCCTTGCTCACGGGCATCACGCTCGTGCTGGTTCGCGATGGGTTCGTTGCTCGCACGAGGCTTGCCGCTTTTGTGACGACCGCCTGGATGTACTGGGGATTAAGTTATGTCAGTAATCTGATCGAAGCGGTGTACTTCGAGGTGATCCCGATCAAGGCTGCTCTTTCCGGCGCCCTGGTAGGGCTGATAACGTCTCTAGCGGTTGCCGGTCTCTTGGAAGCGCTGACGACGGCCGAGGGGGCAGGTCAAATGCGAGCCGTCACATTGGCTCGGGGCATATGGTGGCGCGTTCCATTGCTCGCGTTTGCTTTCTTCTTCATCTACTGTGCTGCGGGCGCCGCTATTTATCGCTGGGTGGCTAGCTTCTACGCCCATCAACAGCTCCCCACGCTTATAGAACTCCTGCGCCTCCAACTCTGTCGCGGTATCCTTAACCTCGCCTGCATCTACCCGGTCTTCCAGCAGTGGAGACAATCTCGAAAGTGTGCTTTGTGGATGAGCGCCTGCGTGTTTACCGTGCTGTGCGGATGGGCTCCTTTACTGCTACCAAATCAGTTCATGCCGGGACCGATCCGGCTAGCGCATGCGGTGGAGATGGGCGCGTCCGGGATTGTCTTTGGGATGCTCGCGGCCGCGGTTCTGCTGAAGCGAGTGCGACGTTTGGTGTAGGGACCCTTCTGAAGGAGCGGGCAAGCTGTAAACCACTCTATGCTGAAGCGACGACCGGAGGATTCTTTGCGGAAACGTCCTCTCGTTGTGTTCGATCAAAGGTCTTCTGTGTTTTCAGCAAAGCGACCAGGACACCGAGCAGTCGATCGGCTAACCCGCGCAGGGCTCGTGCATGATGGTGGCCGCTGCCCGCAAACCATCGTACTGCTCTCGGCTTCTGCTATCACAGCAGAGGCTGCTTGTTGCCCAGTAAACACCGCGTTGCGTAAGCGAGGACTGCAAGCCTGACGCATGCCGACAGTTTTTCTCTTGCCGCTTTGCTTGGTCACCGGGGCCGCGCCGGCGTAACAACTCAGAGCCTCGTAATTTCGTTCCCGGATCGGTCTCGAAGCTTCCGTGAGGAGAGTTGCGGCGACCGCAGGACCGACGCCAGGAATAGATAAGATCAGACCGGCGTCACATGGGGACTGATCTGTTCCGGCGTTCGTCTCAGTCATTGCGCTCAGAAGGCGCTTGATGCGGTTGCCGACCTCACGAAGTTGCTCCTCGAGCAGCTTCACCTGAGGGAGCAGGAGTTGGACATGCTCACAGGCTGCTTCGGCTGCGCCAGGAGCCAAGACGAGCGGCGCTGTCTTCAATGCAGAGAGTACCTCGTCGGCAGAAAGCTTTCGAATTCGGTTTGCCTTGAGGATGCGCTGAACGCGCAGCGAACTGATCTTCTTGCCTTCGGCGGGCGTAGGTGCCGCCGCCAGCAAGTCCCACATCAACCGGTCGTCCGCAGCTCGACTGATGGCCAGCATCTGCGGGTAGTACCGGTGAAGCTGCTGCCATAAGCGGTTGGTAGCCAGCCTGAGCTCTGCTTTCAGTTCGTCTTGGAAGCGGGAAAGCTCTCGCAGCCGAATCACCTCGGGGGAGTCGATCTCTACCCGCTTGTAGCTCTGCCTGTCGGTGAGCAGAAGAGAGGTGGCCAGCACCAGCGCGTCCCCGAGCATCGTCCTTCGCTCCGGCGACGGTGAAACGGTCACGGAACCGGTCTACCTGTTTGGGATTAATCGAGAATAATGTGAAACCACTCTCGACAAGAGTTTCCACGAGTGCGCCCCAGGCGACCTCAATACCGATAGCGATCATAGCTGGCTCGCATGCGGTGCGATTCCGAGGAGCTTCGCTTCAGAGCTGCGCGCAGGGTGCTCTGAGCCTGGCAATGCGTGCATTGGCCTGAAGTGGTCCATCGAGAGCGGCCGCCCGTTGCTTCCGACAAGCCGACTCACAGGACTACTCACAGAAGCGCGCCCAGTGAAAATCCCTTGCATTATGCAGCGGTCGACACGACTGGCTTGCTTTTTGGGGGTAGCAGGGCGAGCAGGAGGACTCCAATCACGAAAAATAGGATCACATCCGCAAAGTTGCGGTGGATATTGTGTTTCCACGACTCCACCGTTTCGACCACCATCACCGAACTGTGGGCGATGTTCCACCAACCTATCAAGGCGATCATGGACCGATGCTCAGACGGCCTCTTCACTGCCAAGAGGAGGAATAGCCCGATGGTGATGAAGACGCTGAGAAACATCGGCTCGATTTCATTCTTGCCTTGTAGCAGCCAGGCGGAATGCCAGAGGTCCCTGTACAAGAAACGAATCAGGGCCAGATTAAAGAGGCCAACAATTACCAGCGCCGCTTGTGTCATTCCTTCTCTTCTCATCAGAGCAAATTACCTGAAGGTGTCGAGCGAAGATACGATGAACACGGGCCTTTTTCGCCAGGAAAGGCCAACCTGCATCCAGCCAGAAACACATAGCATCAGGTAATTGCTCTAATTCAATGGTACCGATTTCTGCGAATCAGTCGGCACAAAGGCAGTGGGTAGTTAGCGCCACCGGATGGTTAACGCCACCTGAAGATACGCAGCGCTACCGAGAAACAGATCACGAGCCACGCAAGCATGACGGCGATGGGCGCGACTAGTTGTGTGAAGTCCAGGCCCTGCAGCATGTTTCCGCGGAGAGCATCGATGGCGGCAGTGAGCGGCAGTGCATGAATGATCGGCTGAAGGATGCGCGGGAAGCGGCTGGCGGAGAAGAAGACGCCGGAGAGGATCCACATGGGCAGCATGGCCAGGTTCATCAGGCCTGACGCCGCTTCCATGGTCTTGGCGCGCGAGGCGAGCAGTAGACCGAGGGCTGAGAAACTGAGCGAAGTCAGCACGCATAACAAAGCCAGTTGCCAGACCGGGCCGCGGAACGGCACACCGAAAACCAGCCGGGCAAAGGTCAGAAAGACCCCGACTTCGATAACCAGCAGCAGCAGTCGCGATAGCAGAAACGACGCGAGATATTGCCAGCGCGGCATCGGTGAGGCGACCAGGCGCTTGAGCAGCTTCTTCTGCCGCGCCTCGACGATGGCGAAGCCCAGCGCCCAGATGGCCGAACTCATCAGGTTCATGCCGAGCAGGCCGGGGATGACAAAGTCAATGTAGCGCGCACCCGCTTCGTGCACCTGTTCGTTCTGCGTAGCGACAGGATTGTGCTGACCGCCGGCTTGTTGAAGGGCATGGTCGGCGATCAGTTTTGCCGTGCGC
Source organism: uncultured Acetobacteraceae bacterium (assembly GCA_964658035.1). Classification (GTDB taxonomy): domain Bacteria; phylum Acidobacteriota; class Terriglobia; order Terriglobales; family Acidobacteriaceae. The sequence continues at coordinate 55,208 of CAZZXL010000004.1, forward strand.
GCATCCGGGTTCGTGTCGTCGTAGTAGAACTTGACGCTGCCGGGCTGTTGCACAGCGAGCACGAGAATCTTTCCCAGCGCGAGAGACTTCCTGCCGTCTGCTTCGTTCAACGTTGTCGCTGTCAGGCCTTTGTCTGTGTTGAGCGCCTGCGTGATTTGCGTGGTAGTGCCGCCGACCTGCAACACGTCGGCGGGCCGGTTGCGGAACGCGATGCTCAGTCCAACCGCAAGCAATAAAGGGAAGACGAAAATCCAGAAGACCGCTTCAGGCTCGCGGAAGAAGAGGCGGAAGCGCTGCGCGGTGAGCTGGTAGAGCGAGCTGGTTGTCAGGCTACTCATCGCGCAGATTCCTTCCGGTGAGCGAGACGAATACGTCTTCGAGTGTCGCGGAGTGGGTGCGGAATTCTGTCAGCGGCAATTGCTGTTCGGCGAGAGAAGCGAAGATCTGCGGGACGGCTGTGTGCAGTTCCGAGACCGAGAGCTGATGGACGCCGGCGTGGAGATGATAGGAGCGGACGCCGGGGAGTCCAGTCAGCTTTGACGCATCGATGGGGGCGCCGTCCCCAGTCGCGAATTCGACGATCTGTTCGCCCCCGATGGAGGCAATCAGTTCCTTCGGCGTGCCAAGGGCGATGATGCGGCCATGGTCCATCACGGCGACGCGGTCACAGAGGCGTTCCGCTTCGTCCATGTAATGCGTGGTGAGAATGATGGTGCGGCCGGAGCGTTTCAGTTCATCCACCAGCTCCCATAGATTGCGGCGGGCCTGCGGGTCGAGGCCGGTGGTCGGCTCGTCCAGAAAAAGGAGTTCGGGATCACCCACGAGCGCGCAGGCCATGGCAAGGCGCTGCTTCTGGCCGCCGGACAAACCGCCGACGCGCGACTTGCGTTTCTCTTCAAGCTGCGCCATGGTGATGGATTGCTCGACAGGGAGACCGTGCTTGAAGAAGCTGCGAAACAAGGTCAGGACTTCTTCGACGAGCAGCTTTTCGGGGAACTGCGTCTCCTGCAATTGGACGCCGATTTTCTGGCGCAGTTCGTTGGCCTGCTTGTTCCAGTTGAGGCCGAGCAGTTCTACTGTGCCGGCGTCAGGTTTGGTGAGGCCTTCGCAGATTTCAATGGTGGTGGTTTTGCCGGCGCCGTTTGGCCCGAGCAGGCCGAAGCATTCGCCGCGCATCACCTCGAGGTCGAGGCCGTTGACGGCGATGACGTCGTCATATTCCTTGCGCAGTCCGCGAATGAAGAGGGCTGGCGTCGCGGATGTTTTGGCGTCTGAAACCATCGGTTCAACCTATCGCAGAGCGTCTGGTATGAAAAGCGAAATTGCATGATGGAGCGAATGCACTTCGCTCGGGTGAGTCCATGCGACTAGCGGGAGCATAAGCGTTGAAGGCGCGTCCGCCTCGATGGCAAATCTGCCTCGAAGGCGGGTCGCCTGGAGGGCAGGTCGTTACAACAACTTGCCCTTGCGGCCCCGGGCTTTGATCTTGAACCAGATGGGTGTGCCTTCGAAGCCGAAGGATTCGCGAATCTGGTTCTCGAGAAAGCGTTCGAAGGAGAAGTGCAGCTTGATGTCGCGATCGGTGAAGAGGACGAAGGTCGGCGGGGCGACAGCTGCCTGCGTCATGTAATAGATGCGGATGCGCTTCGCCAGGGGCACGGGGGCGCGCTGGAAATCGACCCGCTCGAGGAAGCGGTTCATCTGGCCGGTAGTGACGCGCTTGCGGCGCTCGGCGGCGACCAGTTTGACCTTCGAGAGGACGAGATGGAGGTTGGTCCTCTGCATGGCGGAGAGGAAAATGATGGGCGCATAGTGCAGGTACTTCAGGACATTGCGCACCTGCGTTTCGAAAATCTGGCGGTCAGCCGGCGGCTT
>CAZZXL010000004.1:57092-68243 GCA_964658035.1 uncultured Acetobacteraceae bacterium
TGTCGTCGGTGCGGCCGGTAGTGACCATGTCCCACTTGTTCACCACGATAATGACCGAGCGACCGCTCTCATGCGCATAGCCGCCGATGTGCGCGTCCGATGAGGTGACGCCTTCGTTTGCATCGATGATGAGCAGGGCAACGTCGGCGGCTTCTAAGTGGCGACGCGCCATGACCACGGAAAGCTTCTCCGCCATTTCTTCCGTCTTGCCCTTACGCCGGATCCCGGCGGTATCGACAAAGCGGAGGGTCATGCCCTCGTACTCGATCGCTTCGTCGACCGCATCGCGCGTGGTGCCGGCGATGGGCGAAACAATGGCCCGCTGTGTACCGGTAAGTGCGTTGAGCAGGGTCGACTTGCCCACGTTGGGGCGGCCGATGATGGCGACCGAAGTTTCGCGCTGCTCGTACTCGCCGTGGGTGCGATGGACGGCCTGCTTTTCGCCGCTGGTCTCGGCGTCTGGATCGGCATCCGGGTCAGCGTCCGGATCGAAGTCGTCCACTTCAGGAAACTCGTCTTCATTGTTTTCTTCCGCTTCTTCTGCGGCGATCTGTTCGGCGGTCTTTACCGGCCAGGGCAGCACTTCCCAGATGGCGTCGAGCAGGTCGCCGATGCCGAGGGCATGCTCCGATGAAATGGAATAGAGGTTGCTGATGCCGAGGGTGCGAAAGTTTTCTGCCGCGGCTTCCATGGCTTCGGTGTCGATCTTGTTCACGGCGAGGAAGATCGGCTTGCCCGAGCGGATAAGGATGCGGGCGAGCTCGATGTCGGGTGAGGCCAATTCAGTGCGGCCATCGACGACCATGACGACTGCATCTGCTTCTTGGAGTGCGACCTTGGCCTGGAGAAAGATTTCAGCCGGGATAAGTTCTTCATCGTCGGGGACAATGCCGCCGGTGTCGACGATGCGGGCCACGTGGCCCATCCACTCCACTTCGCCGTAGATACGGTCGCGCGTAATCCCCGGCTCATCGCCGACAATGGAGCGGCGGCTTTTTGTAAGCCGGTTGAACAATGTCGATTTGCCGACGTTCGGTCGGCCACAAATGGCAAGAAGAGGAGCGGCTGCCAGTTCGGCAGCGGACACGGCGGATTTCCTGTTACGGGATGACGTCAACTGGATACATCGATTCTGAGGCGGATTGGCGCGGGAGGTTTCACCGTGCTCCTCTATTATAGGGAGAGGGTCGTTTCAGGGAGCGGCCAGCCCGTGTCCACCACCTCGCAGCCGCCCATACCTCAACCCGTTTCCGGCTCGCCGCCGCTACCTGCCAGGATGGCCGCGCCTGGTAAGCTGCCGTCGCTCCACCAGTTCTTTGCGCCCGGCGGCGTGCTGGCGCAATCGCCCCTTCCCTACGAATTCCGCAAAGGTCAATTGGAGATGGCGCAGGCTGTTGAACGCGCCCTGACCGAGCGTAAACACCTGATTGTAGAAGCCGGAACCGGTACGGGCAAGACGCTCGCCTACCTGCTGCCTGCACTGCGCAGCGGACAGCGGGTGATCATTTCGACCGGCACCAAGAACCTGCAGGAGCAGCTTTTTTTCAAGGACATCCCGTTCCTGGAGTCGCTGCTGGGAGCGCTGAAGGTCTGCTACATGAAGGGCCGGGCCAACTATCTTTGCCGCCACAAGCTGTATGCGCTGGCGAATACGCCGATTCTGAATGGGCTGGAGGAGATTGACCAGTACCAGAAGATCGCTGCCTGGGAAAAGACCACCACGACCGGCGACCGGGCGGAGATCGACGGCCTGCCGGAGACCAGCCAGCTCTGGCACAAACTGGATGCCCGGACCGAAGCCTGCCTGGGTACGACCTGTCCAAATTATGACAACTGCTTCATCACCGAAATGCGTCGAAAAGCGCTCGAAAGTGATGTGATTATTGTCAATCACCACCTGTTCTTTGCAGATTTGGCCATCCGCCAGCATGCCAAGTCGGCACCCGATGTCGGGATTCTGCCCGAAGCGTTCGCGGTGATTTTCGATGAAGCGCATGAACTCGAAGACATTGCCGGAAGCTATTTCGGCATTGGCCTGAGCAACGTGCGGTTTGAAGAACTGGTGCGCGATCTGGAAGCGACCCTGCGCAACAAGCAGGCGCTTTCCGCCGGCATCACGTCTTCGGCGCAGCTGGTCCGTGAGCGGGCGCGGATGTTCTTTGGCGCGCTGCCGCATCCGCCGGGACATAGCGGTGACAACCGGATGCCCTTCGAGGGGCGCAATGAGTTTCTGGAAACGTATGGAGATTTGTATCTCGGCCTGACCAATGCACTGCACCGGCTGGAAGGGGAACTCGATCGAGTGCGCAATGTGGAAGAGGCCACCGGCTTGAAGAAGCGGACGGCTGACATTCGCGACCACTTGAAGTTCCTGCTTGAGGCTGAGGACAGGAACACCGTCTTCTGGATCGAAAGAAGGTCAGCAGGGCCGCTGCGCCAATCGGTCAGAAACACCTATCTGCAGGCGACACCGATCGACGTTTCAGAGATTCTCGACGCCACACTGTTTGAGAACTTCGCCAGCGTCGTGCTGACCTCGGCCACTCTGACCGTTGAAGGCGGCTTTGCCCATCTGCGCCGGCGTCTCGGCATGAATGATGCACGCGAGATGATCGTTCCTTCACACTTCAACTACGCCGAGCAGGCGCTGCTTTACCTGCCTCCGGATATGCCCGACCCTCGCGATCCCAACTTCGTGGTTGAGGCAACGCGGAAGATCCGAAGGGTGCTCGACATCACCAGGGGCCGGGCGTTCTGCCTGTTTACCAGCTACGCGCAAATGCGCGACGTCTATGAGCGCCTGCTGGTGGAGATTGAGTATCCACTGCTGCTGCAGGGGACGGCGCCAAAGAAGGCGCTGCTTGAGGAGTTTCGCACGACACCGAACGCGGTACTTTTCGGGACGTCATCCTTCTGGCAGGGGGTCGATGTGCAGGGGGAGGCGCTGAGCTGCGTGATCATCGACAAACTGCCGTTTGCCGTGCCGAGTGACCCGGTGGTGGCGGCACGCATGCGGGCGATTGAATCGGAAGGCCGCAGTCCGTTTTTCGAATACCAGGTGCCGCAAGCCGTCATCACGCTGAAGCAGGGGTTTGGACGGTTGATCCGCTCGCTTGAAGATCGCGGCGTACTGGTGCTGCTTGATCCGCGGTTACAGAGGCAGCGGTATGGAAAGGTCTTCCTCGACAGCCTGCCGCCCTATCGTGTGACCCACGATATCGCCATAGTCGATGACTTCTTCAAGGCGCCGGCTACGGCAAAGGCAAGGGCGTAGGCTAGAGCTAGATATGTCGCGCAACCTCTATATCCTGGCCGCCACCCTGCTCCTCTTTTCGCTGGTTTCATGCGGCATGATGTTCACGGAAAATGCTATGCAGCCGGGGCTCCCGGGGAATGGCTCGTTGTGGAAGACTAGCGGTTTGTTCCTGTTGCTGGGGGCGGTAATTGCCGCGTTCACCGGGGTGATGACCGCATTGTTTGAGCAGGTAGAGCGGCGGAATGAAGCGCGTCTGGATGCGGAAGCGGCGAAGCGGCGCAAACGCAACATTTAGGTGGCAGGACGTTTTTCGAGCCCGTCGAGGCGTACTTCGTGCCTGCCGAGCATAGTGTAGAACTGGCTCAGATCCACTTGCATGCGGTCCATTCGCGACTCAAGACGGTTGAAACGGGAATCGACATTTGCCTCGAACTTATCGAATCGTGTGTCCATCGCCTTGAACCGCGCATTCATCCGAGATTCCAGTTTTTCCAGCTGCTGGTTATTCAGGAAAAATTCCAGCCAGGATCGCCAACAATGGAACGCCGATGATGAGCAGGTCACGCACAGATATCAATCTACGCCGCTTCTATTAAGGTGTAACCATCTCTCTCGCTCGCCGTGAACGTTAGAATGAAAGACGGCGTTCCACTCAAACTACCCAGGGAGCAGCCGGCAAGGACAACACGCACATGTATGAAATTACGGTCGAGGCCGGCTTCTCCTCGGGACACTACCTGCGCAATTATCATGGCAAATGTGAGAACCCGCATGGGCACAACTACAAAGTCTTCGTGACGCTGCAGGGCAGGGAACTGGACGCCACCGGGCTCCTGCTCGACTTCAAACTACTGAAGCAGGTGATGCGGCCTGTGATCGACATGCTTGATCACCGGATGATCAATGACATCGAGCCCTTCAAGACGGAACTCAATCCGTCGGCCGAAAACCTCGCCCGGTATTTCTACGACCAGACCAACCAGCAGCTGCGCGAGATGACAGGCGGTCGCGTGTCCGTGAAAGACTGCACGATGTACGAGACCGATACTTCCAGCGCGCGCTACTACGAGTAATCAGTTCCCATGTACCTGATCGAAACCTACAAATCCGTCCAGGGCGAATCGAGCTTCGCCGGCTTGCCCTGCATCTTTGTGCGCCTGGCAGGCTGCAACCTGCGCTGCACCTGGTGTGACTCCGAGTACACCTTCAAGGGTGGCTACAAGCAATCTCTTGATGAAGTGGAACAGGCAGTCGTTGACCTGGCCCCAGTGAAACTGGTCGAGTTTACCGGCGGCGAACCGATGCTGCAGGCGAAAGAACTGCTGCCGCTGATGGATCGACTGTTAGCCAGGGGCTACGTATTGATGATCGAGACCAGTGGCGAGCGGCCATTGGCTGACGTGCCAAAAGCCGTGCACAAGATCATGGATGTGAAGTGCCCGGGCTCAGGTGAAAGCGAGCGTTTTTGCCTGCCGAATCTGCAAGCCCTTACACAACGGGACGAGGTAAAATTTGTTATCAGTGACCGTCGCGATTACGAATTCGCCCGTGACTTCGTGGCCGAGTACGGGCTGGCGGATAAAGTGAAAGACGTCCTCTTCTCACCGGCATTTACCAACCGGCCCAGTCCGGAACGTGATGCTTCGAACTGCACGCTCGATCCGCGGCAGCTGGTGGACTGGATGCTTGCCGATGGTGTCCAGGCACGGTTGAATCTGCAGATTCACAAGTTTGTCTGGGAACCCGCGATGAAGGGCGTTTAACCTTGCATCGCCTGCGAAGTTAGACGGGGCGGCCTCGACAAGATCATGGTTGCGGCATGGTGATTCTGACGTTTGTCACTGAGCAATATGCAGGTCCCGCCACTCCGCTACGCTGCCGCCGGGACGACCAAAGGTGCGGCTCGGCGGTCGGTACGACAAAGGAGCTGCGACTCGGTAGAGAAGCATAAGCTAGACGGGAGCCCAGCTTCTGTCTTCCTCCCCCCGCAGGCAGCATCGCTTTAGAACTCTGGCTGGCTACTTGCCCTGCAGGCTCATGGCAAACCTATCTGGCCAATGAATTCAGAGGAATCAAGCTCGCGTGGCAGAGGCCCTGATAGCGATACAATCCGCCCATGGATAAGATGGATACGAACGGGAAGAACAGCATGGGCGACAACGGCGAATTTCTTCTGGGGCAGAGCACGCAAAAGGAAGGACGATCCCTTGCACCATGGATGATTGCCGGCAGTGTCGTGCTCATAGCTGTGCTCCTCTGGGTTGTAGCCGGCAGCCGGTCCCGTAAGGCCGCTGTGACCACCCCCGATTCCTACGCCAGCCAGCTCGCCATCAGCGACATCGCCCTGAGCCAGAGCTCCAACATGGCCGGCAGCCAACTCACCTATGTCGATGGCGTCATCACCAATCATGGCAACCGGACCGTCGATGGCGTGACTGTGCAGACCCGGTTTCACGACGGAGGCGAAGCCCCGGGTAGCTCGCAGCCTCAAGTCGAGAGCTCCAGCCTCAGCCTCATCCGTACCCGTGAGCCGTACATTGACACGGCTCCGGTAAGCAGCAACCCCATCAAGCCCGGCGAAAGCCGCCCCTTCCGCCTCATCTTCGACCATGTCGGGGCTGACTGGAACCAGCAGAACCCTGATATCCAGGTACTGCAGACGCATTTTAAGTAGCCGCCCACCAGTCGAGCGGCGAGCAGTTTTTGCATGCACCATCGGTACTAACTGCTGAAAACACGCCGCCCGCGTAAAAATGCCTGTGGAAATGCACCGCCGGAAACAACAGTAATTCCGCATGGGCATCCTACTTTCATTGACTTAGAGTTCCCCCGAAAACCTTTACCACTTTGGCATGGCGATTGCATCAGCTGTGAAGTCGCAGTGATCGATAGTGGTCAACATAGAGCACAGAGGACACCTATCATGAACAAAACAATTTTAAAGATCGGTACATGCAGCGTTGCCACCTTCGCCATGTCCGCTCTGCTTGCATCACCGGTTCTTGCCCAGGCAACTGGCACTGGCACCGCAGCACCCGCCCAGGCCACTACCTCTAGCGCAACGGATAGTAATACATCTGCCACCGGCAAGCCTTTGGCAACTAAGTCGAATGAAGGTTTCTGGGGCCACCTTAATCCCATGGCCCGTAAGAAGTGGGTCAATCGGCAGGTCAACCCTGTCAAAGACCGCCTGAACGAACTCGATCAGCTATCCGCCAAGAACGCTTCTGACATCAAGGATTACGATAGCCGCTCACAGGCCGGCATCAAGCAGGCCCAAACCACTGCCGATTCCGCGAATGCCCAGGCGCAAACCGCTTCGACCCAGGCGAACCAAGCCCAGGATCTCGCGACCCGGTCTAGTACGCAGACCGGTCAACTGAATACCACGATTGCCAACCTTGATCAGTACAAACCGCTTACGGAGACAGAGATCCACTTCCGGCCCGGGCAGCTAGCGCTGAATGCCAAGGCGAAGGATGCGTTAGACCAGGTAGCCAGTCAGTTGCAGGGCCAAAAAGGCTATATCGTCGAAGTGCAAGGATATTCTCATTCCCGCGGCAGCGCCGGTCTGGCAAACTCGCAGAAAATCTCGGATGCCGTCGTCCGATACCTGGTAGTCGATCACCAGATTCCCGTCTACCGCATTCATCTGGTTGCCCTTGGAAATGCACCGGTGACGACAGGAGATTCCAGCACAATGCATGGCAGCCTTGTCCATGTAACATTGATGCAAAACAGTTTAGCGACCCTGGGAACACCGGCAAATGCCAGTGCTTCTCCGATTGGTGCAACCCAGAAGTAAGCCGGAAGGCTACTCTTAGTTGTCCATCCATGACCGCAGTTCGGGTCGCAACCAAGCTCTCACACAACGAGAGAACCAAGGCAGATTGGCCCCTCCCCCGAGGGGCCCTTTTTTTGTACTGGCCGTACGGCCGTACGGGCGTCGGCGCCCCTGGCGCTTTATGCTCCCTTTGGTCGCATGCGTTCCTGCACAGATGGTGACTTTCACTCCATCTTGCTGCTCTGGATCCTGTGTAAGCAAATCATGATCTGCCCCCAGGCTGAACTACCACTTGTCATCCCCGGCCGAAGGCAGCTAAGTGGAGCGATCTGCGTTTGCCGTTCAACTGCAAAGCTCCCGCGGAATCCTATCCTCCTCAACCACTGTAAAAGCCTCGTTCTTCCCAGCAAGCCCCCAACCACTAATGCTTTGCAGCCTCATGAACCGCCAGCAGCGTCTCCAGCAATGGCTTCAACTGATCAAGGCGCAGAGCATTCGCTCCATCCGACTTGGCATGAGCCGGATCGTCATGCACTTCGAGGAACAGTCCATCGATGCCGGCGGCGACGGCAGCGCGCGTAAGCACAGGAATGAACTGTGGCTGCCCGCCGGAAACTCCATTTGCCGCCGATGGCATCTGCACCGAGTGCGTGCCGTCGAAGACCACCGGTGCGAGCTCCCGCATGATGGGCAGGGCCCGCATATCGACCACCAGGTTGTGGTAGCCGAAACTTGCCCCCCTCTCCGTCAGGAAGACGCGCGTGTTCCCGGTAGAGACGACCTTGTCAACGGCATACTGCATATCGCCCGGCGCGACAAACTGGCCCTTCTTCACATTAACGGCGCGGCCGGTTTTTCCCGCAGCAACAAGCAGGTCCGTTTGGCGGCAAAGAAATGCGGGAATCTGCAGGACATCTACGCCTTCAGCAGCAATCTCACAATGCCCCGGCTCATGTACATCGGTGAGGACGGGCAGGTGCGTTTCTTCGGCAATCCGCTTCAGGATGGCAACTCCCTCCTGCAGACCAGGGCCGCGAAAGCTCTTCACTGAAGTGCGGTTGGCTTTGTCATACGAAGCCTTGAAAATGTAGGGAAGCTTGAGATCGCTCGTGATGCGCTGGATCGCATCGGCCATCCTGCGCGCATGCGTTTCACTCTCAATCACACAAGGCCCGGCGATGAGGAACAGCGAGCCGGAGCCAACAGGAACGTTGCCAATTTCAAATTCGTGATTCACAAGAATAATGAGAACACAATCCGCGCTACGCCTCTACCCGGCCCCTGCGTGGAGCTGTGCGACCAGCGAGAGCATAAGCGGCAAAGCCGCGCCGGCTCGATGGCAACGGTGGCAAATCGTGAAAGGGCGTTTTATCGGAATCATGAATACACAGGCGGCTTCGCGGCGACGATACCCAAGCCACAACACCGTGCGACCAACGGAAGCATAGGCGGCAAAGCCGCGCCCGCCTCGATGGCAAATCGGCCTCGATGGCAACGGTGGAAAATCTTGAAAGGGCGTTTTATGAGAATCATGAATACACAGGCGGCTTTTGCCTCTACTATTCGCCAGCCACAACACCGTGCGACCAGCGGAAGCATAAGCGGCAAAGCCGCGCCCGCCTCGATGGCAAATCGGCGTCGGTGGCAAATCGTCAGTCGACGGTGATTTGTTCGAAGCCCATGCCTTGCAGCATGGTGGTGATGGTGGCTCTGGCATTGTCTCGTGCCTTGTTCAGGATGCCGCCATCGAGCGCTGCCTGCTTGATCTGCTCAGTAGCCTTGGCGCGGGTTTCGGCTTCGAGGTTCGAATCTTCAGGAACCAGCAGGCCGGTTGTGCGTGAATAGACATGGGTGCCCGCGTTGTCCAGGTTCACTACAAAAATTTCGGCATCCGGGAGATGGACGCGGACCGAGTGCTCGGTCGTCGAAACATTCGAGGTCTGCAGTTTGCCGAGATCGACCCCCGCGATGACCTGCCCGTGAACGACCAGCAAAAGGCGATCACCGGCAAGAAAGTCAGGAAGATAATCGCTTTCTTTCGCACTCTCGACGATCTTGTCCATGGAGTAGTTGACTGACTCCAGCCGCTGCAGACGCTGAATGCTTGAGATGACGGCGGGCGCCTGGTCACTGATGATGAGTTTGCGGCCCGTAGCATATTGCGCAATCTCGTTCCACACGCCGTGTGTCGCACGATGAGCGAACCATGCAAAGCCGATGGAGCCGAGAATGATGCCGAGCAGCAGCAGAGGCAATCCACTGCGCGTTCTAGTTGGGGTGGGTCGAGGGTCCTGGGCCATTCGTCCTAACGTGTCACAACTTGCGTGGGTGTTGGTATGGACGCTGTGAGCGCAGAAACGTGTTGCGTGCTGCGCATACGGTTCTTGTACGACGCGACCACAAAGTCATGAAACAGGGGATGCGGCTCGAGCGGCTTTGACTTGAACTCCGGATGAAACTGGCAGCCCAGGAAAAACGGATGGCCGGGGATCTCGACAATCTCAACATAGGTCGCATCCGGCGTCGTGCCGGTAATGCGCAGACCTGCGCCGGTAAGAAGTGCTTCGTACTCACGGTTGAATTCGTACCGATGGCGGTGACGTTCGCTGATTTCAGTCGCGTGGTAAGCGTTGTGCGCGAGTGAGTTGGCTTCGAGGATGCATGTCCAGGCACCCAGGCGCATAGTGCCGCCCATCTCTTCCACGCCTGTCAGTTCGCGGAGTTTGTAGATGATGCGATGCGGGGTCGCCGGATCGAATTCGCTTGAATTGGCGGCGATCAGTCCGCAGACATTCCGTGCATATTCGATGCAGGCGGTCTGCATGCCGAGGCATATGCCAAAGTACGGCACCTCTTTTTCACGCGCATAACGGATAGCGTTGAGCATGCCTTCAATGCCGCGTTTCCCGAAGCCGCCGGGTACGAGGATGCCGTCGAAGCCGGCCAGCTGCGTCTCATAGCCGCGGTCGCCGGGATGCTGACCTTCAAGCCCTTCCGCTTCAATCCAGGTCACTTTCAGTTTCAAGTTCTCAGCCAGCGCGCCATGCACCAGCGCTTCCTTCAGCGACTTGTAGCTGTCTTCATACTCGACATACTTGCCGACAATCGCGATCGACACTTCATCCTTCGGGTTGTAGCAGCGATCGACCAGCGCCTTCCACTTACTCAGGTCAGCATGGGGCGCGTCGATGCGCAGGTACCGCAGCACAAGGGCGTCGACCCCTTCCTGTGCAAAATTGAGCGGCACTTCATAGATTGACTCAACATCTTTAGCCGCGATCACAGCCTGTTCTTCAAGATTGCAGAAGAGCGCGATTTTCCCCTTGATGTCATGCGAAAGAAAGCGGTCGCAGCGGCAGAGCAGGATGTCCGGCTGGATACCGATCGACAGCATCTCTTTCACCGAATGCTGTGTCGGCTTGGTCTTTAATTCCTGCGCCGCTGCAATCCAGGGCACCAGCGTCACGTGGACGAAGACAGTGTTCTCGCGCCCGAGCTCCTGGCGCATCTGCCGAATGGCTTCCAGGAACGGCAGCGATTCGATATCGCCGACCGTGCCGCCGATCTCGACAATGGTCACCTGCGCGCCGTCATTCGAAGAAACGCCCGAAGCGGCGACCTTGCGCATCGCATTCTTGATCTCGTTGGTAACGTGCGGAATCACCTGGACAGTCTTACCCAGGTAGTCGCCGCGGCGCTCCTTGGTAATGATCTGTTCGTAGATCCTGCCGGTCGTCAGGTTATTGTCGCGGCTCAGGCGCGCATGCGTAAAGCGCTCGTAGTGGCCCAGGTCAAGATCAGTTTCGGCGCCGTCGTCAGTGACGAAGACTTCGCCATGCTGGAAGGGCGACATGGTACCGGGATCGACGTTCAGGTAGGGGTCAAACTTCATCAGGTTGACCTTCAGGCCGCGGCTTTCAAGCAGGCAGCCAAGAGAAGCTGCGGCGAGTCCTTTGCCGAGGCTGGACACAACACCGCCCGTTACAAAGATGTACTTTGCAGTCATGTCTGCGATACCTGCTTTGAGTTGTCTGGGTTGTCGTACCAGGTGGGCACAATCAAGTATCGCAGGTACTCACCGCCCTCGCAAGGACTCGGTACTGGCAGAGAC